>CAXYYR010000071.1:0-10217 GCA_964293265.1 uncultured Propionibacterium sp.
CCGCCCACCAGACACACCCCCAGCCCCACCACAATCAAGGCACCGCTGCGCAGCCGTTGTGCGAGCAACGGCATGATGGTGCCACCGGGGATGCTCAACACGTTGAAGAGCGCCAGCAGCAGGCTGGCCTGTGAACTGCTGAGTCCTGCGTCGCGATAGATCTGAGGCAGCCAACCGAATGCCACATAGGCCTGCATCGATTGGAAGCCGAAGAACAATCCCAGGGCCAGGCCTTTGCGGGTGCGGGCAAGCTGCCACATGCTCGGCGCCTGCATGCGCGGAACCCCGACTGTCTGATCGTGCACATGTCCGGCGTGGGGTGCCAGCACTGCAATACCACCCCACACCACCAGCGCCAGAGCAGCAGTCAGCGCCCAGATCCCCAGGTTGAGCCGCCAATTTCCCGGGTGGGCAGCGTTCACCAACGGCGTCATGAGGCTGGGCGCCAGCGCACCGACTGGAAGCATCGTGGCGTACACCGACACCATGGGTGCCACCCGGGCGGGAAAGAACCGCTTCACGAACACCGGGGCCAGCACATTTCCCACGGCCATGCCGGCCAAGGCGACCACGGTGAACACCAGGAAAGTAGCCTCACCAGCGGCGAAAACCCGAACACCAAGTCCGGCAGTGATCAGCAGGGCACAGACCGCCAGTGTTCTGGTGGTGCCGAACCGACCCCCGATCCGGGCCGCCATGATGCCGAATGCCGCAAAACAAAACGGTGGAATCGCGTTGAGCAGCGCCGCAATGCCCGAGCCCATGCCCAGGCCCTCGCGCAGCTCGGCCAAAACCGGCCCCACTGAAGTTGCACCGGGCCGAAGATTGGCACCCAGAACGATCACACCCAGCACTGCCAACCACACCGGCAACTGGCGACGAGCAGCCGTATGGTTCACGTCAAAGACTTGTTGCTCAGCCATTCACGTGCAATATCAGCCGACTTCAGCTGCTTGGTCACGCTCTGTTCGTTGAGCCACCGCAGATCAGTCTCGCTGAGCTGGGTATTGACCCGTCCGATCACCGACGCCGCTGCATCATCAACCTTCTGGGTTGCCAAGGGAATGACGTTCTGGGGCAGGATGAGGTGCTCGGGATCGTCAAGCACCACCAGGTCGTTGGCCGTGATGGCCGGATCGGAGGTGTAGATGTCGGCAACCTGCACCCGCCCGTCAGTCAGCGCTTTCACGGTGAGGGGGCCACCGGAATCCTCGACGCCGAGCACTGTGGCGTCCACTCCGTAAGTGGCTTTCAGGCCGCTGGGCCCATAACTGCGCGTGGCGAACTCCGAGTTGGCGGCCACGGTGATGGTGCCACCGATCTTCGCGAGATCGGCAATCGACGTCAGCCCGTATTGGTCGGCTGTGGCTCGGGTGACCGTGTAGGAATCTTGGTCGCTGGCAGCGGCGGGATCAAACACCCGCAGGCCCTGTGGCAGGGCCGAAGCCAGTGCGTCTCGAACAGCGCCCGGATCGGTCACCGTGGCGTCCGCATCGAAGTACTGCAGAAGATTGCCCGTGTATTCGGGAATCAGGTCGATTTTCCCCGACGTCAATTCATCGATGTAGATCTCGCGCTGCCCAATCTGGTATTGCCGGCTCACCTGAATTCCGGAGGCTTCGAGCAGCTGGGCATAGCACTCGGCGATGATCTCGTTCGAGTAATACTGCTGAGAGCCGATCACCAGGGCCCCGGTTCGCGACGACGCGCCCGAATCGATCGGATCGGTGCTGGAGCAGGCGCTCAGGGCAGCGACGCCCATCACACCCACCAAGGCTCGACGGGACAGTTTCATTCTGGGGTCCTTCCGTGGACGGTGGACTCTGGCAGCTTACCGATTCGACAAGTGATCACGGTCGCCACAATGCTCTGGTGGTTTCGGTGAGACCGCCGAGTTCGGTGAATCCGGCATCGATGATGCTCACCGGGCGCGGACTGTCTTGCCAAGACGTGAGGCTTGGAAACACCACCTCGACCCGGAATGCGTCGTTGCGCCACAGCTCGCGGGCAGATGCGTCGGCCGTCTCGTAGAGCCTTTGCGCCGCGTGTGCCACCTGGGCAGCCAACTTGCCACTGGTCATCTCCACCAGAGGGGTCACTTCCACGATGGCCCGGGCATCGGTGGCCAGGCTGGTGCCTTCATCGGGAAAATTGGTCCCGGCGATCTGCAATTTGCCCAATGCCTTGGGCTGGGGTTCCTCCGGCGAGGGAACGAATGCCCGGACGCTGGCAGGCCCGAAACCGGTTGGCCCGGGCTGTTCCACGGTGACGCCGTCCAGCTCCTGGACATCGGTCCAGCGTTTGCCGTCGGCACGGCGCACCAATTTTCGGATGTGACCTCCGGTCCAGCGCGTCACCGCGTCATGCCAGGGCCCGCCGGGAGCCGATCGGGGGTCGTCCAGCAGTGTCACGACCGCTCGACCTGCCGCCTCGCAGACATCCACCTGGCGGGCCGGTTCGTGCCGGTCACGGTAGACCACGAATTGCATGGCCCATGGCATTTCCCCACCAGGTTCGGGATGTGGAATGTGGAATTCGTCAAGGCTCACCGGGCCACGGTAGCGCCGCCATCATCAGATCTTTGACGACTACCACCAATGGTGGCCGCATTCGCTGTGGGCACATCACCGATTCACTACCCGCCGTCTACTTGGCCCACTGGCTTGCTAGCGTCGTCGCATGGACGCCACCCAGACCAGTCAGAAGGTTGTTCCTTCCCTGTGGTTCGATCACGTTGCTCGCGAGGCGGTCGACTTCTATCTCACCGTGTTCCCCGACAGCGCCGAGACACATGTCTCCCGCTACCCCGAACAGGGCCTGCCGGAATTCCAGCAGGAGTTCGCCGGTCAGCCGGTGGAGATTCGCTTCCGAATCGCCAACCTGGAATTCAACGCCATCAATGCCGGTCCGGAATTCACCAAGGGCACAGCCATTTCGTTCCTACTCAACTTCGATCCCGCCAGCGATCCGCACGCTGCAGAGCATCTTGACGACACCTGGGTCCACCTTGCCGACGGCGGCGAAGTGTTCACCGATCTCGGGCCCCAACCCTGGTCTGCCCGCTACGGCTCGGTTCGCGACCGTTTCGGCGTCACCTGGCAATTGATGCTCCCCGATCCCAAGGGCGACCCGCGACCTTTCGTGGTGCCCCAAATCACCTTCCCGCATACTGCGGCAACCGCCCGGACAGCGATGGATTATTGGACGTCAGTCTTCCCGGATGCACATGTTGGCGCCGTGATGGGTTATCCCGACAGCGATACCAGCCAGGTACCGGGTGCCGTGATGTTCGCTGAATTCCAGCTGGCCGGGCAATGGTTCAGTGCGATGGATTCCTGGGATGCCCCAAGCAACTATGCGCCTTTCAACGAGGGTGTGAGTTTCATCGTAAACTGCGCCGATCAGAGTGAGATCGACCATTTCTGGGATGCGCTGTCGTCGGTTCCGGAGGCCGAGCAGTGTGGCTGGTGCAAGGACCGTTTTGACATGAGCTGGCAGGTGGTCCCCGACAACATGGACGATCTGATGACCAAGCCCGACGCCTATCGCAAGATGGTGGCGATGAAGAAGATCGTCATTGCCGATTTCGACTGAGCACGGTAACGATCCCCACCCGTAATGATCGGCCTTCAGCCAACCATGGGGCGTCTTGTGCGGGACACATCGGTGCGTACGATCGCCAAGATGTCACGCACCAGCCGCGACGAGCTGAGTGCGGGCTGCCAGATGGCGCACAGGGGGCGACGCGGTGGTTCATGGGACCAGGGCACAACCACCACGTCACCGTCGCGAGCGGCATTGCCGATGGTCAGTTCGCTGAGCACGGCCGGGCCGATGCCTGCTGCCACGGCGTGGATGATCGCGGTGTTCGAATCAAACTCGGCGGCCGGACTACTGCGATGCGGCAACACCGTGTCAACCATCGACCGGGTACCCGAGCCGCGTTCGCGCTCCACCAGGTGTGCCAGGCCCAGATGGTGCAGGGTGACGGTGCCGCCGGCCCACGGATGACCGGGCGAGACGATCACCACCATCCGGTCGTGCAGCAGCACCTCGCTGGCCAAATCAGCCGGCGGGGTGGGCACCTCGACGAACCCGAGCGGAACCTCGCCAGCCCGCACCTGGTGGATCACCGCATCCGAATTTCCCACATGGAATTGCACCTGCAGATCGGGACGTTCACGCCCGACCGCAGCCAACCAGCCCGGCACCAGCTGCTCCCCCACCGTGCGACTGGCAGCCAATTTGAGTTGTCCCGAAGTATCGGGGCCCATGTCGGCCACCACCGATTCCAAACGGTCGTAGGCAGCCAACACCAGGCGTGCCTGGGCGCTCAGGGCCAGACCCTCAGCGGTGAGGGAGGTGCCCAGGGCGGTGCGACGCAGGAGCATCACCCCCAGCCGGCTCTCCAACCCGGTGAGTGCACGCGAGGCGGTGGGCTGGCTCACCCCGACAACCCGTGCGGCAGCTCCCACTCCACCAAGATCTTCCACCAGCACCAGCAGCCGAAGGACCGAAGGTGCCAGCTGCCGGTCCAGCGGATGCTTGCGCGTGCGCGTACCCATAGCAGAAGTGTATGACCTGATACGAAAGTGACCCGAGCAGGGTGACCGGTCCCCGTAGAAATGATCACCGTGAGCAATGACACGATCGATCCAGTCGACGAACCGGCCGGCGACGCCATGGGCGTTGCATCCGGGGTCCCCACCGCAGTGCTGACCCCGATTGATCCGCCAACGTCGGCACCCAACCACTCATCACGCCAACTCCCCTCTTGGGTGCCGGGTTTGGCCCTGTGTGCCGCCGCCGACGCAGCCGTGATGGTGCTGGGTTCAGTCTACCCCCAGCTGAGCCCGATGCTGGTGGCCATCATCGTCGGTATCGCGCTGCGCAATCTGGTGCCGATCCATTCCGGTCTCGAAGCAGGTATCGGTCTGGCCGCCAAGCGCGTGCTGCGCTGGGGTGTGGTGCTGCTGGGCCTTCAGGTGTCGATCCCCACCATCGTGGGCCTGGGGCCGAAGATGCTGCTGGTCGTCGTAGCTGCGGTCGCGGTTACCTTCTTCGCCACCATGGCGATGGGACGTGCCATGCACATGGACCGCGACATGTACACACTGATCGCCTCGGGCTTCTCGATCTGCGGGGCGGCCGCAGTTGCCGGAATGCAGGGTTCGATCAGAGCCAGTCAGGAAAAGGTGGCTGCAGCAGTCGCGCTGGTGGTGCTCTATGGCACCCTCATGATTCCGGCGACCAACGGTCTGGTGGCTCTGTTCGGGCTGGGGGCCGGTGACGCCGGGACCCTCATCGGAGCATCCACCCATGAGGTGGCCCAGGTGGTGGCTGCTGCCGGTATCGCCGGTGGAGGTTCCCTGTTGGCTGTTGCCGTCACCGTGAAGCTGGCTCGCGTATGCCTCATGGCCCCGGTCGTCGCAGGGGTCTCGCTGGTGCGCAACCGCCACGAGACACGGCTGCCCGGAACGAAGCGGCCCCCGATCGTGCCGCTGTTCGTGGCCGGATTCATCGCGATGATTTTGGTGGCTTCGGCAGGCATCGTGCCAGCCCCGGTGCTGGGCGGGGTGAAGCTGGTGCAGCAGTTCCTGCTTGCGACAGCCATGTTCGCCCTGGGCTTGGGCGTGCACATCAAGTCACTGATGAAGCTCGGCGCCAAGCCGGTACTGCTGGGATTGTTCGCCACCATCGTCATCATTGCCGTGGTGGTCGTGGGAATCCTATTGGGCTTCGGCGCCCAGATCTGAGGGGCTTGAAGGATCCACTGGACTGTTCATCGGGCCCAACAGATCCTCATCCCACAACACGGATTCCGGCGAATCCATTTCTTTTTGGAGCATCGCAAAAACGTCATCGGCCAGCCGCTGGTTATGAAATCGGGAGAACATCGAAGGACCCTTGCGCAACAAGCCCATCGCCAGCGTACGGGCTGCAGGGGAAAGTTCCTGGTCTGTCAAAACCATGCTCACGGCGATTGGTTCACCAACAATCGCCAACACATTCCCGACTGGACCGTATTCGATCTCTGAAAGATAGTCTCCCCAGGAGCCGGATTCCTTCAGGGCTGTATCGAAAGCGAGATTGACGCGGGCGGTGACATCCCATTCCGAATTTTCATCCTCCCGCTGCTCATCGATCACCAACACTTCAACATTATTGACGCTCAGCGCAGCCAATCGGTGAGACCATTTGCTCCGCGCTGTATTGGGCATCGCCGTCACCGTCCAGAACCGCTGCTCGGTCTCATGCGGCCAAGGAATACATATCCACAGATACCAGGCGAGTGCCTCGACAATGTCCACATACTGAGGATGAGCTTTCAGACGCTCATAGCTGCGTTGTCCCGTGGCAGTCGAAGACCCTGAAGCGATCCGGTCCAGTGCAAGATGTCCCCGCTCACCAATATTGAACTCAGTGGCGGAACCTGCTAACCACTCATCTTGCACCGCCGGGTCAATAACCATGTCCAGCGCCGTGGAGCGGAGCGGGAGAGTCACCAAATCCCTGTTCCGCAGAGAATGCTTCTCCGCCACCACCCGAGCCACAACATCCCGCTCGGCTCGATCGAGCAGCGCCTCAGGCACTGGGGCAAATCGGAGAGCAACAATTGTTCCCGGCTGATGCCGAACATGACAAGAATAGCGCGACAGAAGATTCACGGTTTGACCGACATAAAATTGTCCATCATCAAATTCAAGAACATAGATTCCACATTTGCTCATATCCGCTGGAATCACTGCCGACAGTGACATGCCAGGTTCCATGACCCATCGTGAAAAGTGCAGCGCTTCTTGGCTCAACGGTTCTATTTGAGCAAATTTTGGCATCTTCATCTCTGCCTCTTTTCTACTGATCGGGCATGGTCGACGTTAACGAAACTGATTCCAAGTGCCTCACACGTTGAAGCGGAACTCCACTGGCTGGCGATTGTGATGAATTCCTGGAACCGCATCGCAGTGCGCAGCCACTATCCGGTGGCTCCCTGATCAGAAAAGGCGGCTGGTGGTCCAAGCCTTCGTTACCGCAACGGTGTGCACGACAGAAGAACCTTGATATTCGAGGGTGCCCACTTGTACCTGCCAACTCGACGGACTCATATCCACCCGCGGCCCCGGAGTCTCGTAGTTCACCAGGACGCCCGATTTGTTCTGGAGGCATGGCCCAGCCACACACGTGTAGGCAGGCACTAAGCCATCTGCACTCATGGATCGCGCACCACCCGTCAAGATCCTGAATTGCGACCCATCCTCGGTCTCCAACCAGACGGGCGTCTGCTCGCCAGCGGTGCTCGAACGCTCCAGGTGCACATCACGGTAGCGATTGAACTCCCGCACCTCCTTGCCTGCACACAGGATGTTGTTGGCGCTGCTGGGATCGAGCCAGCACGCATCGGCACCCGACGAATAAGGCAAGCACGAAAATGAATTCTGGGCCTCAGCACCAGCCGTGCATTCGATACCATCGCCGTCCGACGAGCCGACAATGGTGATATCTGGATCAATTTGACCATTGTCGAGCAGCGGTGATGCCGACAACACCTGAGTGCCACCTACTGATTCAATACTCTGATCTTTCGCCACAATCTCTTCCGGTGTGGTGTCTAATTCAGACTCCCCAAACGGATTGCCGCTCTGTTTGATCGTGAAATCAGGCATGTCAGGGGCGGTAAGCACATAGCCGCTGCCAGAGACTCTGCTGATATGGGCCTGCCACGTCTGCCCGCTGGATTGGTTTTCCACTTGGGCAACTGTTGAGCCATCAACGCGCGCAATAACCGCCTGATAGGTGATCTCCACCCAGTCCTGGTCATCGGCTTCGGAATCCTCCGAGCTGCTCGCCGACGGCGACTGGGAGCTGCTCGCTGTTGAGGCACTGGCCGACGCCACATTGCCCGACGCGGAGGGATCAACCTTGGTGGTGAACTTGTACGAAGCACCTTCCTGCAGCGCCCGGGAATTACGGAATGCATTTCCCGCCAATCCCCCAGCCACCATCAACAATGCGGCCACCAACACCAGAATCCGTTTCATCACGCCCACCCCCAGAAATAACCCGCAAAGAAGCTCAGCGCAAACAACACGACACCACCGGTAACCAGCAGGGCCATGGTCCGTGGACTCTTCAAACCACCGGGCACAGCCAACGCCGAGGAAGCGCCGGACGACACCGGAGCAACGAGCTGAGGCGAAACCGTCAGGGGTGCCGTCAGCGATTGCGCCGCTGGGCTGGTTGCCGTCAACATGGGGTCAATCGTCACGGGAGGCATCACCACCGGGGCACCGGGTGTTTCAGCTGGCAATGGTGACACCAACGTCATCGGGGGCATCACCAACGGTTTCACCGCGCCAGATTTCGGCTCGGCGTCGGTGGCAGTCGGCAGGACTGGCGACCACAGTTGGTCACCGTCGGATGGCGCAGGGGCCATCGCATCAGTGTCAGCACTCGGCGACACAGGATCGGGTGGCGTTTCATCTGACGTGGCAGCCCCAGACAGTGGGGCCCTTACCGGAACACCACATTGCTCACAGACCGCAGCCCCAGACGTCAACTGCGCGCCACAATTCTCGCAGGAACTTTGCAATTTCATTTCCCCACTAACGCGCCACCATGGCGTTTCCGGCTCTGACTTTGCACCACATCCAAACTACATTAACGATCACCACCCGACATCTCTCGTGCATCAATGGCGCGGGTGTCAAGGAACCAATAGTCATGCCAGTCGCCCTCCAGCGCCGTAAAAGCAACGGGCTCCAGGCCGCGTTCCTGCACATTGTCGAGCAGATAATTCCGCAGGATCCATGGATCATTCAATGAGGCCTGCGTCAGACTCATGATGCGGCCTAGTTTGGGTTCGCTGATGTTCAGATCAGCAGCTACTTGGTGCGTGGACAGACCGGTGAGCTCAAAATTCTGGCGCAACTCATCTATCGTGTTCTGGGTTTGCTGTGTGGTGAGTGACATTGCATCTCCTTGCACTTGCGCGGCAGAATGTCGGCCGCTGGAGCCCAGCAATCGCCATGGCTGACTCCGCTGGATATCAAGCCGTTATCGCACCACGGCAGCGACAGCGCCGATCTCGACAAGGGCGCCGGGGACACCAAGACCAGCTACCCGTGCACTGGTCACCAGAGGCGGTTCATCGGAGGCAAGGTCACCTGCAATCGCCCCATATGCGGCTCCGATGTCAACGCCGTCAACAAACAGCACGGTCCATTGGATGACGTCGTTGACGCCAGCTCCAGCCGCCGCCAACGCAATCTTCGCGTTGCTGAGGGCACGCACCGACTGCGCAGCAACATCGTCCGCGCCGACAAGCGAGCCGGATTCATCGACGGAATTCTGCCCACCCACATAGATGGTGGTGGCCCCCGGCGGAACAATCGCCACATGGCTGAATGCCGGAGTGGACACAAGACCCTCGGGGCGCAGGCGCTGTACGGAAGTCACATTGGCCATCATGACACCTGTTGTTAGTCATCAACCTGTTGGACGTCGACCCAGTCCTCCAGAGCTTCTGCGAGCGGTGGGAGATGGGTCTCAACGACGTCGAGGATAATGTCCACGTTCACCCCGAAGTATCGGTGAACAAGCACGTTACGGAAGCCTCTGATCTGCGGCCAGGGAACTTCAGGATGTGCATCAGTGATATCCCCGGGAAGATGATTCACAGCCTCGCCAATGATCTGCAAATTGCGCTCGATCGCATCCTCTGCCATCTCCGCCACACCCGGATTGCCCTGAAGAGCAGCGGCGTAACGCTGGCACCGCCCAATGGCTTCGAGAACGTCAGCGACGCGCTGAGAGGGGTCCCGGCTCACAGCGCAACCGCGTCCGCAAGAGCCGACGCTGAGACTGGACGCTTGAGCAGCTGGACCGGGAATACATCGATGTCACCGCGCCCGAACAGTGCCCGAGTCTCCTCCATCAGCCCAGAGGCCCGCATGAGTAGATTCCCATCTGCGGGGTCCATCTCAACGAGGATGTCGATGTCGGACCCAGGATGCGCAGTGCCGCGGGCAACGGAGCCGAACAGTCTCGGGCCGGTCGCTCCGTACCTGTCAAGGAGCAACTCAAACTCCTCGCGACGCGTGCGGAGTAGCTCGCGCAGGGCGAGCGTCTCAGGCGTCGCGGTGCTCTTTGACATACGTTCAGAATACCTACCGCCGCACAGGGCCCAGCTAGACGTTAAACCGGAACTCCACCACGTC
>CAXYYR010000072.1:0-10200 GCA_964293265.1 uncultured Propionibacterium sp.
GTGACGTGCGGCGACAGCCGGTCAACGGGTGAAGAGCGTGGAGTCGAAGCTGTAGCGCGAGGCACGGTAGGCGTGCATGCCCACCTCCACGATGTCGCCCTTCTCGTCGAAGGTGGTCCGGTTCATGGTGAGCAGTGCCGCGCCCCTGGGCTCGGCCAGCAATTCCGCATCGGCCTTGGTGGCATTGCGCGCGCCGATGGACTGATGGGCGGTTGCCAGATGGATGTCGCGCTCACGCAGCAGGTCGTAGAGGCCATCGGTCTCCAGCTCGGCCCGACTGGGGGCGATCCGTGCCGGGATCAGATTGGTGAGCAGGGCAATCGGTTCGCCGTCGGCATTGCGCACCCGCCGTACGGCCACAATTTCGCTGCCGCTGGGCACTGCCAGACGCTGCCCCTCCTCGTCGGTGGCCTCGCGCACCACATAGTCGAGCACCAGCGTGGTGGGGCGATGCCCGGCCTGGGTGAGATCGGCATTGAGGCTCGTCAGCTCAACCGGACGGTGAACCTGGGTGGGCGCCACCTGCGTGCCCACGCCGCGGCGTCGCACCACCAGGCCGCCATCGACCAGTCGCTGCAGTGCCTTGCGGGCAGTGGGGCGTGAGACTGCCAGCCGGTGGGCCATCGACAGCTCGTCCTCGAGCTTCACTCCCGGCTCGAGCTCACCATCAAGAATGAGCTTGCTGATCGGCTCGGAAATCTGGAAATAGAGTGGCACCGGGCTTGAGCGGTCGAGGCTGATGTGGGGCACATAGATGTCAGTACGAGCGGCCATATGGCGGGGCTCCCCTCGGTGATGTCGGCGTCCGATGGGGGTGATCCGGCACGGCTCGCACGATTGTTCGGTGTATCTGGTGGCCCAACAATACGCCATGAGCGTTCGTTGCTACTTTGTCATGACAAACAGTTGACCTGACTTGGTCATCGTGCGACAGTGTAAGTACGACGGTTTCGGTGGTGGTCGCCATGGCCACCTGCCCTGAACAAACCGCCTGTTGTCACCCAGCGAATGGGATTGTGGTCCCAATGAAGGGAAGGGTCAGCGCCGTGGTCAGCTCCAAGGTTCCCAACGTGGAAGTTCTCACGATCGGTCGTATCGGGGTGGACATCTATCCCCTGCAGATCGGCAAGGGCCTCGAGGACGTGGAGACCTTCGGCAAATTCCTTGGTGGCAGCCCCACCAATGTTGCAGTGGCGGCAGCCCGCTACAAGCACTCCTCAGCCGTGATCACCGGTGTGGGCGACGACGGCTTCGGCCGCTTCCTGCGTCAGGAGATGCGCCGTCTCGGTGTCTACGACGATTTCGTGGTCACCTCCGAGACCCTCATGACGCCGGTCACCTTCTGTGAGATCTTCCCGCCGGACAATTTCCCCCTGTACTTCTACCGTCAGCCCTCGGCTCCCGATCTGCAGCTGCGGCCCGAGGACCTGCCCATGGACGAGGTGCGCAATGCACGCATCTTCTGGGTGTCGGTCACCGGACTGAGTGAGGAGCCCTCACGCAGCACCCATCATGTGGCACTCGACGCCCGAAACCGTCAGGGCATCACCATTGCCGATCTCGACTACCGCGCCCAGTTCTGGGACAGCCCCGAGGCCGCCCACGAGCAGGTTGCCCGCATCCTGCCGAAGGTGACAGTGGCCATCGGCAACCGCGAGGAATGCGAAGTCGCTGTCGGCGAGACCGATCCCGAGCGCGCTGCTGATGCCCTGCTCGATGCCGGCGTGGAGCTGGCAATCGTCAAGCAGGGACTGCAGGGCACCCTGGCGAAGACCCGCACAGAGCGCGTCGAAATGCCCATCACCAAGGTGGAGACCGAGAACGGCCTGGGCGCAGGTGACGCCTTCGGTGGCGCCGTCTGCCACGGATTGTTGGAGGGCTGGCCCCTCGACAAGACGATCTTCGCCGCCTCAACGGCCGGCGCCATCGTGAGCTCACGCATCGAATGCTCCACTGCGATGCCCACCGAGCCCGAGCTGTTGGCCATGATGCGCCAGAACCACGAGTCCGTGGCCCCCGGCCTGAAGGAGCTGTGACGATGTCGCTGCTGGCGCAGATCGCAGAAATCCGCATCCACCATCCCGAGCAGATTGCCGAACGGCTTGCCAACCGTCCGCGTGGCACGTTGCCGGCCGGCAACGCCAAGCTCATGATCATCGCCTGCGACCATCCTGCGCGCGGCGCGCTGGCCGCCGGATCTGATCCCACCGCGATGGCTTCGCGTGAGTCGGTGCTCGAACGCACCGTCGAGGCACTGTCACGACCGGGCGTCAACGGTTTCCTGGGCACAGCAGACATGATCGAGGACCTCGCCCTGCTGGGCGCGCTCGACGGCAAGCTGGTCTACGGCTCGATGAATCGCGGCGGTCTGGCCGGCGCATCATTCGAGATGGACGACCGCCCCACCGGCTACGACGCGCGTGGCGTGGTGGCATCGGGACTCGACGGCGGCAAGATGCTGATGCGCATCAACTACTCCGATCCCGCCACCGCCAACACCCTCGAATGGTGCGCCCATTCGGTGGACGAGCTCAACGAGGCCGGTGTCATGGCCATGGTCGAGCCCTTCATTTCCCGCTGGGACGGCGGGCACATCGTCAATGACCTGAGCCCCGAGGCGGTGATGACCTCGATGGCCATCACCTCAGGGCTGGGTCGCACCACCGCCCATACGTGGCTGAAACTGCCTGCCGTGGACAACATGGAACAGGTGATGGAGGCCTCGAGCCTGCCCGCCCTGATCCTCGGCGGCGCCGTGAGCGCCGATCCCGACAAGGCCCGCGAATCATGGGGCAAGGCGCTGGCCCTGCCCACTGTCAAGGGATTGGTGATTGGCCGGTCCCTCCTCTTCCCGCCCGACGGTGACGTTGCGGCGGCCGTCGACGAAACGGTAGGTCTGCTGTCATGAGCACTCAGAACAATCCTGACATTCACGTGCCGGCAACCAGCTCCGGCCATGGCGCCTTCTCGGTGGACATCACCCCGGAACGCGCCGACTGGACCTGGTCGGGTCTGCGCGTGCTCGAACTGCCCGCAGGTGGCAGCCAGGAAGTGTCCACCGGCGCCGACGAGATCATCGTGCTGCCGCTGGCCGGTGGCTGCACGGTGGGCGTTGACGGCGAGACCTTCACGCTTACCGGACGCAGGAGCGTATTCACCGAGATCACCGACTTCGCCTATGTGGGCCGCAACAAGACCGTGACCATCGCCTCGGCGCAGGGTGGACGTTTCGCCCTTCCCGCCGCCCGTGCCGCGCGTGATCTGCCCGCCCAGTACTACGGCCGTGACAAGGTGCGCGTTGATCTGCGCGGCGCCGGCGACTGCTCACGTCAGGTGAACAACTATGCGCTGGCCAATGGTGTGGAGACCTCACATCTGCTGTGCTGCGAAGTGCTGACCCCAGGCGGCAATTGGTCGTCGTACCCCGCCCACAAGCACGATGAGACCACCGAGGACGAGCGCGAGCTCGAGGAGATCTACTACTTCGAGATCGCCCAGGGTCCCACGGGTGAGGGCTTTGCCTTCCACCGCACCTATGGCACACCGGATCGTCCGATCGAGCTGACCGCCGAGGTGCATTCGGGTGATGTGGTGCTCACACCACACGGTTATCATGGGCCCACGGTGGCTGCCCCCGGCTATGACCTCTACTACCTCAACGTGATGGCCGGACCGGCCGAGGATCTGGTGTGGAAGTCCACCGACGATCCGCATTATCACTGGATCCGGGAGTCCTGGGAACACCAGGAACTCGATCCCCGACTTCCAATGGCCCACTGACACCGGCCGCACATTTGACTGGGAAGGACAACACCGTGAGCAACGAGGCATACGCGTCGACAATCCGTCTGACCGTGGCACAGGCGACGATCCGCTTTCTGACGAATCAGTTCTCCGAACGTGATGGCGTGGAACAACGGCTCATCGCCGGGGCCTTCGGCATCTTCGGCCATGGCAATGTGGCCGGAATCGGCCAGGCACTGCTGCAGAACGAGATCGATCCTGCGCCGGGCGAGGGCAAAATGCCCTACATCATGCCCCGCAATGAGCAGGGCCAGGTGCATGCCGCGGTGGCCTATGCACGCACCAAGAACCGCTTGCAGACGATGATGTGCACCGCCTCGATCGGCCCGGGTTCACTCAACATGATCACCGGTGCAGCGCTGGCAACCACCAACCGCATTCCGGTGTTGCTGTTCCCCAGCGACCAGTTCGCCAACCGCATTCCCGACCCTGTGCTGCAGCAGCTCGAGGATCCCCGCGCACTGGATGTCACGGTGAATGATGCCTTCCGTCCGGTGTCACGTTTCTTCGACCGCATCAGCCGCCCCGAGCAGCTGATTCCCTCGTTGCTCAGCGCAATGCGGGTGCTCACCGATCCGGCGGAGACCGGCGCAGTCGTGGTGGCCATGCCCCAGGACGTGCAGGCCGAGGCCTTCGACTGGCCCGAGGAGTTCTTCGCCAAGCGGGTGTGGCATGTACGTCGTCCGCTGGCCGAGCCCGCCGCGCTTGACCGCGCAGTGGCGCTCATCAAGGCAGCAAAGCGTCCCCTGGTGGTTGCCGGCGGCGGCGTGATCTACTCCGAGGCTTCGCAGGAACTGCGCGAATTTGCCACCAAGACCGGCATTCCGGTTGCCGACACCCAGGCCGGCAAGGGCGCCATCAGCTTCGACAACCCCGCATCAGTCGGCGGTGTCGGCTCCACCGGCTGCGATGCCGCCAATCATCTGGCCGACAAGGCCGATCTGGTCATTGGCATCGGCACGCGCTATTCCGACTTCACCACGGCGTCGAAGACGCAGTTCAAGAATCCCGATGTGACGTTCATGAACATCAATGTGCGTGCCTTCGACGCCGCCAAGCAGTCGGCGGAAATGGTGGTCGCTGACGCCCGGGAGGCGCTGGATTCCCTCATCAGCGCCCTGCCCGACCACCACATTGACGATGCCTATGCCAGCGAGATCGCAGCTGAACGCGAGGCGTGGTTCGCGGTGACGCAGGAGTGCTACCACCGCGATCACACTCCCCTGCCGGCCCAGACCGAGGTCTTCGGCGCGCTCAATGAGCTGATGGGGCCCGAGGACATCGTGATCAATGCGGCCGGCTCCATGCCAGGCGATCTCCAGGCGCTGTGGCAGGCCAAGACACCTGTGCAGTACCACGTGGAATATGCCTTCTCCACGATGGGCTACGAGATTCCTGCCGCCCTCGGCACGAAGCTTGCCCGTCCCGAATCCGAAGTGGTGGCCATTGTCGGCGACGGCACCTATCAGATGCTGCCGGCCGAGATCGCCACCGTGGTGCAGGAGCATGTGAAGGTCATCTACGTGCTGCTGCAGAATTACGGCTTCAGCTCCATCGGCGCCCTGTCCGAGTCGCACGGCTCGCAGCGTTTCGGCAACAAATACCGTGAACGCGGCACCGGCAGCCATCTGGACGACGCCGAGCATGTGACCGGCGTGGACATCGCCGCCAATGCCCGCTCGTTCGGCCTTGACGTGCTCGAAGTGCACACCATGGAGGAGTTCCGCGCGGCATATGCCACGGCACACGCTGCTGATCACGCCATGATGATCCACATCGAGACCGATCTGTTCGGGCCCAATCCGCCCGGCTCCAGTTGGTGGGATGTGGTGGTTTCCGAGACCTCGCGTCTGGAGAGCACCCAGCAGGCCCGCAAGCAGTACGAGGTCGATCGTCGTCCACAGCGCCACTACCTGTAAACACCGGTAGCCGGCGCCCACGGGGCGACCACCACACACCTCCGGAGGAATTCGATGTTCCCCCGGTCAATGACCGGGACGACTGTGTCCCGTGCCCAGCACGACCGCAATTGCGCAGTGAACAAGCAGGAAATGAGAGGAACCACCCCATGAGTGAACCCACAAGCATGTGGATTGACGGAAAGTCCGTGCAGGGTCACGGCGATCTGATTGATATCGAGGATCCGGCCACCGGCAAGGCGCTCGGAAAGCTCCAGCTGGCCAATGCGGCCGATCTGGACGCTGCCGTGGCTTCGGCACAGAAGGCCCAGGCCGAGTGGGCCAAGGCCTCACTCGCCACCCGGGTGTCGGTGATGTTCAAGATGCGTCAGCTGGTGATCGACCACCAGGACGAGATCGCAGACATCATCGTGGCCGAGGGCGGCAAGACCCACGGTGACGCACTGGGCGAGATTGCCCGCGGTCGTGAGTCCATCGACTTCGCCTGTGGCATCAATGCCGCGCTGGAGGGCGAGTTCACCTACAACGCCTCGCGTGGCGTTGATGTGCACACCGTGCGTCAGCCCGTAGGCGTTGTGGGCGGCATCTGCCCCTTCAACTTCCCGGTGATGGTGCCCATGTGGATGCACCCGATCGCCCTGGCCACCGGCAATGCCTTCATCCTGAAGCCTGCCAGCCCGGTGCCCAGCGCCTCGCTCTACATTGCGAAGCTCTACAAGGAGGCCGGCCTGCCCGACGGTCTGTTCCAGGTTGTGCCCGGCAATCGTCAGATCGTCACCGCGATCTGCGAGCATCCCGGCATCAGCGCCATCTCGTTCGTCGGCTCCAGCCCGGTGGCACACATCGTGCAGAACACCGGCGTTGAGCACGGCAAGCGCGTCCAGGCACTGGGCGGCGCCAACAATCACGCCATCGTGATGCCTGACGCCGACATCGAGTTCGCCGCGCAGCACATCTCCTCCGGCGCCTTCGGTGCTGCTGGTGAGCGTTGCATGGCTCTTCCCGTGATCGTCGCCGTGGGTGGCGTGGAGAAGAAGCTCATTGCCGCGATCAAGGACCGCGCGTCCAAGATCGTCACCGACTCGGGTCTCAACCCCGACGCCGAAATGGGCCCGGTGATCACCCGTTCCGCACAGGAGCGCATCACCAAGTGGATCGACGAGGCCGAGAAGGCCGGCGCCGAGGTTGTTCTCGACGGCCGTGGCTACAAGCCCTCCGACCCCGAGCGCGCCAATGGCTTCTGGCTGGCCCCGACCATCCTGGACAATGTGCCCACCGATCTGCCCGTCTACTGCGAAGAGACCTTCGGCCCGGTGCTGGCGATTGTGCATGCCGACACCTACGAAGAGGCCATCAAGCTGGTCAACGCCGCTCCCTTCGGCAATGGCTCGGCCATCTTCACCGCCTCCGGCGAGGTTGCCCGCGAGTTCTCGCTGGACGCCGAGGCCGGCATGGTCGGCATCAATGTGCCGATTCCGGTGCCTGTTGCCTACTACTCCTTCGGTGGCTGGAAGGAATCGCTGCTCGGCGATACCCACATCCACGGCCCGGAGGGCACCAAGTTCTACACCAAGGGCAAGGTCATTACGAGCCGTTGGCCAAGCCAGGGCGATCATGTGGGCCAGGTGGGAATGAACTTCCCCACCAATGCCTGAGTTTCGCCATCCCGGTGAGCCGCTGAGTCACTGACCAGCCGTCCCACCAGCACCTCCTGAGGGTCCCACCGCACATGCGTTGGGACCCTCAGCATTTCCTGCCCCCATTTGACGCACTGTGACGCGCACACCACACTCGTTCAGGGAGTCCGACGTGGCGCCGCCTGTTCGCTTGTGGCGTGCCACTCGGTTTCCCGTGCGCAGTAGCTTTCCCGGGCCCAAAATTTCTTGTCCGCATGTAATGACAATCGTGGGCACGAGAAGATACAGTGCAATGAGGTCCGGCACTGGTCCCGTTGCCGGATTCACCGGTGTGCCAACGAGGGTGCACCGAAGGCGCAAGGAGTCTCGATGAGCGAGAACACGGCGTCGGTGGATTCATATACACCGGCGAAGATCAAGGAGCTGGTGGCGTCCACGCCGCCCTCCGGAAAGAAGCGATCGCTTGGTGCGCTCGCTGCAGTGGCCACCCTCGGCTCGCTGCTGTTTGGTTACGACACCGGCGTGATCGCCGGTGCATTGCCCTATATGTACCTGCCCACCGATGCCGGCGGTCTGGCCCTCACCGCATTCGAGGAAGGCTGGGTCGGTGGCCTGTTGTGCATCGGCGCCGCAATCGGCGCCAGCCTCGGCGGCCGTCTGAGTGACAAATACGGACGCCGCCACAACATCACCATGTTGGCCGTCATCTTCCTGGTCGCAGCCCTCGGCTGCACCCTGTCGGTGAACATCTGGATGCTCTACTTCTTCCGCATCGTGCTCGGCTTTGCCGTGGGTGGCGCCTCTGCCACCGTGCCGGTCTTCCTCTCAGAGACCGCACCCCAGCGGATCCGCGGCGTGCTCGTTGCCGTTGACCAGTTCATGATCGTTGGCGGCCAGCTGCTGGCCTATTCGATGAACGCCGTGCTCGCGCAGTACCACGGTGGCCCCGAGGTCGTTGTTGCCAACGATCCCAGCGGCCAGTACCAGGCTGGTAGCACCCAGCTGTGGGAAGTTGTCCAGAACATCGTCAACCTCACCGTCTCCGACGGCAATGGCATGACCTGGCGCTACATGCTTGTGCTTGCCTCCATCCCGGCCGTTGCTCTGGGAATCGGCATTCGCCTGATGCCCGAGTCGGCCCGTTGGTATGCCTCACACATGCGCATTCCCGAGGCCATTGGCGCCCTCAAGCGCGTGCGCAAGGAGGGTGACGATGTCGCCTTCGAGATCAACGAGATGGTTGAAGTGCATCGCGTTGAGGAGAAGCAGGAACGGTGGAAGCTGTCGCAGATCTGGAGCACCAAGTGGACCCGTCGTCTGCTGCTCATCGGCATGGGCCTGGGCATCGCCGATCAGCTGACCGGCATCAACACGGCCATGTACTACATGCCCAAGGTGCTGCACGCAGCCGGCTTCTCGATGACTGACTCGATCAGCCTCAATGTGGTCTCCGGTGCGGTCTCGCTGATCGGCTCCGGTGTCGGATTCTGGCTCATCGCCAAGTTCGCACGGCGACATGTGGGCATCTACCAGTCGGCAATGATCGTGTTCTTCCTCACCTCACTGGCTGCGGTGTTCTTCTTCTTCATCCAGCCCCATCAGCAGGACGACGGCAGCATCGTCGGTGCGCCGGCGTTCGCTCCCATGCTGGTGCTGATCCTGGTGTGTCTGTTCGTCTTCTCCAAGCAGTCCGGCACTGTGAACTGGGTGCTGTTCTCCGAGATCTTCCCCATGAAGATCCGTGGCACCGCGCTCGGCATGGCAGTGGGCACCCTGTGGATTGCGAACGCCATCGTGGCAGTCGTCTTCCCTATCATGATGGAGGCATGGGGCGGAGCCCTCACCTACATCGTCTTCGCGGGCTTCAATGTGCTCACGCTGCTCTTCTACTTGAAGATCGTGCCTGAGACGAAGTTCCACACCCTGGAGGAGCTCGAACTGAAGTTCCAGAAGGATTACGCCTGATCCAGACCCACGACAGCCGGCCCATCGGTCCTCACGGACCGGGGGCCGGCTTCTTCATCCCCACCCGACCCATTCCCAGTTGGCCCATTCCGGCTGGGGCATGATTGGTGGGGCAACACCGAAGGAACACCACCAATGAACGCGAGGAGGCGCCGATGACATCCAAGGCAGTGTCCGGTGCCCGGGTGCGCACCGCCATTTCCCTGGCCGGAGCCCTCACCGGCGCGGTCTACGGCGGCTTGTGCGCCAGCCTTGTTGCCGAACCCGATGGTGCGGTGCTGCGGGTCCTGGCAGTCAGCGGCGCTGCTTTCCTGGGAGTCCTCGCCGCCTATCTGATGGGCCGCTGGATCGGACGCCGCCTGCACGCCATCGTCGGGGCTGCACTGGTCTGCGCCGGTGGCATTTCCACACCACTGCTTCCCGAACTCGGCGGTCTGGCATTGGTGGGGCCGGCACTTGCCGGGTTCGGCACCGGCCTGCTGGGCATCATCACTCCCCTGCTGGCCCGTGAACTTGCGGCCAATTCACGCCACATGGTGGCCGGCACCGTCGGGGCCCTGATGCCGGTTGGTATCGGCGGCACCCAGCTGGTTGCCGTCACTGCCGTGGCCCTGCAAGTGCCACTCGACCGTTTTGTCTGGCCAACTGTGGCTGTGCTCGGGCTGGTGGTGATCATCGCCTTCGTGCCACTGCCCGAATCTCCGGTGTGGCTTGCCGTGCACGGGCGCATGGAAGACAGCTATGCCGCGCTGGTGCGGCTCTTCGGCACTCTTGAGGCCAGCATCGAGCTCGACTGGGTGATCATGGCGCGTGATCCCGCCGCCGAGGAACGCCGCCTGCGCTGGCGTGATCTGAAACTTCCCGGGCTTACCCGC
>CAXYYR010000073.1:0-10170 GCA_964293265.1 uncultured Propionibacterium sp.
TGGTCCTCATCGCTCGTGGGCTCGAAGAGACCGCGCAACGTCTCAACCAAGTTGGCGTCTGCTGCCACGTCCTCGTCGCGGTGGCTCAGGATGAGCGCGTCCAGGGTGTCGAGTTCTCTGCGGATGATGTGGATGAGGGATCGCTCGCCGGTCGTGACTTCACCGGAGTCGAGCGCTGTTTGAAGCAGGGAGTATGCCCGCGCGGAGTAGCTGCCGAGGTGGTAGGCGGCTGCGGCGACGACACGGTGGAAGCCCCGTTCGCGCGAGTCAGGTCCTCTGGCGATGACTGATTCGATGGCTGTGGCTGCACCCTCGAAGGCGCGTTGGGTGAGGCTTTGCGACCCATTCGCCTCGACGAGACGTAGTCCCAGGCCCAGGAGCGAATAGCCGTAGGAGAGAAGGTCGTAGCTGAGTAGCTGATCGAACGCGGGCGCGTCGTCGGGCAGGACGCCGTCACGCCAGATCATCGACCGGGCTTCGCCTCGCGCGAGAAGCTGTTCGCGAAAGCCGGGGGTGGTCGCCTCCTCGATCGCGGCCTCGATGTCCTCAACTGTCTCGGGCATTGGCGATCGCTTTCGAGTACACGTTCGCGATGAACGCTTGATGCTCTGAGACCTGCAGGCCGACGGCGAGGCGCTCTACGCCGCCTCGATATGCGGTCGTGTTTGTCCGGAGGAGGTTGCGTGGGTCGTTGCCCGTGAAGGTGAAGAGCAGTTGCACCACCTGCCGTTGGCTGATCCCTGTAGTCAGTTGAGCGTCGTCGACAAGGTTCGCCAATGCATGCTCGCCGAGTTCGTGGAGTCGGTCAGCGACGAAGCTGAGAGCGTGAGGCGATGGGCGTCCCCGATCGCGTCTGAGCGCAAGGTCCGCGTCTGTGACCGTCGCCGTTCCGAGCGTCGCACGGCTCTTGGCTTCGCCCTTCAGCAATTCGAGCGATCCGTTGGTGGCCGCGCGCACCCCAACGAGGTCATCGCCACGCATCGACATCTCGCGGTGGTCCTTCCACCGCAGGCGTTCCACGACTCGAAACCCCAGCTCAAGCGCCGCGTACTGCGCTCCGATGATCTCTCCGAGGTCGCCCGAGCGGGTGCGCTTGCTTGTAGGGAGCTTCCCTTCCAGGTATTCGGCGGCAGCGGGCTTCCCCAGATCGGCGAGGATCGCGGCGACGCGGTCGGGGCCTGTGTACTGGTTCGGGATCTGTGACGCAGCCCAGTCGACCCCCGACCCGATGGTCGCCGGCGGGGCAACCATGTGCACCATCGCGTGCCGCCTCAGCGGCTCGCGCGTGGAGGTCGTCCACGAAGAAAGCGGTGCCATCCCTCAATCGTGGCAGAGGCTCAGCTATTGAACTCAACTACATCCCATTGCCTTCGCGAGCAATTCGGCGCTCGTTCGAGGGGACGACTGGATCCTGAACCCGCCGGCTTAGGAACTGTTTGACTCTAGGTAGGCGAGGACGCTGTGCATCGCGAGGATCGCCTGTGTGGCGTCGGGTTGCTCGACTCGCCTGTCGCCCTCATGGACGGCGATGTGGCGCTTCTCGTACAGCGCATCACCCGCAGCCGCAATGTCAGCAGGAGCGTTAGCGAGCCGGCGCTTTACGTCGGGCCCACGTCCGCCGCATGCCGTCTCGACAGCGAGTCGCGCGGCGAGCACGGCCTCGCGGTAGCGACCCGTGTCGAAGTGCGTCTGTGCGGTGCGTGCGTGCGCCTTGGGCGCTGACTCATCCGTGAGTTCACGGAAAGCGTCCCTGTATGCGGTGTCGGGTGTCGGGCCAAGCAGATAAGTGAGCTCGGCGCCGTCGTTGAAGAGCAGCACGTCGTAGGAGTCCGTGGCCGCACCTCCGGAAACCAGCACGTAATCGTCGAAGCCGTCCTTTTGGTAGACGTTCGGCATGTGCGAGTCAGCACCTGTGAATTGCGGGCTGCTGAGGAATGTGAGCAAGTGATCTTGGTTCCTGCCGTACATCTCGACCTTCCGGCCGGTGACCTTCTGGCGAAGACGCAGGCCAACGCCCCCGCCATTGACCGGGTACTCCTCGATGTAGGCCCACACGGATGTCGGAGGAGATGCGACGTCCGCTGTCACGATGTGGACCTTCACTGAGAAGCCCTCGAACGCGACAGCTATCTCGTGAGCGCCTTGTTTCACGATCGGCGCGGAGATGGCGACGTACTCCCCGCGACTCCGCGGCTCAACGAGGCCGCCTCCATGCGCGTAGCAGTCCTGCAGAAGGTTCGACAGCGGCGCGAGTGACCTGAACATCTGGTTGTCCGTCAGAACCCGCACGAGCCGCTTGGTTGACTTTTCGCGAAGGCGGAGGTCCGGTGCGCCGACCGCGTTCTCGAACCGCTCGACGTAGCACTTGACGATGCCGGAACTCTGGGCGCTACGAGCAGTCACGCTCGCTGCCCGAGCATCTCGCCGGGTCTTCGAAGTTGATCGGCTCATCTCTAATCCTCCGTCTCGCGGCTGCCGAATCCCATCGCCGCTGGGCGACATCGTTGCCTTTCCGGAGGGCCGTCATCTGCGCGCTACTCCTCGACCACGACGCCATTCCAGCCCTATTCGGGTGAGGGATCGGTGACGAGCTTCAATGTCGGCCTGGGATCGTCGACACCCAGGACTTCGCGCACCCGTGCCGGGTGCCATCGCAGCTCGCGGGCGAGGTCTATCTGCGCGAAGCCGATTTGGTCGGCAAGCCGGGCAGCCTCGGCCAACATCGACGGTACCTCACCCGGATATGCGTTCACCGGCTCGGGCGCGTCCAGGGAGGAGCTGCGTAGTTGGTTCAGCTTCTGGTAGCCCCGACGGATCGAAGCGTCGGAGACCGTACCGGTCTCCTTCATCCGTAGCAGCAGCGAATCCACCGACACACCCCAATGCCGCGAGAGCTCATCGAGCCGGGAGAGGTTCACGGTCCGCGGCAGCAGGTTCACGATCTGGGAGCGCGGCGTCAGGAACTCGGCAGCGAATTGGTCGGCTTCTCGCTCCTGCTGCTGGTCACCTGGAACGGCCTCGCCGTGTAGGAGCAGGTGCCCCAACTCGTGGGCGACTGTGAATCGGTAGACGAACACTGACTTCGCGCGTTCGGGCGTCACTACGATGACCGGGCGAGCCAGGCGAGAGGTCGAGAACGCGCCCACCCGGGCGACGTCGGCGTTCGCCAACGTCAGCAGGCTCACGACGATCCCGTGTGACTCCGTCAGCGCGACCAGGTGCTTGACCGGCTTCACGCCCAGACCCCAGTGCGCGCGAAGCGCCTGCGCGGCGGATATGGGATCTGTCTGCTGCCGGCCCACGGCCGGCAAGTCGACGTCTGGGAAGCGGACCTTCTTCTCCAGTGCGAAGGTGAGCTCCCACACCTGCTCGATGAAGGCGATGGCCTTGGACCGATCCCGGGCCGTGGTCGAGCGCAGGCTCCGGAAGTGTGCCTCCGAGCCGTCGACCCGGCCGATCGGTCGCCCCGTAGCGAAGTAGTCCACCGGGACATCCAACTCGCGCGCGAGCACTGGCAACACGTCGCGACGCGGCGTGACCACTCGCGACTCGTACTGGCCGATCGCCGCCGGCGTGACCCCGACCAGCTCGGCGAGCTTCGCCTTCGAGAAGCCGGCCGCGAAACGCGCCTGCGTCAGACGGGCTGGATCGAACGCATCCGCGACGGCGTCGAGATCAGGACGGTCGGTTGCTCCGAGCAGC
Organism: uncultured Propionibacterium sp.; assembly: GCA_964293265.1. Taxonomy (GTDB): domain Bacteria; phylum Actinomycetota; class Actinomycetes; order Propionibacteriales; family Propionibacteriaceae; genus Propionibacterium. The sequence goes on from CAXYYR010000073.1 coordinate 3,703, forward strand.
GAGAAGAGGGTGTCACGGTCGTCCATTAGCCTCTCCGTTCACCTCGACGCCCTTCACCCCCAGATCCGGGCGCGGGATCGGCCCGTCGGAGAAGGACTCATCCGTCAGGTCCACATCCACCAGGGAGCCCGCGCCTACTTCGAGCAGCGATTCCATCGACGCGAAGGTGAGGTAGCCGTCGCTTCCCAAGGTCGCCTCACCCCAGTCGACGCTGTAGAGCGCGAACGGGTTGCTCGCATACGGGACGACGACCACGCGGGAGTGGGTCGACAGCGCCTCCTCAAGCGCCTTGCTCTCGGCGTCGAGCAGCTCCCGCTCTTCGTCGGTCAACTCGGGGTGCTCGAACTCGATGTCCAGACGCTGCTGCGTCGATTCGCGCTCCTCACCGAACAGGGAGATCCGAGTGTCCGAGACGGCGAACGGGCGCGAGCCGATGTCCGTGGATCGCTCCCGCGCGAACCGCCACGGGAACAGGATCACCCCGTTGAACGCGACCAGCTTGTATCCCCGGCGCGGAACAATCTCGGCCGAGGGCAGGCGCCCGAGCACCGTCACGAACTCGTCCAAACATTTCCGCCAGATCTGGCCATACACGCCCGTGTGCTTCATATCAGCCTCGGCCTGCGCGTTCGCCATCTTCTCGTGGCAGTCGCGGATGATGGCAGAGATCTGCTCTCGCACCAGCACGCCGTCGGCTCCCAGCGTTCGCAGCGCCCACGCGCGCCCCTCGTCGATCGCCACAACAGGCTCCCTTCATCTGGATACCCCAAACGTAGCACATCGCTTTAGTTTTTAGCGCCAATCGCTCACGCCGAGCTGTCGCGTTTCGCTGACGCCGTGTTTACTGGGGTCAGAGATGCCATGTGGTATTGCCCACCACCCTGCAGGTCCGCACGACCACAGCTCAGGTGGGCCACTGATTCTGGACCGTGCCTGTGCACCGGCAGTGGCCAGAACTCCGAAACGTTTCGATTCAACTCCGAAACGTTTCGGGCTGAAAAGCCGACCTTTTTCCAATGTCTCTGTGTAAACCTGTGGATGCATCACATTGATGTGGTTGCGTGAAACAAGGAGACAGACGTGTCAAAGAAGACATTGGGTGTTGGCGTCATAAGCCTTGGATGGATGGGACGTTTGCATACCCGAAGCTACAAAGCATTGGCTGAAAAATTCCCTGAGATTGATGCTGATATCCGCCTCGTCAGCATGTGTGATCCATTGCAATCAAATCAGGAATTCGCCGTGGAATCGCTTGGATTCCTGCACGCTGTTTCTGATTATCATGAATTATTGGGCGACCCAGAGGTGGATGTTGTGTCCATTTGTGCGCCCAACTACCTGCACAAGGAGATTGCGCTGGCAACCATTGCAGCAGGCAAACCCTTCTGGATTGAGAAGCCCATGGGCACATCAGCTGCCCAGGCACGTGAGATTGCTGAAGCTGCTGCAGCTGTCGGTCTGTGCACCTCGGTCGGTTTCAACTATCGGCACACCCCGGCCATCGAGAAGGCGCGAGAAATCATCCACGCTGGCCGCCTGGGTCGCGTCACCAATGTTCGTTGCTGGTTGTTGGCCGACTATGCAGCCTCCCCCTCGGGCCCGCTCACCTGGCGCTATGACCCTGACAAGGCTGGATCCGGTGTGGTGGGAGATCTGCTCAGCCACGGAGCCGACCTGGTCCAATACCTGTGTGGACGAATCTCGTCGGTGTCGGCACTGAGTGACACCTTCATCACAGAACGTCCCATCCCCACCAAGGAAGGTGTGGGTCATTCCGGTTGGGAGGTGTCGGACAAGCTCGGGCCGGTGGGCAATGAAGATTATGCGGCCATGCTTGCCAAGCTGGATTCCGGAGCAGTCGGCACGTTTGAATCCAGCCGGGTCAGCGTGGGGCCGCGTGCCGAATACATCATCGAGGTCTACGGCACCCAGGGTTCGATTCGATGGAATTTTGAGCATCTCAACGATCTGGAGATCTGTATCGGTCAGGACAACGAGTTCCAGGGCTATACGCGTGTGATGGCAGGGCCCGGCTTCCCCAATTTTGCACGATTCCAGCCCGGTGCAGGTACGTCGATGGGCTTCGACGACCTCAAGGCGGTTGAGGCCGCACAATTCATTGAATCAATTCTCACGGGAAAACAACTTTCTCCCTCGGTGGCTGATGGTTGGGCTGCATCCGAGGTGGATGAAGCCACTGTGAAATCTGCGCAGGATGGCCTTTGGCACGATGTGCCCCCGGTTTCCGGTGTCACGACCTATAACGCGTGAAGTGGTGAGACCATGACAATCAATGCGAAACCAGAAATTGCGTTGGACACCGACCGGGCGCACCTCGGCGGGGTCGTAAAGGAAATCCCTCCAGCGGGAAAGCGCCGCTCCATAGGAATTGTTGCCCTGGTGGCAACCCTGGGATCATTTCTGTTTGGCTATGACACCGGTGTGATATCCGGAGCCCTTCCCTATATGTACATGCCGTTTGGGGCACATGGGTTGCAACTCACCGCCAACGAGGAGGGTTGGATCGGAGGCACGCTGCTCATCGGTGCGGCGTTGGGTGCCCTCATAGGTGGGCGCCTGTCGGATCGGTATGGCCGTCGGCACAACATCCTCCTGCTCGCCGGTATCTTCGCAGTCGGTGCGATTGGCACGGCGCTGGCCCCGAATGTGTGGGTCATGTATCCGATGCGCCTGATCCTCGGTTTTGCCGTGGGTGGTGCTTCAGCCACAGTCCCGGTGTATCTGTCCGAGACGGCCCCGAAGCGAATCCGTGGCCGCATTGTGGCCATTGACCAAGTGATGATCGTTACAGGCCAGCTGCTGGCCTTCTCGTTCAATGCACTGATCGACAACGCCGTGGGTGGGCCGGAACTCAACATCGCCGGTAATACCGGTGGCATGCTCGGCACCGGAACCCAGAGTTGGGACAATGTGCTTGACCTGCAGACTTCGCAGGGTGGGCCCCTTGACCCAAGCATGTGGCATGCCTTTGTCAACGCGCTCGTGGTTGATGGCGGCAACGGCATGGCTTGGCGATTGATGCTGCTGCTGTGCACGATCCCTGCCATTGCCCTGTGGATAGGCATGCGGTTCATGCCTGAATCCCCACGCTGGTATGCGGCGAACAAGCGCTACTACGAGGCAGTGGGTGCCCTGAAGCAAGTTCGTGATCCGGAGCGTGATGGTGATCCGGCAGACGAGATGGATGAGATGCTCCAATCCCATCGTCGGGAAGTGGGCCAGAAAAAGGGAACATTCGGCGATATCTGGTCGACCCCATGGTTGCGCAAGCTGTTCCTGGTGGGAGTGTTCCTCGCCATCTGCAATCAGACCACCGGCGTGAACACGGTGATGTACTACGCATCCAAGGTGCTGCAATATGCGGGCATGGGCACTTCGGCCTCGATCACGGCACAGACCGCCAATGGAGTCATGTCAGTGATTGGTTGCTCCATTGCGCTGTGGCTCATCGGGCGCTTCCGCCGTCGTCAGATTCTCATCACATGTCTATTCAGTGTGTTCGTCACACTCGGAGTGATCGCGTTGCTCTTCGAATTCACCATCAAGCCATCCCTCACCGGTGGCGGGCAACCACCGTCATGGGCCCCCATGGTGATTCTGGCGATGATGGGTCTGTTCATGCTCGTGGTGCAGGCCGGAAATGGTCCGGTGGTGTGGACGATGCTGGGTGAAATGTTCCCCAGCCGTGTGCGCGGCATCGCCAATGGCACCGCAGTGTTTTGCATGTGGATGGTCAATGCGCTGATCACAGCCACTTTCCCAACCATGATGGAGAACCTGGGCGGCGGGGTCACCTACGGCATCTATGCCGTAATCAACCTGATCTTCGCTTTCGTCCTGATTCGCATCATGCCCGAGACATCCGGGAAGTCCCTGGAAGAAATCGAGGTGTACGCGGAAGCACGCTATTCATGATCGACACGGACCAGTAAGACGTCGATCTGACTCCTTGAAGTGGGGTCCGGTGCTCATCGCCGGACCCCACCTTGTGTTAGGCGAGCTGCTGCTTCAGCGGCTGGGATTCCCTGAGCAGGCCATCAATCCGCCTGATCTCGTCAAGGGTGGGGGATTCCCAGTCATCGCTGTGATGGCCTCGTGACTTCAGCCATTCATTCACCGGGTGCCAGAGCCAGACGAAGCCCTGGCCATTGTTCGCATAGGGGGCTGGGAAGTGCACTTCGGTGGTGTTTGAAACCCAGGCGCTGACGGCGGGCTTTGACACCCGGGCTCGCTGGGCTATCCCTGCTTTGGTCACCAGATCTGGAACGAATCGTTCTGCGGTGAGCCCATGGTGTTGGAGGGCTCGTGCGAATGACAGCGCGGCATCCTCCGCACTGGGGCCATCCCACAACGCTTCTGCTGAAGTGAGCCCGGCCTGCTGGGTAATCGAGATGTTCTCATCAAGCAGCGCATCAATGGTGGCGTCACTGGGCACCTGGTCCAGCGCCAGGAACAATGCGTAGGGCCTATCCATGATCTCCACTTCCTTCGGGGCGTGCCAGTCCAACCTTGCTTAAGGTTAACAATAGTTAATCTAGCAGTGTGTGCAACCAAAAACTAGGTACTCGATGCGCTGTGCTTCGAAACCATCGCTGCGGGGCGTGCCAGCAATGGAACGCGCACAACCATTCCGATCATGAAGTGGGCACAGCATCCTTACTCCATGACCGTTGGGAATGACGCGCCAACCAAGTGCCTGGGCTGTTTGTAGCGCCGCACGAGTATCGGGATAGCCCTTGTACTTCTTTGCGACATCGCGTTTTGAAAGAGCAGCTCGGGGGGACATTGGCGGCTCACTGCACAGTTTCAGTACTGAGGTTCTTCAACATGGACATCAGACTATGGATGGCCCACGCCACGATGGAATGCCTGTGGAAAATGCTGCTCGCTCAGTGCGCCCTCAACCACGTGAGCACGGCGCGCACCCGGCGATGTTCGGTGCCGGTGTCGGCCAGATCGAGTTTCGAAAAAACAGCGGCGATGTGTTTCTCGAGAGTGCCGACGCCGATGGTCATCTGACGGGAGATCTCGGTGTTCGAATATCCCTGGGCCATGAGTTCGAGAGCCTGCGCCTCGCGTTCGCTGAGTGATGCCAGCGGATCGCGTTTCGAGCGCAACAGTCCGGAAACCACCTTGGGATCCAATGCTGTTCCGCCGGCATTCACCCGGTTGATGGCGTCGGTGAGCGAGTCCAGCGAAGTCACCCGTTCCTTCAACAGATAGCCCAGTCCGCCCTGCCCGCTGGCAAACAATTCCTCGGCATAGAGCGACTCCAAATACTGCGACAGAGTGAGAATCGCCACCCCCGGATGGCTGCGTCGCAGCTCCAATGCCGCGCGGATGCCCTCGTCGGTGAACCCGGGCGGCAGCCGCACATCGAGCATCGCCACATCAGGCTGATCCTCGTCCAGGGCGCCCAACAGTGCCTGCGCATCGCCGTAGGCGCCCACCACCTCGAAGCCGGCTTCGGTCAATAGCCGCACCAGCCCTTCGCGCAACAGCGTGGAATCCTCGGCCAGCACAACCTTCACCGGCCCCTGCCCGTCAGCAGGCCCCGCCGCCGACACAGCTGCTCCTTCGGCGGGCTCGGAATTCATGCGCGAAGGCTCCAATCGGTCAGTGGCACGGTGAGATACACAGTGGTGGGGCCGTCAAGTGGGCTGTCCAGCTCGAACTGCCCGCCCAGACCCTGCATGCGTCGGGCAATGCCATCGAGTCCATGCCCGGGCTCCACGTGCGCACTGCCGCGTCCGTTGTCGCGCACCACCACTCGCACTGCGGTTGGGGCAACATTCACTTGTGGACGAGGCCCCTGCACACCCGGCTGTCCAACGCCTCCATCGCTATCAGGAAGGGCACACACAGCCACATCGGCCCGGGTTGCGCCCGAATGTTTGGTCACATTGGTGAGCAATTCCGAGGTTGCCAACAACAGGCCCTGGGCCGTTGCCTGATCAAGCGCATCGGGGGCATCAAGCGTTGCCGGAAGGTGATTGGTCACCCGCACCGGCACCGTGGCCCGCTCTGCCAACGACTCCAATGCCGCACCGAGTCCGCGCTCAACCAGCAGGGGATGCACCAGCCCGCGTGACAGATTGCGCAGCTCTTCCAGGGTGTCCTGTGAGCGATCGCGCACCTCGTCGAGCAGCGCTGCCGCCCGGGTGGGGTCGTCGGCAATGCGGCGCTTGGCCGTGTCCAGATCCATCTGCATGCGCAGCAGCTGTTGTTGGGGGCCGTCGTGCACATTGCGTTCCAGACGCCGCAGCGCCTCCTCCTCGGCATCAGCGGAGGCTGTGTGGGCGTCTGCCAGCTTGTCGACTCGCATGTTCAGCTCACTCAACTGTGCATTGAGCTCCTGCTTGCGTCGCCGTGAGAGCAAACCCTGGGCTAGATGTACTTCCCCGTGACGTTGTGAACGCGGGCTGAGGGAGTCTGGCCGCCGATCCC
>CAXYYR010000074.1:0-9888 GCA_964293265.1 uncultured Propionibacterium sp.
GGGTGGCAACCAGGCCGACCACGACTCTGGGGACTGAAGAACTACAGCACCTGAATAAAACCTCCAACGCAACGTGCTTACAGCACGTTGCCGGGAGTGTACGCAGCCGCCTGCGGGTCGGCGGCAACCAATTCGCCGATCCGGTGAACCAGCTGACCAACCTGCACGCGTGCGGCACCGGTGAGTTCCAGCGGAGCACTCACCAGAGCACTCAATTCGTCATGGCTCAGCCCGAGCCGCTTGTCGGCGGACAGCCGCTCGAACAGCGGGTTCACCTTCGAGCCGGTCTCGCGCAGTTCCAGCGCCACGGCAACGGCGTTCTGTTTGATCACCTCGTGGGCGTCCTCACGTCCGACGCCCTTGCGCACGGCTGCCATCAACACCTTGGTGGTGGTGAGGAACGGCAGATAGCGGTCCAGCTCGGCCTGGATCATGGCGGGGAAGGCCCCGAAATCACCCAGCACGGTGAGGAAGGTCTCGAACAGCCCGTCGATGGCGAAGAAGGCATCGGGCAGGGCCACGCGGCGCACCACTGAGCACGACACATCGCCCTCATTCCACTGGTCGCCGGCCAGTTCGCCGACCATCGACACATATCCACGAATGATCACGCTCATGCCGTTGATGCGCTCGCAGCTGCGGGTGTTCATCTTGTGCGGCATGGCCGAACTGCCCACCTGGCCGGGCTTGAAGCCCTCGGTCACCAGCTCATTGCCGGCCATCAGGCGAATGCTCGTGGCCAGATTGGACGGTGCTGCCGCCGTCTGGGCAAGTGAGCTGAGGGCATCAAAGTCAAGGCTGCGCGGATAGACCTGGCCAGTGCTGGTGAGCACATGGTTGAAGCCCAGACCGTTGGCGATGCGCTGCTCCAGCTCGGCAAGCTTGGTCTCGCTGCCACCCAACAGATCGAGCATGTCCTGCGAGGTGCCCACCGGGCCCTTGATGCCGCGCGCGGGATAGCGCGCAATGAGATCGTCGAGACGGTCGTGGGCAATCAGCAGTTCATTGGCGCAGGTGGCGAAACGCTTGCCCAGCGTGGTCACCTGGGCTGCCACATTGTGGGTGCGTCCTGCAATCGGCTGCTCGGCATAACGCGCAGCCAGATCGGCGAGTCGAGCAAGGGCAGTGACCACCCGGGCGCGCACGAGCTGCAGTGAGTGGAGCACCTGCAGCTGTTCGATGTTCTCGGTGAGATCGCGGCTGGTCATGCCCTTGTGGATGTGTTCGAACCCGGCAAGCGCATTGAATTCCTCGATGCGCGCCTTCACGTCATGCCTGGTCACCCGCTCGCGGGCGGCGATGGAGTCCAGGTCGATGGTGTTGATCACGCGCTTGTATGCCGCAATCACCTCATCGGGATCGTCGCCACCGAAGTCGACGCCAAGATCGCGCTGCGCCTCCAGCACGGCGATCCACAGGCTGCGTTCCAGGGTGATCTTGTGCTCGGGCGACCAAATGGTGCGCATCCGGTCCGACGCATAGCGATTGGCCAACACATTGGGAATGGGGGCCGGGTTCACTGCTGCACTGCTTGTTGCGGAACTGGTTGTTCCGGCATTGCTTGTTTCGGGCATGCGGGTTCCTCCTGGACGGCGCGGACGGTTCAGCCGATTCGGTCGGCGATGGCCGCCAGCCGCTGTGATGATGCAATATCGCGGCGGCAGAAGCCGTCGGGAAAATCGATGCGCGCCACATGGGCGTAGGCAAGGCGTCGGGCGTCGGCAAGGTCAGTTCCCTTGGCCACCACCACGAGCACGCGGCCGCCGGACGAGACCAGCTGGCCATTGGCGTCCAGCGCTGTGCCGGAGTGGATCACATGAACACCCTCGGGCTCAGCCGGCAGCACGATCCTGCCACCGGTGTGGGGATCGGCCGGATAGCCACGCGAGGCCAGCACCACGCCCACTGCTGCGCCGGGGCCGACGGTGAGCGCCGGTGCCCGGTCGAGCGTGCCATTGGCGGCGGCCAGCAGCACCTGCGCGAACGGACCCTGCAGCAGTGGCAGCACCACTTCTGTTTCGGGGTCGCCGAACCGTGCATTGAATTCGATCACCTTGGGACCCTGACGGGTGAGCGCCAGCCCCACATAGAGCAGCCCGGCGAAGGGTGTGCCCAGCTCACGCATGCGGGCAAGTGTGGGGTGCACGACACTGGCGAGCACATCGTCCACCAAATTCGCCGGCAGCCAGGGCAGCGGCGCATAGGAACCCATGCCGCCGGTATTGGGCCCCTGGTCGTCGTCGCCGACGCGTTTGAAGTCCTGGGCGGGCAGCAGGGGAACCGCGTGGGTGCCGTCGGTGATCACGAACAGGCTGAGCTCCGGACCGTCGAGGAATTCCTCGATCACCACCTGCTCGCAGGCGGCCGCATGGGCCAGCGCCGCGTCACGGTCGTTGGTGACGAGCACACCCTTGCCGGCCGCCAGGCCATCGTCCTTCACCACATGGGGAGCGCCGAACTCGTCGAGCGCGGCAGCCACCTCGCTGGCGTTGGTGGCCACCCGGGAACGTGAGGTGGGCACTCCTGCATCGGCCATCACCTGCTTGGCGAATGCCTTGGAACCCTCCAACTGGGCTGCTGCGCGGCTGGGTCCGAAGCAGGCAATTCCGGTGGCGCGGACGGCGTCGGCAACCCCGCCGACGAGTGGCGCCTCGGGGCCCACGACCACCAGGTCTGCGCCCAGGAAGCTGGCGAGGGCGGCCACGGCATCGCCGTCGTTGATGTCCACCGGGTGGTTGGTGGCAAAAGTGGCAGTTCCGGGATTGCCGGGGGCCACATGCACCTGCCCGACGCCGGGGTCGTGGCTCACGGCCAACGCCAGGGAGTGTTCTCGTCCGCCGGAGCCCACGACCAGAACGGTCAGCGAATCAGCTGTTGGCGAAGTACCGGTGCTCGGTGCAGTCACGCGGGCAGTCTATCGGGGCATGTGGGCGGGAGTTGGCTTGCACAAACTTGGGCATTTGGGCATCACGGCTTGGCTCATGGGAGCATCATGGATTGGTTCGCGCTGTGTTCTGACAACCCACCGTGTTCTGACAGCTCAGTGTGTTCTGACAGCTCACCGCGTTCCGACAGCCCACCGCACCCCGACAGCCCACCGAAGGAGAAACAAGAAGTGATCAGTTTCCTGCTGGCCCACCCCCTGGTCACCATCATGGGAGTGCTGTCGCTGGGCGCGCTGTTGGGTCAGATCAAATTCGGGCCCCTGCGTTTCGGGGCTGCCGGAGCTCTCTTCGTCGGCCTCATGGTGGGCATGCTCGACCCGAATCTGGCCGACAAGATGGACCTTGTGAAGGCGCTCGGGGTCGGGCTGTTCTGTTACACGGTGGGGTTGGCTGCCGGGTCCACATTCCTGTCTGACCTCAAACGTCAGTGGATGCTCATGGTGGCGGCGATAGTGGGTTTGTTGCTGATGGCCGGCATCGGCATCAGCGCGGGCAAGCTGTTTCACCTGAGCAACGGACATGTCGCCGGACTGTTCGCCGGTGTGCTCACCTCGCCTGCCATTGACGCCGCCGAGCAGGCAACCAACCACTCCCCCGACACCCTGGTGGGCTATGCGGTGTCGTATCCCACCGGCGTGATCGTGGCCATGATCATGGTGGCAATGGTGGCCACCAAGCACTGGCCCGGGCGCCGCGACAACACGTCGATGGCCGAGGCAGGCATCAATGCGGTGAGCACGCTGGTGACACATGACACCGCGATGAGCGAGATTCCCGGCTGGCCGGGCCATATCCGCATGAGCTATCTGCGCCGTGCCGGTGAGATGCGTCTGATCACCAGTGGCGACAATCTGCGCCACGGCGACATCGTGCTGGTGGTGGGCATGCCACCCGACGTTGACAAGGCAGTCGAGTTCCTCGGCCATCGCAGCGAAACCCATCTCACGGAGAACCGCCGCGATGTGGATTACCGACGTTTCCTGGTGTCCAATCCCGATCTTGCCGGACGCTGCATCGGCGACATCAATGTGCGCTCCAACCTGGATGGCATCATCACCCGGGTGCGCCGCGGCGACCTGGACATGCTGGCCACCAACGATCTGATTCTGCAGCCGGGCGACCGCGTGCTGGCCGTTGTGCCGCGCGGCCGGATGGGCGATGCGCAGGACTTCTTCGGCGATTCCGAAAAACGCATTTCGCAGGTGGACGCCCTGACTCTGGGCATGGGCATTGCGCTCGGTCTGCTGGCCGGCGCAATCACCATTCCCCTGCCGGGCGGGTTGCAGTTCTCGCTGGGCAGTGCTGCCGGTCCGCTCATCGTGGGCATGGTGTTGGGCGCATTGCACCGCACCGGGCCCTTCCGTTGGGACCTTCCCCATGCCACCAATTCGATTCTGCGTCAGCTGGGGCTCATGATCTTCCTCGCCTGCGTGGGCCTTGCCACCGGACCGGCGTTCATTGCCCAGGCATTCTCGCTCACCGGGCTCAAGATCCTGGCCGTCTCTGCCGTCTCGTTGGTGTTGGGCGGCGCCGTGATGCTGCTCGGTGCCAAATGGTTGGGTCTGTCTGCCCAGCGGGCAGCGGGTGGTTTTGCCGGATTCGTGGGTCAGCCAGCAGTGCTGGGTTATGCCAATCAGCTGGTGAATGACGAGCGCATCGACTCGGCCTATGGAGCACTGTTCGCGCTCGGCACGGTGGTGAAGATCCTGCTGGTGCAGGTGATAGCGCTGGCTTAGCGCACACTGCGCCCTCCCTCAGCGCGTTGGCGCCCAATGCGTCGGCCACACTCGGGTCAAACCCTCGCCAGTTGTTCCTCGGGCGGCAGGGTTGGCGGCGCCACTTCGTTCCACAGGCTGAACTCCACGGCATCGGTCTGGCGATAGACCACCTGGACATAGATCGGCAGCATGGTGGCGGCGTCGAGCATTACCTGGGCGCCCAGCTCATTGGTGAGCCGGTAGACCGAGAGACCGTCGGCTGTGGTGCCGGTTTCGACAGTGGTGAACTGCTCCGATTGCAGATCGGTGATCTGTTGGCCTATGAACGCGCTCGGCTTGTATTGCCCGAAGCCTTCGGGCAGCCCCATTGTCGGGCCGGTGAGCCAGCGGTTCATGGCCCTGATCTTCAGCGACGAGGTGCCTTCGTGCACAGCCCAGTAGGCCTCGTTGCCGTTGAGATAGACCGCACCGTCCAGATACATCACGGTGTATTGCACAGCGCTGGGTGTCGCGGCATAGATCACATAGGAACTGTCATCGGCGGCACCCTCTGTGATGATCGACGAGATCGTGGACGTCGGCGCCTCGGCGGAGGCACCCATCATCACCCGACGGGCGCGCACGGAGCCCGCCTGTTGTAGCGCCAGGACGGCCTCGCTCACCACCTCAGGAATCGAGATGTTTGCCTGCGGTGTTGCCGAGCTCGTGGTGGAGGCGGGCGTGGTTTCCTGTGGCGTCGCGGCTGTATCGGCGCAGCCGGTGATGAGGCCGGTGGCAAGCATCAGGGCAAGCCCGGCAGCAAGGCGCGGAGATGTTTTTCTGCGGCGATTCACTTCGGCACCGCCTTGGGAGCCACGGTGTTCCACTGACTGATGGTCCACGAGCTGCCGATACCGGCAGTGAGCTTGGTCGGCAGCATGGTGGCAGCATCAACTTTCAGGGTGTCGCCGATGATGTTGGTGAGCGTGTAGACCCCGCCGTTCTGTTCCACCCGGCTGAAGCTTGCGCTGATGATGCCTGTGACAAGGTCTTCCCTGCGAACTGAAGGACGAGTGTCCGCCAGCTCCTCGATGACGGCAGCCGGCCCCTGCCAGACACCCGCATTCGAGGCGGCATGCCCTGCTTCAGTCCAGATCGCTGCATCAGCATTGATGTAGTACTGCCCGCCGGTGACGACCATCGCCTCATGAGCCCCATCACCACGGGTCGCCTCGAACAGATATGAACTGTCATCGAACTGGCCTTCGATCACATTGCGCACAGTATCTGTCTGCCCCTGGGGCTGGCCGGATCCGGCAGTGCGTTCAAGGCGCGCCGAGCTGGTGACGCGCACGGCCGACACCACGCGGTTGGTGATCTCGGTTGCCGACGGAGCCGATGCGCTGGGCGACGAACTCGATGCCGTCGGCCGCGATGAGGGCGAGGCCTTGGACACAGTGCCCTTGCTGTCGCTGGAACAGCCAGCAACGAGGCCGACGGACAGCAGCACTCCCACAGCCGCCAGAGCACTGCGGAGCTTCATGGTTCTCCAGGGGGTTGGGGCGTGGCCGAGGCCACCTGACATTGGAGACGTGGCCGGGGGCCACAAAATATTTAGGACGTGGCCGGGGCCACCGGATTCTCGCGAAACCGAGATTTTCACGTCGGGACGGCATCGCTTGGTGGGCACGATACCGAGCCATCTGCCGCCTGCGCCAAAAGCCCTAGTCAGGCCGGTGCGCATCCCTGCTCAGGCTTGGGTCACCACCTGATCGGCCGGCGGTGCGGTCTTCGGCTCCACCGCATTCCACTTGCTCAGGGTCGAGGTGAAATCACCGGATGTCTTCACCGAGATGGGCAGCATTGTCGTGGCATCCACCACCATCTCGGCAGGGCCGGAATTACTCACCCGGTAGGCCGCAATGCCCTCGTCAGTGGTGTACGAATCCACGCTGGTGAAGCGCACAGCGGTGATGTCGGAGAGCAGCGCGCCGAGCATGGCGGCGGGCTTGTAATTGGCCAACGACTCGGCGGCCGATGCGGGTGTGGCCACCCATTTGCCCACCAGTTTGGGCAGCTGGTCAGCGCTCGTGCCGAGTGCCGCCCAGTAGGCCTCATTGCCATTGAGATAGTAGGCGTCGTTGACGGCCAACACGGTGACGGTGCCGCCACCGGCCAGTGTTGCGTCACTGGACCAGGTGGCATTGTCCACCGATCCCTCGGTGGCGCGGCTGGTCTCAGCGGTCGGCTGTGGCGAGGCTGATGCATTGACCGTCCACACGCCGGCAATCCGCACGGAGGTGGCTGCCTCCATGGCGGCTGTTGCCTCGTCCACCACGTCATTCACCGACTTCTCGGGCACAGCCGAGGTGCTCGACGAACTCTGTGGTTCGGCAGTGTCAGTGCTGGAACATCCGGCCACCAGACCAAGTGAGACCACCAGGGCCCCGGCTGCCATCGCACGACGGAAATTCATGGTTCTCCTGTGGGCTTGAATACACCGTGAAAACTTGCGACCGACCCTACCGGCCACCCAGGTCCACCCGTCAGCCACCCGCCGCTCCCGCTCAGTGACGGCGATGCAGCCCAGCTGCCGCACCACCGGCAATCATCACCACGGCCACCGCCGCCAGACGATTGACGGCCGAACCGCCTGTGTCAACGCTCACACCTGCGGCATGATCTGCCGCTGTCGTCGCCGCGCTGGTTGGCGCCACATCGGATGGCGAAGCCGAGGGGTCAGGTGAGCCAGGGGCAACCGGTGTATCGGATGCGCTGGGATCAGTTGTGGGCGACGCCGTGGGGTCCGGTGTGGGATCGACGGTGGGGTCTGGTGTCGGCTCAACAACGGGCGCTTCACCAATCGTGAGTTGGGTGAGCCCGGCAAGAGTGGACCAGCCATCGCTGTAGCTGACATTGATCGCCACCAGAGCGCTGTCAGCGACTTCGGTGGGTGTGCCAACGACGGCACCCGTCGCCGGGTCAACGAACAGGCCAGCTGGCAGGGCCGTGGCGGGATCAACGCTGAATACGGCACCCTCACCCTCATTCACGTCGTTGAGTGGGGCCACATCGAGTGGTGAGCCAACAGTTCCTGATTCCTTGGAGATCAAGACCTCGGCGGCATTCATTGCCAGGTCGGTTCCCGCTAGCAGGGTGCCATCGGTGGCAGAGTTGACGTCATATGTCCTCACCGCTTGCTTGTACTCCACCCCATCAGCACCTGTCACAGTCCCATTGGCATACAGGTAAAGGCTGCTCGTGATGGTTTGCCAAGCACAAGCTTCACCCTCAGCAGCTGGAACGCAGTCCGCCCAGGTCATGAGCTTTTCAGCAACATCATCGGAATGCCCTTGGCGCTTCTGATCAGAAAATCCCAGGCTCACAACACCAGCATCATTTGCCTGGAACTCGATGGTGGGCCGCACATCGTCATAGACGAACGAGCCGCTGAACACGTCTGTGTGATGTCCAGCGTGGTCATAGGCATGCGCCCACAAGTTGTACCGCCCGGCATCGGCAATCTGATATTTCACATGTCCGTTGTCATCAACTTCGACTGTCGTGGAGGTGACATCAGCATCGAGGGAAATCGTCATCCACGCATCAGGGTCTGCATCGGTGACCTTGAAATCCAACAGCCCGGTGCTTGTGCCCCCAAAGTAACCGTTACCGCCATCCCACTCAACTACTGGACGCTCGGTGTCACTCGCGGGGTCGTATGCAGCCCGGGCAATGGCTGCATCATCTGCCGTGTTGTCCTCTGCCACACTGGACGGGGAGCCCACCACTGCAGCCATCAGCGGCACAGCCACCAGCACGGCGAGTGAAGGCAGAAAGCGTGGGTGTTTCATCGGGTCCTCCGGGGCATGAGTGGGGCTTGTCCAGAGCGTTGACGCAGGGTGTGGGGACGTCAATGTCCTGATGGGTTCTTCTCAGTCAATACCTTGATATGCGCGCTGACAAGCCACGTCACTCTCATGGCCCCCAGACGTTGATGCCCGGGCCCCCGCTTTCGGGACCCGGGCATCAACGTCAAAAGTGCTCGTTCAATCAGCCAACCTGCGGGGCAACCTGTGCAGCAATCTGGTTCCAGTCGCTGGCATCGAATGACAGACCGTCGTAGCTCGACACCGAGACCGGGAGCATGGTCTGGGCATCAACAATCAGCTCGGCATCATTGTCGCCGGTGAGACGGTACTGGCCCTTGCCATCATCACTGGTGAGGGTCTCGACATTGTCGAAGGATGAATCCGAGATGGCACTCAGAATCTGGGTGCGGCGCGTGGATGCCAGGCCAGCTGACATGGCCGAACTGAGCTGCATGGGGCCAACCCAGGTGTCGGGTGTGATGCCACTGGCACCAGAGGCCTCAAGCGCAAGGTCGTCGAACTTCATGTAGTACTCCTGGCCCACAATGATGATCTGGCCACGGCCACCATTGCCGAGCTCCTCATCGGACAGCAACGACGAATCATCGAACTGGCCCTCCATCACAGCCGACACGGTGTCACTGTCAGCAGCCTGCTCGATCGCCGCATCGCTGGACTTCATCGACAGGCGGGCCGAGGTTGCCTCGTTGATCATATTGGTGGTCTCAGTGATCACCTGTTCTGCCGACTTCTCTTCAACGCTCACCTGCGACGAACTGGGCGCGTCGCTGGTCGAGTTCGACGAGCAACCGGCAACCAGTCCGAACGATGCCAGCACAAGTCCGGCAGCAATAACAGGGTGAAGTTTCATGATCTTCCTTCAACTGGGGTGGGGTGCGGATGTGATTGCATCCGTAGGGGCCGCACCACACAGTGAGGACACAGTGGGCACATAGTCAGCCTCGAAAACACCTAACCAGACGTGGTTTCACGCCGCAATTGCCCACGCCGCCGGGGAGCACGTGGTCAATCGATCCAGCAACGACAGCACAGCGCCCGAGGCCTCCACACGGGAAACCTCGGGCGCTGTGGTTGAGAAATGCGTCAGAAATCAACCAACCTGCGGGGCTGTCTGTGCCGCAATGGCATTCCATTGACTGGTCTCGAAAGTCGTGCCGTCTGAGCTTTGAATTGAGACAGGGAGCATCGTCTCTGCATCAACGGTCAACTCGGCATTGCTGGAGCTGACGAGCCGATATTGGGATTTGCCATCAACAGTGATGCTCTCCACATCATTGAATGACGAGCCCTGGATTGCATTCAGCATTTGGGTGCGTCTTGTTGAAGCCAAGGCATTATTGACACTTGCATTAA
>CAXYYR010000075.1:0-9830 GCA_964293265.1 uncultured Propionibacterium sp.
TCACAGTCCAGACCGGGACCGATCTCATTTTTTGCCTGCTCGATCATCGAGTTGAAGACACCACCGAGACCGCCGCTGATCATTCCGGGCTTTGGCGGCGTGATATCGAGTGGTGTGGCGCAGGCCCACGCATAACGCCACTGCTGGGCCTGGATCTCTTCAGGCGAAGGCACATCCGCATTGGGATCAGGCGGCGGAGGAGGGATCACTGACTGTCCAACACCGTCATTGGCCCTGACGGTGTAGCCATCCTCGCTGCTGTTAGCACTCACATCGGATCCCCCAGCGCCGAAAGACGCATCGGCGCTGGCTACGGTTGGCTGGGCGATGACGACTGCAGCAAAACACAGTGCGCAAGCGCCTACACGGATACGGGACATGTCTTCACATCCTTATTCCACGAGGTGTAGATCTTGAGATGTTGATCAGCGTCCCGCTTGAGATAGAACACGTTGTAGTCGATATCTCCCAAATAGATATTCCCTGCCTCATCCGTATGAGGGCTTGCCGTGGCATCAATGCAGCTCTCAATCACGATGGCAGCCTCGCCCCCGTCGTCGGGCATATTTCCTTGGTCACGGCCGTCATAGATGACGGGGCCCATATAGCTCGGAGATGTGCCGGGCTTGGTCCATTGCTTGCGCTCCCACTGTTTGTGTCGAAGTCCGGCTTCGAGCTGAGCGAAAGTACCCATCGTGTAGTCATTCATTTCTGCTGGCAGGGTCTCAGTGCCACCCTGTGCAGCAATCTGTTCGTCCAGCTTCCAGAAGGCGTCATGCACCTTCTTCGCTTCCTCGAACAGCGCCTGTTGCGACGCGCTCGCAGAGGAGGCGGCAGCTGCCGATGCGGGGTCAGGTGTCGGGACGGCATCATCACCGCATCCAACAACGCTGACCGCCAGGGTCAGTGCGAGGCAGACCACCAGTGACCTGCGGAATCTTGTCGTGGGGGACACGGCATCTCCTGTTTGGGGAACCGACCACATCATGCCAGCAGTGAGGCCCAGAAAAGACGTGAAATGAGCGGTGCATTCTGGGCGCAGGGCAACACCCCTAGTCACTGCCGAGAACAGTGATCAGAAATTGTTTTCCACATACTCGTTGTGGGGAAGAGCTATTGCGCAGAGTCCTCGCCGGCG
Source organism: uncultured Propionibacterium sp. (assembly GCA_964293265.1). GTDB lineage: Bacteria > Actinomycetota > Actinomycetes > Propionibacteriales > Propionibacteriaceae > Propionibacterium. The sequence continues at coordinate 1,139 of CAXYYR010000075.1, forward strand.
CCAGCCCCGTCATCGGTGATGAGCTTTGGTTGGTGCTCGATGCTTGACAGCCCGTTCCAGGCAAGATTCACCAATTCAGCGGCAACGCGCCGTTTGGTGGGTTTGCGGGTGTCCAACCAGGCCAACCCGGCCGAGGCCACCAGACCGACCAAGGCCTGGCTGTAGACACCGGCAATGGCGGTGTCGTAACCGCGCCGCACCAAAGGCGGGGCAAGCATGTCTTCCACACGGGTGGCGATGTCATTGAGAATCGACGCGAAGGAACCACTGGTGCTGCCCACTGGTGAATCGCGCGAGATGATGCGGAAACCATCGGGGCAGGCGTCGATGTAGTCGAGCAATGCCAGGGTGCCGCGCTCTATCACCTCGCGGTAGCTCATCGAGGGCCCCGAGATGGCGTTCATGATGGCTGTGTCCAGGGCAGTCACCTCGCGGTCAACGACCACGGCGTAGAGGCCCTCCTTGCCGCCGAAGTGTTCATAGACAACGGGCTTCGACACCTGGGCACGCGAGGCCACTTCCTCCACACTGGTGCCATCGAAACCGCGCACGGCGAACAGCGCGCGCGCAACCTCGATGAGCTGCTCACGGCGCTGGGCGCTGGTCATCCGGGTCCGCCCCCGACGTAGCGACGGGGTGGACCCCTGCCTACTCACTGCGCGAGCTTTTGTTCTGCGCCCTCGCCCACGGTGCCGGGCACAGATCATCGAGCACATGATCGGAAACGCCCAGGGCAATGGAGAAGATCGCCATGCGAATGAGCAAGCCATTGTCGGTCTGATGGAAGATTGCCAGGCCCGGGAAGTCATCAACGTCGGGTGACAGATCAAACGAATTGTGCCGGGAATCGCGGGGCAGCGGATGCATGATGATCGCGTCGGCCAGGGCATGCTCGGCCAGGATCGCCTTGTTGAGCAGGTCACCCTCCAGATGCACCGACTCCTCGTCGCTCTCCGAGAGGCGTTCCTTCTGCACCCGGGTGCAATAGATCACATCGGCCGGGGCGATTGCCTCACCCACCGATTCGCATTCCACAATGCGATTTCCGCTCTCGCGGACCACGTCGAAGAATTCCGCTGGCAGTGCCAGAGCTGGTGGGCCGAAGACGCGGAAGGTCACATCGGAATACAAGCCCAGGATTCGCAGCAGTGAATGCACCGTGCGGCCATAACGCAGATCGCCCAGGACGGCGATCGTTGCTCCGTCGATGTTCTTGCCGCGGGCCTCGAGCTCATGCTGCATGGTGAACAGATCAAGCAATGACTGGCTGGGATGCTCGCCGGCGCCATCGCCGGCATTGATCACCGGCACCACTGAGGCGGCGGCGAATTCGGCCACCGAACCGGTGTCGGGGTGGCGCACCACCAGGGCATCGGAATATCCCGACACAACCCGTGCCGTGTCGTGGATCGATTCGCCCTTGGCCATCGAGCTGAAGGTGAAGCCGGTGGTGGAGACCACCGAGCCGCCGAGCCGTTGGAATGCTGACTCGAAGCTCAATCGGGTTCGCGTGCTCGGCTCGAAGAACAGGCTGCCCAACATTGCCCCCTCAAGCACCCGACACACCTGTCGGCCCTGTCCCACCGGCCGCAGCGACTCAGCCAGTGAAAACAGCTGGCTCAGGGCCGGGCGATCCAATTGGGACACGCCCAAGAGGTGCCGGCCGGGGCCGAACTGGGGAAGTGAAGAAGCGGAAACGGTTCCATTGTCCGGGCTCACGTCCCACACATTAGAGGATTGTCTTGTCAGGTGATCCATCCTTCGGTGCTGATTGCATTGCTGCGGCGGCTGGGCTCTAGACTTATCGCGGTTGCGTTTGCCGCAATCGTTCCCCGGTTGGTCTGCCGGCAAGGCCCGCCTGACTTTGAATCAGGATTAGCGACGCAGGTTCGACTCCTGCCCGGGGAACCATGAGCCACGGGTGACCACCCATGGCAGGCGAGCAGAGCGTAGGGCACAGGTCGGGACTAGTCGACCGTGGCATCTCATGCCGCGGTCGCTCGGACAGGAGGATTCGTGATGAGCGCTCATTCGCAGCACTCCCATGGCCACAATTCCCAGCTCAATGCCGCCTCATCCCCGTCCGACAAGGCCACATCCCCTGCCGGTGGCGTCACCGGTGTTGCCGCCGTCATCGTGCTGGCAGCCGGTGCTGGCACCAGGATGAAATCGCGCACCTCAAAGCTGTTGCACCAGGTGGCCGGCGAGTCGATGCTCAGTTGCGCGTTGCGCGCCGCAGCCAGCTTGGAGCCGCAGCGTCTCGTCGTGGTGGTGGGCCATGAACGCGAGCAGGTGGAAGCCCATCTTGCCGATATCGCCCCCGAGGTGACCGTTGCGGTGCAGGAAACCCGCAATGGCACCGGTGGCGCAGTTCAGGCAGCCATGTCCGCGCTGCCCGATGATCTGAGCGGCGAGATCGTGGTCACCTATGGCGATGTGCCGATGCTCACCGGGCAGACCCTCGCCGAACTGGTCAACACCCATCGTGAGCAGGCCAATGGCGCGACTGTCCTGACTGCTTCGGTGGACGATCCCACCGGCTATGGCCGCGTGGTGCGTGAGAACCATCGTGTGCTGCGCATCGTCGAACAGAAGGACGCCGACCCCGACGAGCTGTTCATCACTGAAATCAATTCGGGCATCTATGTCTTCGATGCGGCGATGCTGCGCCAAGGGCTCGGCGGCCTGCAGACGAACAACGCACAGGGCGAGCTGTATCTCACCGACATGATTGCCTATGCCAATCGCCATCATCATGCGGTGGGGGCCTTCCAAACCACAGACACCTGGCAGACCGAGGGCGTCAATGACCGCGTCCAGCTCTCGCGGATGAACGCTGAAGTGAACCGCCGGTTGTGCGAGCACTGGATGCGTGAGGGTGTCACCATCGTTGATCCGGCCACCACATGGATCCAACGTGATGTCACGCTTGAGCCAGATGTCACGCTGCTGCCCGGCACCCAGCTGTTGGGCGCCACATCCATTGCATCGGGCGCAACGATCGGCCCCGACACCACTCTCAAGGACGTCGAGGTGGGCGCGGACGCACAGGTGGTGCGCACCCATGGTGAGCTGGCGGTGATCGGCCCCAATACCGATGTGGGTCCGTGGGCTCGCCTGCGTCCCGGCACCGAATTGGCCGATGGCGGCAAGATCGGCTCGTTCGTGGAGACCAAGAACGCCAAGATAGGTGAGGGATCCAAGGTGCCGCATCTGAGCTATTGCGGCGATGCCATTGTCGGTGAGCGTGTGAACGTGGGCGCCGGCACGATATTTGCCAATTACGACGGCAAACACAAGTCCACCACCCACCTGGGCGACGATGTCTTCATCGGCTCGAACTCGGTGCTCGTGGCCCCCGTTGACGTCGCCGATGGCGCCTTCATCGCTGCCGGATCAGCCGTTATCGACGATGTGCCGGCCGGTGCGCTGGCTGTTGCCCGTGGCCGCGAATATGTGTCCGAGGGCTGGGTGGCGAAGAATCATCCCGGCTCCAAGGCCGCCCAGGCTGCCGGCGCATCCGATGGCGCCATCCACCCCGCCGTGCAGGCAAGCCGAGATGCCTTGGCTGTCGATTCCGCCCCCCCATCCCCAGACAAGTCATCCCAGCAGAACTGATGCAGCAGAACCGACCCAGCAGGGGACAAGAGGAGAAGACAGGAATGACCGGCGTCAAGCGCAACAGCAAACAGCATCTGATGCTGTTTTCGGGCAGGGCCTATCCGGAGCTGGCCCAGCGCGTGTCCGACCTGATGGATGTTGAGCTGGTGCCAAGCCGCCTCATCACCTATGCAAACTCCGAAATCTATGTGCGCTTCGAGGAATCGGTGCGCGGCTGCGATGCCTTCGTGATCCAGAGCCATCCGGCTCCGGTCAACGAGTGGCTCATGGAGCAGCTCATCATGGTGGACGCCCTCAAGCGGGCATCGGCCAAGCGCATCACCGTGGTGGCGCCCTGCTTCCCCTATGCCCGTCAGGACAAGAAGCATCTCGGACGCGAGCCCATCTCGGCACGACTGGTCTCTGATCTGTTCCGCACTGCCGGCGCCGACCGCATCATGTCGGTGGACCTGCATGCCGCCCAGATCCAGGGTTTCTTCAACGGTCCTCTCGATCATCTGTCGGGTCTGCCGGTGCTGGCCGACTATGTGGAGAAGAAATACGGCGGCGACGACATGGTTGTCGTGAGCCCCGATGCTGGCCGCGTGCGTCTTGCCGACAACTGGAGTGACCGGCTCACCATTCCGCTGGCCATCATCCACAAGCGCCACGACCCCACCAAGGCCAACCAGGTGAAGGTGCACGAGGTCGTCGGTGACGTGGAGGGGCGCACCTGTCTGCTGGTTGACGACATGATCGACACCGGTGGCACCATCTGCCAGGCGGCCAATGCCCTGCTCGATCGTGGCGCCGCCAAGGTGATTGCCTGCGCCACCCATCCGATCCTGTCGGGCCCGGCCCAGGAACGTCTCAACGCCACTCCTTTTGAAGAGATCATCTTCACCAGCACGTTGCCGATTCCCGAGGGAATCAACATTCCCAAGATGACGGTGCTGTCGATTGCTCCCTTGCTGGCCCGCGCAATCCGTGAGGTCTTCGAGGACGGCTCCGTGACGTCGTTGTTCACCACCAAGCCGCAGAGCGGTCCCCAGGGCTGAGTCTCACACTGGCCTCAGGGCTGCGCCCCGGGCGGGCGTGAAAATGCCCGGGGTCGTGTTGTCGGCTATAGTTGCCCCTGCCGCTTGGCGAGGGCTCAGAGTGTTCTGAACCGTGATCGACTGGTGCGCAGCGGGTGATTTCCCCGCCGGTGCGCTTCGAGCACTGTTCAATTTCCTCTGAATTCCTCTCCTGCGACAGCCAGAACTTCGTGGGGACGTCTCCTCACGCAACACACGATTACGAGGAGAACCCCATGGCTGAGATCCAGCTGAACGCCCAGGCCCGCGATGAGTTCGGCAAGGGCGCGGCCCGCCGCATCCGTCGCGAGGACAAGATTCCTGCCGTGCTCTACGGCCACGGATCCGATCCCGTGCATCTGACCCTGCCGGGTCACGAGACCCTGCTTGCCCTGCGCAGCGCCAATGCCCTGCTGAACATTCATGTTGAGGGTGGCGAGGATCGTCTGGCACTGCCCAAGCAGGTGCAGCGCGACCCGATCAAGGGCTTCATCAAGCATGTCGACCTGCTGCTCGTGAAGCGCGGCGAGAAGGTCACCGTCGAGGTGCCCCTGGTGTTCGTCGGTGCTGCTGCACCCGAGGCCATCATCAACGAAGAGCGCACGCAGCTCGCCATCCGTGCCGAGATCACTGCCATTCCTGAGCGCATCGAGGCTTCCGTTGAGGGCATGCAGGTGGGCGATCAGTTGCTTGCCGGTCAGATCACCCTGCCCGCCGGAAGCGAGCTTGAGGACGATCCCGAGGCCCTCGTGCTGTCGGCCGTGGCCCAGATCTCCGAAGAGGCCCTGGAAGCCGAGCTCGGCGAGAATGAGGAAGAGGCTGCCGAAGTGCCCACCGTTGGTGAAGAGGGCGCTGCCGGTGATGACGCCGCCGCTGGTGACGATTCCGAGAGCTGAACCAGTTGGCCGAGCTCCATGTGACCTTGTTGGACACCACATTGTCTGAACAGACACAGCGTGGTGAACAGGCAGACCCAGCGAATGGTGGGGGCTCGGCAGATAGTCAGTAGGCCAAGGGGCGGGACCGTGCTGCGGTTCCGCCCCTTGGTCTGCACATCGCTGCATCACGAGAAAGGGGCCGCCATGACCTGGTTGGTGGTGGGACTGGGCAATCCCGGCCCCCAATACGCATCCACACGCCACAACATCGGCTTCATGACCATTGCCGAACTAGCTGCCCGCGCGGGCGAACGTCTCAAGGCTGCCAAGGGCATGCATGCCGAGACCGCCTCAACGCGCCTCGGTGAGGCAGGGCTGGGAATCCCTGGGGGAGAGCCCCTGATCCTGGCCACTCCACGCACGTTCATGAATGAATCCGGACGGGCGGTGCGTCCGCTGGCCGATTTTCATCGCATACAGCCCGATCACATCATTGTGGTGCACGACGAACTCGATCTCGAGCCGGGGCGCATGCGCATCAAATTGGGTGGGGGCGACAACGGTCACAACGGTCTGAAGTCCATCCGGGCACATCTGGGCACGGGAGATTTCTATCGGGTTCGTCTTGGCATCGGACGTCCGATGGGGCACCAGGCCGGTGCCGATTATGTGTTGGCTCGCTTCGGCAAGTCGGAGCGTGAGGAGATCGCCATCGAGCTTGCTGATGGTGCAGATGCCGTGATCAGCCTCATCAACGAGGGTCTGGCGCCCACCCAGAATCGTTTCAACAGCTGAGCGCATTGTTCGCGCAGCACTGTGGGGCGCGGGGAGTGGATGACCAAGCGGTCATGTGCTGAGCTTGTGCCATGAGCGACAACAGCATTCAGACGATCCTGCGCGATGCCCTCAAACAGGCAATGCGCGAGCGTGATCGTCAGCGCATGTCAACATTGCGATCGGCCCTGTCGCGCCTCGACAATGCAGCAGCAATTGATGTCAGTGTGCGTCCGGCTGCTGGTGCCATCGAAGCGTCTCCCACCGGGCTGGATGCCAATGAGGCCGAACGTCTGGTGATCGACGAGTCGAGTCTGCGTGCGTTGGTGATTGATGAGGCCTCCGAACTCGAAACGAGTGCTGAGCTCATTGGTGCTGGTGAGGCTGCTGACACCCAGCGGGCGGAGGCGCAGGTACTTCGGGAGCTGGTTACCGGTGCGGGGCCGGAGCAGTGAGTGCTGCCGGGATTCACCTCGGTGCCAGCGCAGGTACGCTTGAGCGGTGATGTTGCAGGGTCTGACCGATGCCGTTTCCGCCGACCCGGCGATTGTCGACGCCATCGAACAGGCCAGAGCCGGTGTGCCCGCCCTGGATATTGCCGGCCCTCCGGCCGCCCGCGCTTTTGTTGCAGCTGGGCTGGCCAATCGTGCTGGCCGCCCCCTGTTGGTGGTCACCTCGACATTCCGTGAGGCCGAGGCCTTCGTCGACGAGGTGTCATCGCTGCTCGGTGACGACCAGGTGGCCTATTTTCCGGCATGGGAGACCCTTCCGCATGAGCGACTGAGCCCGAATTCCGACACTGTTGGACGCCGCATCGAGGTGTTGCGGCGGCTGGCGGGCAACGATGAACTGCCTGCGCCGGCCATTGTCGTGGCGCCCATTCGGGCTGTGCTCCAACCGCAGGTGCAGGGACTGGCCGATCTTCCGGTGGTGCACTTGAGCGCCGGTCAGGATTACGATCCGGTGCAATTGGAAGCCGATCTGGTGGCGGCAGCCTATTCCCGGGTTGATCTGGTTGAGCGCCGCGGCGAGTTCGCTGTGCGCGGCGGCATAGTCGACATCTTCGCTCCCACCGAGGGCCATCCGGTGCGGGTTGATTTCTTCGGCGACACAGTGGAGGAACTGCGTTTCTTCAGTGTGGGTGACCAGCGCTCGTCCGACCAGACCGTGCCGCAATTCGTTGCGGCTCCCTGTCGGGAGTTGCTCATCACTGAGGCGGTGCAACAGCGTGCCGCCGCCCTGGTCGACAGCCATCCGGAGCTGTCCGAGATGCTGGAACGCATCGCCCAGGGGCAGGCGGTGGAGGGCATGGAAGCCCTCATTCCTGCTCTAGCCGATGGCATTGAGTTGCTTGTCGACGTGATGGGTCCCGACGCCCTGGTGGTGGTGAGCGATCCGGAGCTGGTGCGCACCCGCGCTGCCGATCTGGTGCGCACAAGTCAAGAATTTTTGCATGCCTCATGGGCGGCGGCTGCCTCGGGTGGCAAGGCGCCCATTGATCTGGCGGCCTCGTCGTACCAGGAACTCGCCCAGGTGCGCCAGCACAGCCTGGATCTGGGCCAGGGCTGGTGGAGCCTCTCGGCCTTTGCCGCAGCGCCCCTGGACGGCGACGATCCAGCCGATGATCTGGACGAGGTCACCGGCATTCCCGAGATGATCCTCGACATGGACCCCCTGCCCGGCTGGCATGGCGATGCTGCGCAGGCCATCAGCACCATGGTGAGCGATCTGGCCAAGGGCTGGCGGGTGGTGGCAAGCGTTGAGGGCAAGGGCCTGGCAAACCGCATGGCCGAAATGTTGCGTGATCATGACACGCCTGCGCATGTTGTCGGCGAACTCACCGGGGCCCTGCCGGCCGATGCCGTGACCATCATCCGCTCAGGACTTCGCCACGGTTTCCGAGCTGCAAAGCTGAAGCTCACCCTCATCGCCGCAGGCGACATCACCAATCAGCCGAATGCTGATCGCACGCGCCGCAAGATGCCGAGCAAGCGCCGCAACCAAGTGGTGCCCCTGGAACTCAAGCCGGGCGATGCGCTGGTGCACGAGCAGCATGGTGTTGGCCGGTTCGTGGAAATGACCCAGCGTGCAGTTGCCGGGGCAACCCGCGAATACATGGTGATCGAATATGCCGCGTCCAAGCGCGGCCAGCCGGGAGATCGGCTCTATGTGCCGATGGATCAGCTCGATCAGGTGACCCGCTATGTGGGCGGCGAAGCGCCCAGCCTGGACAAGATGGGCGGGGCGGAATGGAAACACCGCAAGAGTCGCGCCCGCAAGGCAGTCAGGGAAGTGGCAGCCGGACTGATCAAGCTCTACGCCGCCCGTCAGGCATCGCGTGGGCACGCCTTCAGCCCCGACACC
>CAXYYR010000076.1:0-9723 GCA_964293265.1 uncultured Propionibacterium sp.
CGGAGGCTGTGGTCATGTAGCCGGCCAGGTTGGCACCCGCCAGGTAATCGCCGGGCACGCCGTATTCATCGGCAGTGGCCAGGCAATTGTGGTGAATGTCGTCCATGATCTGTTCCAGACGCTGCTCGGTGTATTCGAACGACCAGCTGTCGCGGCTCGCGTTCTGCTGCATCTCCAGCGCCGAGGTGGCCACGCCACCGGCATTGGATGCCTTGCCGGGGGCAAAGAGCACGCCCGACGCGCGCAGCAGATCGGTGGCCTCGGGTGTGGTGGGCATGTTGGCGCCCTCCGCAACCAGCTGCACACCATTGGTGATGAGCGTCTTGGCGGCGGCCTCGTTGAGCTCATTCTGGGTGGCGCAGGGCAGCGCAAGATCGCAGGGAATGTCCCAGATGCTGCCGCCCTCGACGTACTTGGCGCCCGCGCCGCGCTCGGCTGCGTAGTCAGCAACGCGACCACGACGGACTTCCTTGATGTTGTCGAGCAGCTCGAAATCGATGCCCGATTCTTCCACCACATAGCCGGCGGAATCGGAGCAGGCGATCACCTTGCCGCCCAGCTGCTGGGCCTTCTGGATGGCGTAGAGCGCCACATTGCCCGAGCCGGAGATGACGACGCGTTTGCCATCCAGCTGCTCGCCCTTGGCCTTGAGCATTTCTTCCACGAAGAACACCAGGCCATAGCCGGTGGCCTCGGTGCGCACCTGCGAACCACCCCAGGTGAGGCCCTTGCCGGTGAGTGCACCCGACTCGTATTGGTTCTTGATGCGCTTGTACTGGCCGAACAGATAGCCAATTTCGCGGCCACCCACGCCGATGTCACCGGCGGGAACGTCGGTGGTAGCGCCAATATGGCGCTGCAGCTCGGTCATGAACGACTGACAGAAGCGCATCACCTCGTTCTCCGACCTGCCCTTGGGGTCGAAGTCGGAGCCACCCTTGGCGCCGCCGATCGGCATGCCGGTGAGTGAATTCTTGAAGGTCTGTTCGAAGCCCAGGAATTTGATGATCGACAGATTCACCGAGGGATGGAAGCGCAGGCCGCCTTTGTAGGGGCCGAGTGCGGAGTTGAACTCCACCCGGAAGCCACGGTTGACCTGCACCACACCCTTGTCGTCGATCCACGGCACGCGGAAGATGATCTGGCGCTCGGGCTCGCAGATGCGCTGCAGCACGGACCACTGCGCATAGGCCGGCTTCTTGCCAGCGATCGGGCCCACGCCGAGGAGCACCTCGAACACGGCCTGCAGGAATTCTGGTTCTCCGGGATTGCGAGCCACCACAGCCTTGTACTGGGGTCGCAAAGTCACCGCGAGACGGTCAATATCTAGGTTTGCCACGAACGAATCCTCCCAGCGATAGCGCGACGCGGCAGGAAATTCCGAATTTCGGATGGCGTCACGCGATCGTCGTCAACAAGTTCACAATGAATCTGAGCGTCCAACGGCGGACGCCCTCCTGAGTCAACCTACCGAGGGCTGCAAGTGGATGTTCTCGGCCTCCACCACTGGCAGTGAACCCATCAGCGGCTTGCCAGCGGTCTCCTTCATCGGCACGAGCGCGATCGCGGCAACCACGGCGAAGAACATGATGTAGAACGCCGGCATGTAACTGTTGCCAGTGGTCTGCACCAGCCACTGGCACACCAGCGGGGCCGTGCCACCGAACAGCGACACCGAGATGTTGAAGCCGATGGCCATGGCACCGAACCGGCTTGCCGTCGGGAACAGCGCTGGCAGGGCCGAAACCGATGCAGCCAGGAAGAACGATGTGGGAATGGCGACAACCACCAGTGCCCCGATCACTGCCCACTCCGAGCCCTGCTGCATCAGGGCGAATGCCGGCACCATGAGCACCAGCGTGCTGATGATGGCGATGAGATAAACCGGCTTGCGACCGATGCGGTCGCTCAGCCCGCCCAACCACGGCAGCGCGAATGACATGGCCACCAACACCGGCACCGTGGCCAGCGCTGCCATCAGATTGCTCACCCCCACCTCCTCTTCCAGATAGGTGGGCATGTAGCTGGTGAGTGCATAGGCCGAGCACTGTGTGGCTGCAACGAATGCCATGCAGATCAGCAGAGTGCGCCAATGGTGCCGGATGATGCCGAGCACACCATGACGGGCCATGGGATCAGCAGGATCGATCTCGGCCGCATCCGTTGCGTCAGCATCGGCGAACAGCGGGGTCTCTGGAATGCGCATTCTGAAATAGATGGCGGCAGCACCAAGTGGCAGGGCCGAGAGGAAGGGAATGCGCCAGCCGTAATCGAGCATCGCATCGGCGCCCGAGATGGCCTGGGTGGTCACGGTGGTGATGGCCACGACGGCTGCACCTGCGGCAAAGCCGATGTATGAGCCCACCTCGAGCCAGGCGGAGTAGAAGCCACGCCGGGCATCGGGCGAGAATTCAGTGACATAGGTGGCGGCCCCGGCATATTCGCCGCCGGTTGAGAAGCCCTGCACCAAGCGCAATGCATACAAGGGCACGATGGCCCACAAACCGATCTGCTGCGATGTGGGCAATACGCCGATCAGCGTGGTCGCCACAGCCATCAACGCCATCGTGAAAAACAGCACATGCTTGCGTCCGATGCGATCACCGAGCGGGCCGAGCACCAAGCCGCCTATCGGGCGCACCACATAGCTCACGGCAAAACCGAAGAGCGTGATGAGCAGGCCGAAAGACCTGTCGACTCCGGAGGTGAACACGGTGGTCATCGTGACGGCCAGATAGCCGTAGATGCCGAAGCCGAACCACTCCATGAAATTGCCGACCGACGTGCCGGTAATGGCCTTGCGGATGGTGCGGGGATGCACCGTCACAACATTGACGTCGGACACCGGCTCGGGATTGGTCACAGCTGTCCTGTTCTGCCGGTGGGCCGGCTCATGGCGATGGAACGGTGCTCAGACTATCGGCTGTGAACGCGCAGACCATGGCCAACGCTGACGAGCCTTTACCTTGACGAGCCGCCCCTGGCCAACCCGCTTCCATGTATCACCAGTCGGGTCTTCATACTTCAGCTCACCAATTTTATTGGTGAGGGCTCACCGAGAAATACTCCCAGTCCCAGCCATCCCTGACTCTTTCAGGAAGACCTAAACGATGTTCTTTGATTTTAGAGTTATTCAGGAAAAAGTATCCCGGTGGTAATACATCAAATTCTAAATCTGCGGATGTGTTATACCAAGACGCAGTCACCTTGAGGTTACGAAAGGGCTCTCCCGTCGAATTGAATAACATGATTCCCCAACATTTATCTTGGCTAGAATCTCTCGTGCCCTCAACACTCTTCGAGTAGACCGTGGCCCACCAGGCTCCCAAGCCAGCAGCATGGCTCAGCCCCAGCTCTCGCTTTTCGCGTTTTGATGTGCGCCACGCAATCCACACGGCAACCCCAGCCACTACGAACGCGACCCACGGCCCTATTGCTTCCGCCGCCGCCCAAGCCTGAGCGCTCATCGCCACACCTCACTGTCAGCACCTTTGCAGAACGTTTCTGATCATATTGGCCCTCAAAGCACTGGGCCCACGACATGGCCAACCAATCGGGAGTCCAGGGAATGCCCCTTGGCTCCAGCTGGTTACATGGTGGTGTCGTGGTTCCGCCCGCCCCTCAGACCTGCGAGCCACTTGGTAGGACAATTGAGCATCACCATCGAATACGAAGGACTGTCATGGCTACGGAGCAGATTTCCCGCACACTCAACAACGGCGTCACGATGCCGGCACTTGGTTTCGGGGTCTTCCAGACCTCACCTGCCGACACGATCGCCTCGGTCAAGGCCGCTCTTGCCGACGGCTATCGCCTGATCGACACAGCTGCCATCTATGGCAATGAACGTCAGGTCGGCGAGGCCATCCGCGAGTCCGATGTGCCGCGCGACGAGCTGTTCGTCACCACCAAGCTGTGGTTCAGCGACTTCGGCCCGACGAAGACCCCGGCTGCTTTTGAAGCAAGTCTGCGCCGCCTGGGCCTCGACTATGTCGACCTCTATCTGCTGCACTGGCCAGCTCCTTCGACCTTCGACGACAGCATTGCCGCCTATCAGGCTGCCGAGCAGTTGCTCACCGACGGCAAGGTGCGAGCCATTGGCGTGTCCAACTTCAGCGCAGACCATCTCAAGCGTCTGCTGGAGCAGGCCACCACGGTGCCGGCGGTGAACCAGGTGGAGTTCCACCCCTATTTCAACAATGTCACCCTGCAGGCCGCTGACAACGGACTGGGCATTCTCACCCAGGCATGGTCCCCGATCGGCGGCGTCACCCGCTACAGCGCAGCCGATCCCGAGCATCCCCATGATCCGCTGCACGATCCCGTGATCACCGGTCTGGCAGAAAAGTACGGCAAGTCACCTGCCCAGGTGATCCTGCGTTGGCATCTCGACCAGGGCCGCGCTGCGGTGCCGAAATCGAAGACCCCCTCACGCATCGCCGAGAATCTCGATGTTTTCGATTTCCAGCTGAACAACGACGAACTCGCCGCAATTGATGCGCTGAACACCGGCATTCGCACCGGTGGCGATCCCGAGATTCTTGACAATGTCACCTATCCCAAGAAGCCCGAGGACAACTGAGCCCGCGCCGCCACATTCTCACAAACTCTGAGGACGGATCACCATGGCCGAGAAGCTTGACTTCAAGAAATCGCTGGACAGCTATCACGCAAAGCCCGGCGAATTCCGGGTCATCGACATGCCGGCCACCAGCTATCTGATGGTTGACGGCCATGGCGATCCGAACTCGAGCCCGGCATACGTGCAGGCGCTCGAAGCGCTGTATCCGGTGGCGTACTCATTGAAGTTCGCCAGCAAGAAGCTCGGTCGCGACTATGTGGTGCCACCCCTGGAAGGTTTGTGGTGGGCCGACGACATGGACTCCTTCACCACCGGACGTGACAAGTCCCAGTGGGATTGGACCATGATGATCATGACCCCGGAATGGGTCGATCAGTCCATAGTCGAGGCTGCGATGCACACGGTGCAGGAAAAGTCTGCGCCTCCGGCGCTCGACATCCTTCGATGGGAAATGCTGTCCGAGGACCGCTGTGTGCAGACGCTTCATGTGGGGCCGTTCGACAATGAAGGCCCCGTGTTGGAGCAGATGCACCGAGAATTCATTCCGTCCCAGGGCCTGACCATGCGCGGCAAGCACCATGAGATCTATCTCAGCGATCCTCGCCGCACTGCCCCGGAGCGACTTCGCACAATTCTGCGGCAACCCGCGGCCTGAAACAGCCAATACACACCCATTTCTCAACTCACTCGGGAGCAACACATGAACGTTTTCCAGATCGGTGCTGCAGGCGGCGTGGGACGTCGGCTGTCAGCTCTACTCGCCGCGCGTGGCGACAGCTCCACCGGCATGCATCGGCGACCCGAGCAGGCCGACACCATTCGCACGACCGGGGCCACTCCCCTTGTCGGCGACCTCATTGCCGACGATGTGGACACGCTTGCCACCAAGATGGCCGGACACGATGCCGTGGTGTTCTCAGCAGGCGCCCATGGCACCGGGCAGGAGCAGACGACAGCAATTGATGGCCGTGGACTTGAGAAGGCAGCACAGGCAGCTGCCAAGGCCGGGATCTCACGGTTTGTGCTGGTGTCGGTGTTCCCCGATGCCGGACGAAGCCGCACCCCCGACCCCAGCTTCGAGCACTACATGGCCGTGAAGAAGAGCGCCGACGTGTATCTGACCCACACTGACCTGGACTGGGTGATCGTGCGACCCGGAACATTGCGCGATGAGCCTTCAGATGGGCTTGTCAATGCCGGTTTGGCCATCGAATATGGCGATGTGCACCGCGACAATGTCGCTGCCTTCATCGACGCCGCCCTGCATGAGCCGGGGCTTTCGCGGATGTTGGTGGAGCTCACGGATGGCTCAACCCCAGCGGCCGAGGCCGCCAGACAGGTTGCCGCATCCACCGGACCGGCACGTTGAATCCTTGGAACTCGAGAAACACAACGAAAGAGGACCTCGTATGATTTTGGATGAGACCTACACACTCGCCAATGGCACGACGATCCCCAAGCTGGGGTTGGGCACGTGGTTCATTGATGACGCGCTGGCGGCCCAGGCTGTCCGCGATGCCGTCGAGATCGGTTATCGCAATATCGACACCGCTCAGGCCTACGGCAATGAGCGTGGCGTGGGCGAGGGCGTCCGCACGGCAGGGATTGCCCGCGATGAGCTGTTCGTGTCAACGAAGCTTGCGGCCGAAATCAAGAATCACCACGACGCGGTGCGCGCCATCGACGGCTCGCTGGCAACGATGGGCTTGGATTATGTTGACCTGCTGTTGATCCACAGCCCCCAGCCCTGGGCCGATTTCCGAGGCGGCAATTACGATGCCGGCAATCGCGAGGCCTGGCGTGCCATGGAAGAGGCGCAGAAGGCCGGCAAGGTGCGCTCCATCGGAATCTCCAATTTCGAGCAGCACGATGTCGACAACATTCTCACGGCCGCCACTGTGGCCCCGCAGGTGAACCAGGTGCTGGCCCATCCGGGCAATACCCCCACCGAGCTCATCGACTACTGCGCCGCACAGGACATCCTCATTGAGGCCTATTCGCCCATTGCCCACGGTGAGATCTTGGACAACGCCCAAGTGGCCGAGATGGCAGGCCGTTATTCGGTGACGATTCCCCAGCTGTGCATCCGCTACACCTTGCAGTTGGGCACCGTGTCCCTTCCGAAGACCGCCAACCCCGACCACATGCACGCCAACGCCCAGGTGGATTTCGAGATTTCGGACGCCGACATGGCGGCGCTGCGCGATCTCAATGCCACCGATTACGGCAGTAGCTCGCGGTTCCCGGTGTACAGCGGGAAATGAGCCGAACCGTGGCAAGGTGCCGTCACTCACGATCCGTTGAGTTGCGCGCCTATTCCGTCAAGGATCACGTTCAGACCGAAGTCCAGGGCATGTTGGGGGCTGGCACTGGCCGACTGGAAGTGCTCCCCCACAGCCATTCCCACCCGCCCCGACACCACGAGCTGGTCATCGTCGATCACCTGATCCAATGCAGGGCCTACGATCGCCCACCATTGCATCTCTGTCATGCCGGAATCATCCTGGGAATCATGGGTACGTCGTCCCGACCGGGCAATCGATTCCACATGATTGAGGATCATCGTCAGCGCTGACTCCATGGCCACGTCGGACAGCCCAATTCCATCGAGTGGACGCAGTTCCACCTCAAACTTGCGACTGGCATGCGGCCCCAAGACCGGGCGGGCCAGCCGCAAGTCCAGAAGCCATGGGTGACGTTGGAACAGCTCCCAGTTGGCCTTGGCAACAAAGCGCACCCCGGCGCGCCAATCACCCTGTTCGGCTGCTTCATCGGCATTGTCCCCATACAGCTCGCCGTAGGCGGTATCGACCATCAGGGCAAGAAGATCTTCCTTGCCGGGCACATAGGCGTACAACGACATGGTGCCGACATCCAGATGCGTCGCCACCTTGCGCATCGAAACAGCTGTGAGGCCCTGCTCATCGGCCAGATCAATGGCTGCTTTCACAATTGATTCCACGCTCAGCCCTGAGCGTCCCTGTGTCGGCCGACGCCCCCACAGCAGGTAGATGCTGCGCACCAGATCAGGAGCTGATGGGGGCCTTGCCATGCCGCGCTTCCTTCCAGACGATGCTCACCTAGATACAAGAAATGTGTAACTTGTGATCCTCGAATTTCTATCGTACAGTACTCCACTACGCCGTACGCATACACCGTACGGAAATCAAGGAGGACCATGGAATCCCTGGCTGCTGGCTCAGCAATCAAGGCCACCGGAGTACACAAGCGCTATCGCGGATCTGGCCCCGGCGAGCCCCCTGCCCTCGACGGCTTCGAGCTCGATGTGCCCACCGGATCGGTGCACGGACTGCTGGGCCCCAACGGCGCGGGCAAAACCACCGCCGTGCAGATCATGACCACGCTTCTGAGTGCAGACCAAGGCAAGGTGGTCGTTGCAGGTCATGACGTGGCAAACCAAGGCCACCAGGTGCGTGCCAGCATCGGATTGGTCGGTCAATATGCGGCAGTCGATGAAGAACTCACCGGGATGCAGAATCTTGTGATGTTTGCGCGTCTGAGCCGGATCCCCGCACGGGTGGCAAAAACACGAGCGGCTGAGCTACTCGAACAATTCGGGCTTGCCAACACGGGAAAGAAGCAGGTCAGCGCCTACTCGGGTGGCATGCGACGGCGCCTCGATCTTGCTGCCGCCCTGGTTGTTGCCCCACAAATCCTGTTCGTTGATGAACCGACAACAGGTCTGGACCCGGTGGGACGCCGCGACGTGTGGTCGTCCATCCGAACCCTCGTGAATGCAGGCACCACAGTGCTGCTCACCACTCAATATTTGGAGGAAGCCGACGAGCTCACCGATCACATCTCTCTGCTGAGCCACGGGCGCGTAGTGGCTGACGGAACACCCAAGGACCTGAAGGCACAAGTCGGTGACGACTGGCTCGTGCTGACCCCCGCCATCCAGACGGATACTTCGCAAATCATTGATCTGCTCACCCCGTGGTCATCGGCACCCATTGCGCAGATCGAAGGGCGAATACGAGTGCCGGTTGTTGATCAGACCCCAGCTCTGCTCGGAGTCGCGACAGCTTTGCGAGACGCCAATATTGAGCTGGCCGACCTCAGCATCCACACACCAAGCCTGGATGAAGTTTTCATCCAGCTCACCGGTGACAGCGCAACCGACAACGATGCACCCAAACAGCCAGGAGCCTCCGCATGACAATGACACCCGGCATAGCCACCCGCACCACCGCAGTGCACCCATCCACCAGTCCGGGAATCACTGCCAGCATGGCCGATACCTGGACCATCGCCGTTCGCGAGCTCCAACATTGGCGTAACCGCCCCGGCGTGATGGCCTTCGGCTGGCTCTTCCCCGTCATCACCGTCCTGATGTTTCTGGCGTTGCTCGGCGGCACCGTGAGCGCCAGCACCGGCGGCAGTTACATCGATTTCGTTGTTCCGGGAGCTCTCGCCATGACGATGTTCTTCGGTCTGGAATCAACGATGACAGCCGTGTATGTCGACGCCAGCAAGGGTGTCGCTGACCGCTTCCGCTCATTGCCCATGAGTGGCGCGGCAGTACTTGCCGGCAGGTGCGTGGCAGACATGATCAATTCCATGGTCTCGCTTGCCGTCATGGTGGCCACTGGACTCGTTCTCGGCTGGCGCCCCAATGCCTCCGCGCCGTCCATCATCGCGGCGCTGGGGTTGTTGTTGCTCCTGCGCCTCGGCATGTTGTGGGTGGGCATGTTTGTCGGTCTCATCGCGAAGAGCCAGGAGGCGGTCACTGCCATGCAGATCGTGACCTGGCCCATTCTCATGGTGTCCACAGTGTTCATTGACACCTCAACGATGCCGCGCTGGCTGGGGATCATTGCCGAGGCCAATCCCTTGTCCACCACCTCCACTGCCGCGCGGGAGCTGCTGGGAAATCCGGCATACGCCGGAAATTCCTGGTTCACCGAAAATGCGGTGGCTCTCGCAGTGGTTGTTCCCATCGCATTACTGGTGGTGTTCCTGCCCATGGCAGCCAATGCCTACCGCAGGCGTCGCCGCTGAAGCTCACCCAGTCGCCCGACAGATGGGGAAGAAACACCCTTCGGCACACAAGCAGGTAACCCGCCCAGGCCCGGGGGGCCGCTGTGTTTGGTGGGGGCTAAGGGGGGGTTGTTGGTACA
>CAXYYR010000077.1:0-9597 GCA_964293265.1 uncultured Propionibacterium sp.
CCATCCTCATCGTGAACGGCGTGCCCTTCTACCTGGCGATCCCGCTGGCGATCGGCCGTGTGCGTGGCCAGCGGTCCTATGGGCTGGTCGTCGGTTTGGCCGGACTGGTCGCCTTCTATCAGATCATCCAGGTCGGCGAGTCGCTGGCCCCCACGACGCTGCTTGCGTCGGTCAGCGGCCTTGCGCAACTGGGCAATGAGTCGATCCAGAGCCTGATCGAAGGCAATCATCTTGTCCTCAGCACTCCCGCCGGCACGAATCACCGGCCCCTTGCCACGAACAGTGATCTCACAACGAATGGAGTTCGAGGGATCTCCCTTTGTTTCATTCGCAGTGAATTCCACTTCGGTGCGGATGACTCGATCTTTGAGCTTGACGATCGACTCGTTGAGCCTGTGGCTGACCAGATCGCGCGTATCCGCATTGATACTGATTCGGCGTCCGGTGACGATGACGTCCATCGTGGTCCCCTTTCGGTGGATTTCCCTAGATCGACAGGTCTGCGAGCAAACAGTTCGAGCCACTAGCCGGATTCGAACAACTCATCCACAGACGGCGATGGCACGGGGCCACGGACTCCCGCCAACTGATGTCGGGGCCGTCGCTTCGTGCCATGTCAATACGCTAGCGGGTTTGGTTCCGGGCGGCGACGCCGGGGCGCGCATGGCGGTCATGTTGGGCTGCCAATTCAGTCTGGGCAGCGCATGCCACAGCAATCACTCGCACTCCGGCAGAGGTCAATGCCCGGACTGCTTCCCGCGCAGTGGCACCAGTCGTCACCACGTCATCGATCACGATCACCGGCGCCCGGGCGAGTTCGCGGGTGCCGGCACGGTGATGTCTGCGACGTCGATCATCCTGTTGTTCCCGGGACTTGTGCTCCCGAAGCAATCGGATGGCCGTCCCCTGGGCACCCCCGTCACCGTCCCCCATGTGTGCGGGGAAGGTCGGCGTCATGGTGTGGCGCTGCCCTGCTCTCCGTTCACCGGCATCCAGCCCAACCTGATCCCGGGTCCGGTGACCACGGCGCAGAGCGGGCACCCATCGCAAACCACAAAGACGTGCGACACGCGCAGTGATCATGCGAGTGTGATCGATGCCACGTGCCCTCACCCGGGCGGGATCACCGGGAACCGGCACCAGAATGGGCAGCTCAGCCGGACTGTGCGGGTTGGCGCATTCGCCGTCCAACTCACCCTGGCCAAGGATGGAGGCAGCGACAGCCGCAGCCGTCAGCTCTGCCAGCGGGCGACACAGGGTCCAGGCCCCTCGGTCCTTGAAGGCGATCACCAGGCTTCCTGCGATGGGGTCATAGGTCGTCCCGGACCACACCGGAACAACTCCCAGGGGATCATCATCGTCCGGCACCAGGCCCGGATCGGGTGGACGCAGCATCGGGCCGCCACCCAGGACCACACGGCATTGCGAACACAGCAACGGGCCGGGCTCACCGCAGGCCACGCAGGCCGAATCCAACAAGAGATCCTGGCCAGCAGCACACAGTATTTTCATCCAGCTCATGAACCGGCCAGCTCCCCCGCTGGTGTATTCCCCCGGGCTCGTTGCATTCGGTGTCCTGCTCGGGAACGACCATTGGCTCCTGATCATGCACTCAGTGTGTGCGCGGGCACCCAATATCAACCGCTTTGGGTATCAAACGCGTTGGGGACCACCCCCTCGGGCGTGGCGCCATGTCGTTCCTTGGCAGTCTCAGTCCGATGAGCGCGATGAGTCCGGCTGGGAGGGTGGAAGGTCCAGCTCATCACCCAACCGGTAGCCATAACCCCTGACCGTCATGAGAATGCGGGGTCGTGAGGCATCGATCTCGATTTTCGACCGAAGGCGCTGCATGTTGACCGTCACCATGCGCTCATCACCATTGTGTGAGCGGCCCCAGACAGTCCGCAGCAATTCGGCACGGGTGAAGGCGCGTCCCGGATGGCCGATCAGGGTCCCGAACAGCGCAAATTCCGTGGGTGTCAACCTGATTGATGTGGTTCCTCGTCGCACGCGCCGTGCATCAACATCGATCTCCAGATCATGAAACTTCACCACCCGTGGACCTGCTGGCGAGTGCATGCGCCGCGCAAGCCGGGCATGGGCACGTGCCAGGAATTCGGCGGGCGGAAAGGGCTCGGCAAGATAGTCGTCGGCGCCAACGGCAAATGCCTCGACCAATGCCCCGGTGGATGCCCGCCGGGCAACCATCATGATGGGGACTTCTGATTCCCGACGCATCTGACGGCACAGCTGGAGACCACTCGGCGATCCGGGTTCTGCAGCCAGCACCACCAGATCGGGCGAGCTCTGATGAAATGCAGCCATCGCAATCTGAGGACTGGCACACCATCGCGTGATGAACCCTGCCGAGTGGAGCACGTCGAGCAACCAGTGGGCACGTTCGGTATGGGCCTGCACCACCAACACCACGCCCTGGTCACCGGCAGCGGCGCCGGGCGGCGCATACAGCGGTGTTCGGGTTTCAGTTGCGCGCGGGTTGTTCTGCATAGCCACTCAGCAATCCACTGTCGCCACCGGCCCGTCGCAGCACGCGGCGCCACAGCCCGCTGGACTGCACGCCGAAGACATCTTCGTCCTGCAGCTGTGCCCGAATCCACAGGCCCCGGTCAAGCTCGTCGTTCAACTGCCCGGGATCCCAGCCTGCATATCCGGCAAAAACCCTCACATCGCTGTAGGCACCCGCAGCAATCTCCACCGGCGTGTCGAGATGAAGCAAACCCAGATCACCACGGATGGGACGCCAACCCGGCGGCTCCTCACCCGACTCCATCACCTGCGCCAGACAGATTGCCCCATTGGGGGTCATCGGGCCACCGGCAAACAGCACTGCTGGTGGCGTGAGTTCAGCGCCCCAGTCAGGCAGCACCTGCTCCACGGGAGTGTTGGACGGTCTGTTGAGAGCAACACCGATGGCGCCATTCTCATCACTGTCGAGCAGGAGGATCACTGCCTGATCGAAGAAGCCACGCCCATCGGCTTCGCTGCACACCAGCAGCTCACCAGCCTGTGGAGCAGCAGAAAAGTTCACGCATCAAGTGTGTCACGCAGCCGGCAGCAGCCACGACACATGGAACTGACGGGCACACAAACGTTCTGACATTCCGGCACGCTCAGTGGATTTCGCTTCCACAAAACCGGCCGAACATGTCAGAGTAGTGATGCGAACGCCGTTCGCATCCACAATCCGATCTCGCACACTGAGAGAACCCCCCATGAGTAATTACCCTCCCAATCCCCCGTATCCCCCTCAGCCCGGAGCTCTTGGGCCGGGACCCGATGGCTATCCCCAACAGCCGCAACAATTCGGCCAAACCGACCCGCTTGCCCAGCCACATCCAGGTGATGCCGGGGGCGAGGCGGCCCAGCCACCCCAGCCCGCGTCTCCTGCTCAGAACTACGAGCAGCCCTCGCAGCCCGTGTCGCCCGCTCAGAACTATGAGCTGCCGGCGCAGCCTTTTGAGCAGACTGCTCCCCCTGTGCAGGCCTATGAGCAGCCCGGAACCCCAGCTCAGCCCGACACATATCCCGCCACCAACTATCCCCAGACAGAGGGATATCCCACGTCAGGCGACTATCCAACGGCCGGACCGGTTCCAGATCAGGAACCGGTGGCACAGGAAGCCCCGTTCCCCCAGCAGGCTGCAGACACGTGGCCCCAGCAGGGCGCAGACCCCTGGACGCAG
Source organism: uncultured Propionibacterium sp. (assembly GCA_964293265.1). Lineage (GTDB taxonomy): Bacteria > Actinomycetota > Actinomycetes > Propionibacteriales > Propionibacteriaceae > Propionibacterium. The sequence goes on from CAXYYR010000077.1 coordinate 3,705, forward strand.
CCGGGAGCATTCCCCGACGCAGGTTCCTCCGCAAATCAGGCAGGAACAGAGCAGGGCGGTGCATATGGTCAGCAGACTTTCGCTGCCCAACAGTCCTACGAGCAATGGCCGAACCAGGGCGGCTTCGGTGCACAACCCGGACCTGATCAACAATTCGTCGCCCCAGCCGGGCAGCACAACGCAAACCCCAATGAAAACCTGCCATTCATCCTGTCGATCGCAGGAATGGTCCTGGGGATCGTGGGGGTTGCGTGTATTTTCTTTTTGCCATCCAGTCTCATGTTCCTTGGTATCCCACTGGGGCTTGCAGCCCTGGCAGCCGGCATTGTGGCGCTCATCAAGAAGCGCGGTGGCATGGCAATCGCTGCCATCGCGTTGGGCGGGGTCGCTCTCCTGCTGTCGCTTGCCCTGGTCATTTTTGGCGCACTCAGCACCAATGACGCCACACCGAACTACGGATACTCCACAACGCACAGTCCCAGCACGGAGGAATATCTCAAGGACTATGTGAATGTGGAAATCGGCAGCTTCAGCGCCGAAAAGAGCAGTTACACCACCAGAACCAAGGTTCCGGTCACCATCAAGAACATCAGCTCCGACGTAGCGAGCTTTGACATCACCATTGTGGCAACAGCATCAGATGGAAGCCAACTCGAAACTGATTATCTCTACGCGATGGATCTGGAACCTGACCAGAGCAAGCAGGATGAAGCATTCTCATACGTCCAAGAGGAAGTTGTTGAGAAAATGAAGACCGCCACCTTCAAGGTGACATCCATCAGAATGATGTGATGAATCGACATACATGAAAGGGGACCTCGCCACTGGCGAGGTGCCCTTTCATCATTTGTGGAGGTGGCGGGAATTGAACCCGCGTCCTGACGTAACGAACCAGATCTTCTCCGGGTGCAGCTGACAATGCGGTCTACTTGGCTCCTGTGCTCATGTCAGCAAGTCACAGCCAAGCCCAGCTCGGGAAAAGTCCCCTGCAATCCCCCGAACATGGATTGCAGAGCAAGCCTTCTAAATGAGGCCAGGAACCGGATCGAAGGCTATATCCGGGCTGACCCTCCGGTCACTGCTCAGGCAGCGAGAGCGAAGTCAGTGCGATTGGTATCGGCACTTATTGGTTTCCAGAGGACATTAACGAGATGACTCTGGATTCTCGACCCGCTTCTTCTGGGACTATCACTCCAGTCGAAACCGATCACCCCCATGTTCAATTGTCACGGCAGTCTCCGGGCTGTGCCCGCACGCTGCCACCTGTGGGCAATGCCACGTGGTTGACGTATCTTCAACGCTACCTCACCCCGTCGTATTCCCAAGCATGGCGGCTGGCTCAGCAGCTCCAGTCCCGGCAGATACACACCCTATGGCCCCGGGAACCAGCTCAGTTTTCGTCGAGGATGCGCAGCGGCAGAACCCTGTGCACCGGGTTCCGCCGCTCCTGGCCGTCGATGGCATGCAATCCCGACACGACGATCGTCACCAGCGCCAGGCCAGACCACAGGGCGAAAGGTATCCACCCGAGACCGAAGCCCACGCTAAGCCCGATCACCACGCCTGAGATGATCGCCATGACGATCTGGGTGTTGAATGCCTTCGCTGCTTCACGGCGCGGATAACTGTGCGGCTTCGACAACGCATAGACGGCAGCTGGGCCGAGAATCCAACTGAAGGCACCCGACCAATGAGCCGCTGCCGCAGCACCGCGAGAAGCACGCGTCCTGACCACCTGTGGCACCACCACAGACGGATAGGCGCCAAGCTGATCCACCGCCCTGGAAGCCACACCCGCGCGCGAGAAGCCCGCCAAGGAAGCGTTGAGCTCGCGCCTAGTGCGGGCCCTCAGCGCCAGATCAATGCGGCGATTGAACTCATCGCTGCCCATCCGACCGTGCACATATGCACCCTTGAGGAAGTCCTCGGTCCGAGTGCGCTGATCTTCGGTGATGGCAGCATCCAGGAATCCCGAGGCACTGGCGTGTCCTGGCACTCCCGTGCCGTAGGGGCTCCCCGAAGCCTGTGATGACATCGCCATTCCCCCACTGTGCCCGATGAAAGTGTCGCGGCCAAGGCTCCTGAGCCACCCAGCTTCCCCATTCATCCCGGATTCAGTTCAGTGACGGCGGCGGTTGCGGTCGGAGAGCTCGCGTTGGGCTTCCCGGTTCATGTCACGTTCACGGATCGTCTGGCGCTTGTCCCATTCGCGCTTGCCGGTGCCCACGGCGATCTCCACCTTGGCATTGCCGTCCTTGAAATACAGGGCCAAGGGCACCAATGTCCTGCCGCCGGAATCACCCAGGGCACGTGACAACCGCTTGATCTCCTGACGATGTAGAAGGAGCTTGCGCTTGCGCATCGCCTGATGATTGCGCCATGTACCCATCGTGTACTCGGGGATATTGGCATTGCGCAGCCAGACCTCGTCGTTGTCGATGGTGGCAAAGGCATCCACCAACGATGCCCTGCCGTCGCGCAGTGATTTCACCTCAGTGCCGGTGAGCACGATGCCTGCCTCCAGACGCTCACCAATGGCGTAGTCGTGCAGCGCCTTCTTGTTGCGGGCAATCATCTTTTCGCCCTTTTCGCGAGGCATTGCATCCCCCTCCCATCGGTAGTCGAACTGCAGGTCTTGGGTGAATGGCTCACATACACCGACCCGACCACCCATTCTAGGCGCAAGCCCGAAACCGCCACGAGGTCAGCAGGGTCGACCGACTGCCATCACCAGCTGCCCGCGCCACCGCCGCCGCCACCACCACCGGAGAAGCCCCCGCCACCGAAGGCGCTGCCTCCGCTGCCCGATGAGGTGGGCACCGTGACACCGGTTGACACGGCATGCACGATGCTCGAACTGAAGTGGGCGTAGTGGAAGCCATAGGGATCGCCGTAGTACCAATAGGGCGCTGCAGGGCTGAGCCTGCCCATGGCCACCAGCTGTTCACAGACCCGCGCCCAGCGCTCTGCCACACCGAAGGCAACAGCCCACGGAAGGTACTGGCTGAAGATGTCGCGGCCCTCTTCGAAACGAAGCTGATCAGCTTCGGCTGTGGCCAGATATTCCTCGAAACCTTCGATTTGATCGGTATAGGCCCGTCCCACCGCTGTGCGAGTGCCACGCCTGGCCAACGACGCACGGATCACGAGCACCACCACGCCGACCAGGGCCAGCGCCCCGATCACGAGCATGGCGGTGAGACCACCAGCACTGGAGGTGAGATTGGACAATCCCCCACTCAACGAATTGAAGAAGAAGAAACTGGCCAGGACCACGACGATCACCACTGTGCTGGTGATCTTGAAACCGGTTCCGCTCACCTTCTTCATCAGCCGCTGGCTCAGCGCAACATCAGCAACATCACTGGTCAACGACTTGCTGGCTTCGGCCATTGAGCCGGGATCAGACAGTTCCACCTCGGCGCCCGCCGGATGCTTGCCGAACAGATTGTTCAGCAGTTCGGCTTCATAGGCATTGCTCGCCCTGGACGGATCGACCACCCGTCCGAAAAGCTTTGCCCCGCCATGTTTCGCGTCTTCGGAGCGCAGCTGAATGGCACCGCGCACCGCCAGATCGATCAGCGTTGCGGTCATCTCCTGCGAATCCACCATACCGTCGACGAGGAGCCCGCCGAGGGCCACTGGAATCTGCGGAGGATCGAACCGTACCGGAATGACATCGGACTTCGAGGCCTGACCGATGGCCGCTGTTCCGGGATCCACCGGGACCGTGCCGGGCGGGATTCCCTGGAAACGCTCGTCGGCACGGCTGCGCTTGAATCGCACAAGGTAGAGCGCCCCCAGAATCCCGGCAACCACCAGCGTGCCTGCACCCCACGGTGCTGCCTGCGAAATCGGACTCTTGGCTGCCGGCTCCCAGATGGGTGTGCCATTGCTGACAACTCCCGCTGTGATGCCGACGCCCATCGTCACGCTCTCACCGGCAGCCTTGGAGGCTTCGGTGAAGATGGCGGTCTCGCCGTCCTTCTCGGTGCTCGTGCAAGGCGTCGTACTGCCGGTTGTGCCCGTGAAGCAGGTCAGCTCCTGAACACCACTGGGAACATCAACACTGATGCGGATGTCGTTGACCACCGGGGTATCGGTGGGCACAGCATTCCAATAGAGCTGCTCCACCCCGCCGGATTCACGCAGTGCACCCTCGACGTCGTAGTCGATGACATAGGTGGCCGTTGACGCCGAGATCCGGCGATCGGCATCACCAATCTGGATGGTGAGCGTTCGCACCCGTGCACTGTCAGAGCTGGCAGCCTCACTCAGGGTGAATTCATCAGAGGCATCGGGGCTGGAAACCGACACATTCGACACCGGGAACAGCATGTCCTGGTCCTGTTTGTCGTTGTCAGGCTGGCGGGTGATCATCGTGCGATACATGCCATGGCGCCCCGAACTCGACCCGAAGCGATAGACGATCGTCTCGGTGACATGCGTGGTGCCATCGCTGCCCACCGTGTAAGTGGCATGCCATGAATCCATCGAGTCATCAGTGGCAGCACTTGCCGCCTGGGGCCAGGCGAATACTGACAGCAGGATCAGCAGCAAGGTGACCAGTGCACCGGCTGTCCGACGGGATGTGGGACCAAACCCCCGGGGTGTTCGGGGGGTGTGGCGTGTTCGGGACTCGTGGCTGCCCACATGGACCGGCATGGGGGTACCTGTCGGGAAAGACATCAATTACCTTTCAGTCACCAACCGTCGAACAAGAGTGCCGACGATGCTGTGTCCCGTTGGGTGGCTGGTCATGTTGCCAGCACCCGACGAGCAAACAGGTCGCCCCCAAATCTACCAACTGGGGCGTTGCGGAGGCGGGCGGGCCTGGATGCTCTTGATACGGACGCCGCGCTGTGGTGCCCCGGATCAGAAACCGATCCAGTTCTGCGGGTCGTCGGTTGCACCGTTCACATACACATGGAAGTGCAGGTGGCACCCGGTGGACAGACCCGTGGTGCCGACGTATCCGATGAGCTGACCCTTCTCGACATATTGCCCGGCACTCACCACATAGCTCGATGCGTGGTTGTAACCAGTGGACAGATAGACGCCATTGACCAGACCGTGGTCGATCACGAGGCGATTGCCGTAGCCACCGGACTGATCAGGGCTCAGCACATCAGCCACAGTGCCCGACGCGGCGGCATAGATCGCCGCATTGCAGCTGGCGCCCAGATCCATGCCGTCATGGAACTCGGTGTAGCCGAGCACCGGATTCACCCGAGTGTGGTACGTGTCGGTGATCGGGGCCCCGGGCACGGGGTTGGCGAGCACCGAATCGGTGGAGCTGGCATATGACGTGCCGGCAGCAGCAGCCTGGGCCGCAGCAGAATCAGAGGCGGCCGCATCAGCAGCATTGCGTGCCTGGATGCGCGCTGTCACTGCATCGGACTGCGCCCTCAGATCGGCATTGCGTGCCTGGGCATCGGCCAGCGCCTGCTCGGCAGCGGCCTTGTCGCTCGCATTCTGTGCCACCAGACCATCAACCTGTGCCTTAGCGGCATCGGCTGCCTGGGCGGTCGACTGGCTGGCGGCGAGAGTATCCGGAGCCGGCTTTCCGTCGGCTTGTGCAGCTTCCTCTGCCGCCTTCATGCTTGCCTCAGCCTGATCCAGACGAGCCTGAACTGCCTCGAGCTGGTCCAGCTCATACTGCTGGGCACGGAAGGCCTGATCGGTCCACTGGATGCGATTGGACACATCACCGGTGGTCAGATTGTTGACGAAGATGCCGATTGCCACGAGGTCGGTGTTCTGCTGGGCAGACTCGCGCACATCGGCGCCGACCTTCTTGTTCTGGGCATCAACGTCTGCTCGTGCCTGGGCTGCCTCGGCCTGCGCCTGGGCAAGGGCTCCGGTCGCCCGCTGGCCCTGGGCCTGGCCTACA
>CAXYYR010000078.1:0-9405 GCA_964293265.1 uncultured Propionibacterium sp.
CGTCGTTCACCTCGGAGTACTGACGCATCTCGGTGGCCAGCGAGAGCAGCAGTGCACGATCCCGGATGGGAGCAATGCGCGCCGCGCTGGAAGCGGCCATCGGCTCCACTGCCTGGCGCAGTTGCACCACGGCCCGCATCTGGGCCAGACGCTGCGAGGAATGCAGACGCCAGTTGATCAGCACCGGGTGGAGCATCTGCCAATGGTCCTGCGACAAGGCCACGAGCCCCAGCCGACGACGTGCCTTGGCCAGTCCCATGGCCTCCAGCTGACGGGCTGCCTCGCGTGCCACTGTGCGTGAAACGCCGTAGCGGTCCTGGATCTCCTCCAGCGCGCGGGCCTCACCGACGGCCCAGATGCCGTCAATGATCTCAATGCCGAGCTCACGGTCGATCACCATGAATTTGGGTTGGTTCCTCGTATCGCGGGTCACCGGGTCTCCTCACCGATGGCGCTGGCGAAAGTGGCCTTGCAGAAAGTGGCATGGCAGGCGTGACCACCGGTTGCCACATGCGATGTCAGTGTGTTCGTACGGGACGTCGCTGACCCGAGCACTGCTGACGAAAGCACGTGTAACCCTCTCGTTGCACCGTGTTGAAGTTTTGGGTTGAAATTTTTTGGTTTAAGCCGTTTGTCCGCCTGACATTACACGCTTTGTGAGTACGTGTGATGGGTTCGCCGTCTGAGTGATGCGTGGTGGGAGTACTTTGCGGGCTGCAAAAAACCTCATGATGCGTGCGAAGAACCCCACGTCTGCACGTGCATACGTGGGGTTCTTCGTGATCCTCGGGGATCGGGAGCTGCCGATGTGAGCGGCCGAGTTGCCTGTGAGCCCTTCGGCCCGGCTCAGCTGCTCAGCATCGGCTCAGCCCTCAGTTGCCCTTGCGGCGGCGGTGAGCAGCAACTCCAGCTGCTGTGCCGGCTCCCAGCAGGGCCAGTGCGGCACCCAATCGGAAGATCGAGTCGGGGGTGGAGCCGCCGGACTCCACCGAGCTGCCCCAGACGCTGCCGGCATTGCTGGTGCCCCCGCCTGTGCCACCATCGGTGCCGGGATCAACCCCGGGATCGGGAGTCGGTTCGGGCGTCGGATCAGGTCCCGGAATTGCCAGATTGACGATGTTGCCCAGGTCGGCAGTGATTTCCGCAAAGCCCACCGTTGCCGTGCACACGGTGTCATTGAGCTCATAGCCCTCGGGTGCCTGGGTCTCGGTCAGCTCGTAGCTGCCCCAACCCAGTTCGACCACCCACAGGGCGCCATCTGCCGGATCGGCATCGTTGTCGGCATTGTCGATCACGGTGATCACCTGGCCGTCAGGACCGGTGAGAGACCACTGTGAACCGGGCAGCAGGGTTGCACCGTCATCGGTCTTCTGCCAACGGATATTGCCGTTGATGCCGGTGTAGGTGTTCGTCACCGACATGGCGACAGTGCTGCTCTGACAGCCGATGGTCACCGATTCTGATGACAGTTCAATACCCAGATCGGTGTTGTCGATCGGTGTGGGCGTCACTTCCGACAGGCTCACCACGGCCCCGGTGGGGATGGTGGGGGCATCGGTAACCTGGCCATCAACGATGGTGAGGCGACCTGAGCCGGCTGGATACTGTGCGTCTTCCACCGGTGAAGGCGTTGGAGTGCCGTCAGCAGCGCAGAAGGCGTAATCACCAACCGGATAGCTGTAATCAAGGTAGAACTCGCGCCCTGGCTCCACAGCGTGTGCGGCATCACCGGTCACGATCTTCGTGGCCGAGAAATTTCCGGTTGTATAGGCCGGAATGATTGCCTCGGAACTGTCCTCGACTGGCCCGTCAGGTGTCTCGCCGGTCACTCCGGCGGTATTGATGAATTCACCGCTGCCGGCCTGGTCCTCGGGCAGTCCCACCCAGGTGCCATAACAATCCATCGAATCGGCTGCTGCCAGCGTTGCTGACGGGCAGGTGATGTTGGTGATGTTGGGATCGGTGACCACGATATTGGTCAGCGTGTCGGCGCCCGTGTTGGTCACGGTGAACTTGTAGTCCGCATCGTCACCAGCGGTGAAAATGGGTGCTTGGTCACCGGTCTGGTTCTCGTGGCTCAGCACCTTCTCGATGTCGATGGCGCCCATCGGCACCACCGAGTTCACCTGCACATTGCGCACGAAGTGCGCATCGGTCTGGGCGCCGGTTGAGGCAGCAAAGCCGAGCTTCACGGTGTCGGGCAAGGCGGTTTCGAACTGGTGGCTGGCGATCTCAACACCGTTGAGGAACAGCGTGGCCAGGGGATAGGGATTCTCGTCAGTCGATGGGGCGATGACGATGCGCACTCGTGTGCCCAGTGCATCATCGGCGCTGCCCACCGGGGCAGGTGCCGTCTGGATCTGAGGACCGCTCGGGTCCAGCTTCTGCTGGTCCAACAGGCAATAGCCGTCGAGGCCGTTGCCGCCACCGCGCAGGGCGACCGAGCCGGGATTGGCTGGCGTCACTTCGTCACAATTCACGCCGACGTATGGCTGGCGCACATAGTTGCCAAAGCTGTCCAGGCCCACGCCGAGCACGCCCTGGTCAATGCCGGGCACATCTCCCGACCGTCCTTGGATGGAGCCATAGCCCAGGGCGCCGCCGACATCACTACCGGTCGGGCCGGGAGTGTCGAGGGTGTAGGCGCCGTCGGTGAGGAAGAAGCCGATACCGTCAGCGGCACCTGCTGTTCCGGAGAACTGGTACTGGGTGAATTCCACATCCAATCCGGCGCGTGACGGAATGGCGCGATTGAACAACACATCAGCTGTTGAGCCGGTGGTGTCATCGGTCAATTGCAGATATCCATTGGGCTGGCCCGTGTAATCGGACGTGCCGGAAGTCTTGGCACAATCGGCCAGGGTTGAGCCGCCCGGAGTGCTTGACGAGGTGGCTGCCGTGAGGCAGGCATCACCCAATGGCATCCAACGGCCATCAGCCACTGATTCCTGGGTGAAGCTCTCGAAGGCCAACAGCGATCCTGCCTTCGCGGCTGGCACGGGCGTCACTGCCTGTGCGCGAGCTGCTGCGGTGGTGCTGCCGGGCTTGTTGCGCTCGTGGTGGCGCTGCTTGTGGCCGACGTGCTGGCTGAGCTCGAGGCGCTCGCGCTGGGTGAGCTGCTTGAGCTTGTGCTTGAGCTTGGGGAAGTGCTGGGCGTGGCTGTTACGGATGGCGTGGCACTTGCTGCGGGCATGAGGCCCAATGCAGTGGAAATGCCCAGACCGCTGATTGCGGCGATGGCCAGTGGGTGAAGTCTTTTTCTAGTCACGGAAAACCCCCTTCTAGAGTCGGGAGTAGTTCAACATCGGGCCAATTCGTGCTTTGAGGCGGGGTGCCGCTATCAGCGAAAAGACGCTGTGATATTTGCTCATCGGGCTGCCCACGTCGCTGGCCCTGCCCGGGAATATGTACGCCCTCAGCATGGTTGAGTCAGGTGCACTCAATGCTGGGTTGAGTGATGTACACTCAATGTGTTCCCGCCGGTGGCAAGCCAACATGGCAGGCCCGGACGGGACTCAGGACAAATTATCTGACCCAGTCCCAGGCGGCACCCACCGCCGGTAGACGGAGGAAAGAACACATGGCTCGTGCAGTAGGCATCGACCTCGGCACCACCAACTCGGTCATCGCGGTCCTTGAGGGCGGCGAGCCGACAGTCATCCCCAATGCCGAGGGTTCACGCACCACCCCGTCGGTGGTTGCCTTCGCGAAGAACGGCGAAGTGCTGGTGGGCGACGTGGCCAAGCGCCAGGCCGTCACGAATCCGGAACGCACCATCAGGTCGGTCAAGCGCCATATCGGCACCACCTGGTCAACCAAGATCGATGACAAGGATTACAAGCCACAGCAGATCAGCGGTTTCGTGCTGCAGAAGCTGAAGCGCGACGCCGAGGCCTATCTGGGTGAGCCCGTCACCGACGCCGTCATCACGGTGCCGGCATATTTCGGCGACGCCGAGCGTCAGGCCACCAAGGAAGCCGGCGAGGTTGCCGGACTCAAGGTTGACCGCATCATCAATGAGCCCACAGCTGCTGCTCTGGCCTATGGCCTGGACAAGGCCGACAAGGAACAGACCGTGCTGGTCTTCGACCTCGGCGGCGGCACCTTCGACGTCTCGCTGTTGGACATCTCCGACGGTGTCTTCGAGGTGAAGGCCACCAAGGGCGATCCGAAGCTCGGCGGCGACGACTGGGATCAGCGCATCGTCGACTGGCTGGTTGAGCAGTTCAAGGCCAAGAACGGTGTTGAGCTGGGCAAGGACAAGATGGCCCTGCAGCGTCTGCAGGAGGCTGCCGAGCACGCGAAGATCGAGCTCTCGCAGACCCAGACCACCGACATCAACATTCCCTACATCACTGCCACCGCAGATGGCCCCCTGCACCTGGCCGAGACGCTGAGCCGCGCCGATTTCCAGCGCATGACCCAGGATCTGCTCGACCGCTGCAAGACGCCCTTCAATGCAGTGTTGAAGGACGCCAAGATCGGCGTGAGCGGCATCAACGAGATCATCCTGGTGGGTGGCTCCACCCGTATGCCCGCCGTGCAGGATCTGGTGAAGGAGCTGTCCGGCGGCAAGGATCCCAACCGTTCGGTGAACCCCGATGAGGTCGTTGCCCTGGGCGCCAGCCTGCAGGCCGGTGTGCTGAAGGGTGAGGTCAAGGATGTGCTGCTGCTCGACGTCACCCCGTTGAGCCTCGGCATCGAGACCAAGGGCGGCCTGATGACCAAGATCATCGAGCGCAACACCACGATCCCCACCAAGAAGTCGGAGATCTTCACCACCGCCGAGGACAACCAGCCCTCAGTGATGATTCAGGTGTATCAGGGCGAGCGTGAATTCGCCCACGACAACAAGTCGCTGGGCAATTTCGAGCTCACCGGCATCATGCCGGCCCCACGCGGAATGCCTCAGATCGAGGTCACCTTCGACATCGACGCCAATGGCATCGTGCACGTCTTCGCCAAGGACACCGCCACAGGCAAGGAGCAGTCGATGACTGTCACCGGCGGCTCGGCCCTGGGCAAGGACGAGATCGACAAGATGGTCAAGGACGCCGAAGCCAATGAGGAGGCCGACAAGGCTCGTCGTGAGTCGGTGGACATGCGCAATGAGGCAGACATGCTGGCGCTGCGCACCGACAAGCTGCTCACCGACAACGGTGACAAGCTGTCCGACGACGTCAAGACGCCGGTCACCGAGTCGCTCGCTGCGTTGAAGGAGGCCCTGAAGGGCACCGATAACGACTCCGAGGTCAAGGCAGCCATGGACGATCTGAACCAGAAGGCTTCGGCCATGGGCCAGGCCGTCTACGAGGCAGCCCAGAAGGAGCAGGCTGCCAGCGAGGCATCGGCTGCTGATGCAGGCGAGTCGGCTGGCGATGACGATGTGGTGGATGCCGAGGTCGTTGACGAGGATGACAAGAAGGACGACGACTCCAAGTAAGTGGGACGGGCCCAGTAAGTGGGACACGCCCGGTAAGTAGGGACAAGCCCAGTACGCGGGCAAGCCCAGCAAGCACGGGGAAGCCGAGTTGATGGCTTCCTGAAAGACTGGTGGGGTCGCAGGCATACGCCGGCGGCCCCACTGGTCATCAGCTGCAGTTCGAATTAGCTATAGGGAGCATTCACAGACATGACGGACAAGCCGGCGCACAACAACGGCGACGACGAGCCACAGGGCGGTTTTTCTGACCTGACTCCCGAGGAGTTTCTGGCCAAGACCGCCGATGGCAACGCCAAGGAAGCCCCGGCCGATCAGCGCGCAGCATCCGGCGCCGGGCAGACCGAGGCCGCCGCTGGAAGCGCAGATCTGGCAGCTCTGGCGGCAGAACGCACCGAAGACCTGCAGCGTCTTCAAGCCGAATATGCCAACTACAAGAAGCGCGTCGACCGCGACCGCGATGTCTCGCGCGCCAAGGGCGTCGAATCGGTGGTGCGTGATCTCGTGCCAGTGCTCGACGCCATTCATCAGGCCGAAGCCCATGGCGAGCTGACCGGAGGGTTCAAGCTTGTCGCCGACGCCCTGGAAGGCCTTGCCGCTGCCCATGGTCTGGAAGTCTTCGGCGAGGTGGGGGAGGAGTTCGACCCGCATTTCCACGAGGCGCTCTACCAGGTGCCGGTGCCCGGCGACGGCGAGATGCACATTCAGGAAGTGATGCAGAAGGGCGTGCGGGTTGGTGATTCGCTGGTGCGTCCGGCACGCGTTGCCGTCTCGGTGCCCAACGGTGAGCCAGCTGCTGACGCCGACGATGCGGCGCAGGCCAGCGATGATCCGGGAACGCAAACCCCAGGCACGCAGGCACCTGCCACGGATACGCCCGGAACGGGCACCGGTAACTGAGGCAGTCAGCCCGCCTCAGCGCAGAACGGGCGGGCACCAATAATCGAATGGATTTCTCACACACCAGTGAAAGGGGGCGCCGATGAGCACCAAGGACTACCTCGAGAAGGACTATTACAAGGTGTTGGGCGTGCCCAAGAACGCCAAACAAGACCAGATCAAGAAGGCATTTCGCAAGATCGCCCGCGAGAACCATCCCGATCAGCATCCCGGCGACAAGAAGGCCGAGGAACGATTCAAGGCAGCGTCAGAAGCCAATGATGTGCTGAGCGATCCCGCCAAGCGCAAGGAATATGACCAGACCCGCCAGCTCGGCGGCAACGGCGGTTTCTCGTTCAACCGGGGAGCCGGCAGCCCCGGCGGCGGCAACGTCAACATGAACGATTTCCTGCGCACCATGGGCGGTTCCATGGGCGAGGGTGGCATCGGCGACATTCTGGGCGGACTGTTCAACCAAGGCGGTGGGCAGGCCAACCGTCGCACCACCGTGCGTCCACGTCGCGGCGCCGATGTGCAGGCCAAGGCCTCCATCAGCTTCACCGATGCCATCGAGGGCACCACAGTGCGTCTGCGCATGGTGAGCGATGACCCGTGTCCGGTGTGTCATGGCACCGGCGCAAAACCCGGCACGATGCCGCGGGCTTGTCCCACCTGTGAGGGCTCCGGTGTGCAGACCTCCATGCTTGGCACCAGTTCACCATGCCCCACCTGCCATGGGCGCGGTCTTATCGTCGATGAGCCCTGCAACAGTTGCCATGGCTCGGGACGCGCCGAGGGCAGCCGCACTATGCAGGTGCGTATTCCCGCTGGTGTGTCCGACGGCCAGCGCATCCGCGTGCGCGGCAAGGGCGCGCCCGGTGAGCAGGGTGGCCCGCGCGGTGATCTCTATGTGCAGGTGCAGGTTGCCCGCGACAAGCGTTTCGGACGCAGCGGCGACAATCTCACGGTGAAGGTGCTGGTCACCTTCCCCGAGGCGGCGCTGGGCACCCAGATCTCGGTGGCAACGCTGAGCTCGGGTGACGTGAAGCTGAAGATTCCTGCCGGCACTCCGAGTGGACGCACCTTCCGGGTGCGCGGCAAGGGCGTTCCGAAGGCCCATGGCGGACATGGTGACCTTCTGGTCACGGTGGCGATCACCGTTCCGCAGCATCTGAGCAAGCAGGCCACCAAGGCACTGCAGGACTATGCCGATGTGGTGCAGGAGGCGAACCCCCGTGACGCCGAATAACACACGCTGCGCCAGCCGGGATGCCCGCCGGAATCCGCAGCCCGGATCCGTCATCCACAGCATGCATGAGGAGACACGATGAGTGAGTCATGGTTGCCCCAGGTGATCGACCCCGACGCGGCGATCTTCACCGTGTCGGTGGCGGCAAATCTCACGGGTATGCATCCCCAGACCCTGCGTGGTTACGACCGCATGGGTCTGGTGGTTCCCCGTCGCGCCAAGGGCCGTGGACGCCGTTATTCGCCGCGTGACATCAATCGGCTGCGGTTGATCCAGCATCTGTCGCAGGAGGAGGGCGTCAATCTCAATGGCATTTGGCGCATCATTGGGCTCCAGCGTGAGCTGGAGGACATGCGTCAGCGCGTGGAGCAGATCACTGAGCTCATGCGTGAGATGACTGAGATGCAGGAGCAGGTCCAGCGCATTTTCACCGCCGGTCCCACTGGCGTGCAGCCGGGCCGTCACCGCCATGTCGAGCTGCGTGCTCTGGAGAGCGGTCTCGATCTCTAGGGACTTTTCGGCCAGTGCGGGCACGTCGAACCCGGGGCGTAGGTCCGGAGCAGTGCCCCACTGACCCCCTGAGGGAGCGTCAGTCCTGTTCGCGTGTGCTGGGCACGGCGCGACTGATCCGTTGACGCAAGGCCGAGTCGGGGCCCACCAGGGTCATGCGGAAGCAGCCCTCCAGCCCATCGCCGCGGCCTTCTATCAGGCGCAGGGCCGGATATTGGTCGCGCAGCAGCCGCTCGAAACGGGAGCGCAGCACGGGATTTGCGAAGACATTTCCCACCGCCCCCACAGCTGGGTCTTCCCGCTCTGCCTGGTGCACGAGGCGCAATCCTGCCGCCACAGAATGCACAAGTCTGGCGGCGGCCTGCTCGCTGATGCGTGAACAGATCAGATCTGTCTCGGCCAGTTCTGCCACGGTGGCGGCATAGGCGGCTATGCGGCTGACGCGCAGCTCATCGGCCTGCAGCTCCAGATAGGCCTCTTCCAGGTCATCGAAATCACGCTGGATGATCGCCGTGAGGGCGGTGGGGGCGCCGCGTCCATCGTGTGCCTGCATCACGCGGTCCAGTGCCTCGCGGCCGATCCAGAAGCCAGATCCGGCATCGCCCATGAGATAGCCCCAGCCATCAACCCGGGCGGTGCGTGTGGTGCCCACTGCCAGGGTGACGGCACCGGTGCCGGCTGCCACAACGGCTCCGGGTTCATCGCCGATGGCGCTCAAATAGCTTGTTGTGGAGTCGTGGGCCAACAGCACTTCACTGATTCCGGTGCCGGCCAGCATGTCCAACAACTCGCTGACATCGGCATTGTCCACCAGGCCGGAAACGCCCACTGATGCTGTTTGCACAGGGGTGTCTGCAGCGTTGAGGCCAGATCGGATGGCGCTTGCCAGCTGGGGCAGCAGGGGACGATCGGTGAGCACGCCGGGCAGTTCGGTTTCGCCGAGCACCTCGCCGTTGCGGCGGCATTGGCTGCGGGTGGTGGTTTGGCCGGCGTCCATGCACAGCACTGTTGCGCCGGTGCTGGGTTGGTCGGCCATGTGTGCAGCATATCGGCCGGGTCGCGGTGGCTGACCGCGCTGGGGGGTGGCAAACCGGAGGATGCAGCCGTATTCGATACCCCGGGGAGAGAAACCTGTGCCGGAATCGGGGAAAAGCGGTGCTGTGTCGTGAGGGCTTGTTTTGGGGTGGTGCCTGGCTCACAGGCTTGTGACTGGACGATGTACGCCGTTAACGAAATGCCCTCTGACTAGGGGTTTTAATACGGTGATGCCTTTAGCGGGTTTGCTGTGTTTGACCTGTCAACTAGCTGTCGGGTAAAAAGGAACCGC
>CAXYYR010000079.1:0-9093 GCA_964293265.1 uncultured Propionibacterium sp.
GCGGCACCCTGCTGGCGGCGGGGCTGTCGGCGCGGTGGGCAGCGGTGTTGGCGGGGTCGATCCAAACGATGACCGCTGTGGCACATCCAGGCCCTTATCCGGCTGATGTGATGGCCCGGCAGTTGGCGCGCACCATCGGTGGTCTTCGACGTGAGCAGGGGTCTGACTGAGCCTCGATGGTGGGGGTATTCGTGCTGGCCGGTACACTCGAACCATTCCTTGGGATATTCAACGTTCCGGCCCGGTGAGATCAACAAGATCTGGTTGCAGGGCTTCTAGTCCCCCTCATGAGAGAGCCGATGCCGAAAAACAATAATTCTGCGCGCCCGAATCACAAGTCGTCAGGTGCGTGGAGCCGACCCTCCTCTGCCCGCGGACGGTCAGGTGGGTCTTCCCGCGGCCGCGAGTGGTCGTCACGCGGCAAGCGTGACTGGTCTGATCGCCAACAGTGGGGTTCCGAGGGCTACCGCCCGTCAGGTGGTGGCCGTGGCCGACGTCACGACAATGCTGCCTGGAATGAGGAAGGCCGCCGTCGTTATGAGGGCGATTCCTCCGCCGATCAGCGCAATGGCTATGCCAGCCGTAATGACCGCCAGAATGGCTATCGCGACGATGATCGCCGTGGTGGATACCAGGGCTCCCGCGACGACCGTCGCGGATATGGGCAGGCTCGCGACGACCGTCGTAGTTATGGTTCGCGCGACGATCGTCGTTCCTACGGCTCACGTGACAATGATCGCCGTTCCTATGGTTCGCGTGATGACCGCCGTGGTTCCGGGTCAGCCCGTGATGACCATCGTGGATACCAGGGCTCCCGCGACGACCGTCGCGGATATGGGCAAGCTCGCGATGACCGTCGCGGATATGGGCAGGCTCGTGATGACCGTCGCGGATATGGGCAAGCTCGTGATGACCGTCGTTCCTATGGTTCGCGTGATGATCGTGGCTACGGCTCATCCCGTGATGGCGGCCGTTCACACGGCTGGGGACGTGATGATGCCCCCGATTCCCGTGGTGAGCGTCGCGGTGGTCCCCGCGCCAAGAACAATTGGAAAGTGCGCTCGGGCTCACGGCCCGCGTGGCAGCGTGACTCCGGTGAGGACCGCGGGTTCGGGCGTTCCCGCGACGACCGTCGCGGATACGGATCAGCCCGTGATGACCGTCGCGGTTCAGCTCGTGACGACCGTCGTAGTTATGGTTCGCGTGACGATCGGCGTTCCTACGGCTCACGCGACAATGATCGACGTTCGTATGGTTCGCGTGATGACAGCCGTGGATACCAGGGTTCCCGTGATGACCGTCGTGGATATGGGCAAGCTCGCGACGACCGTCGCGGCTACCAGAATCACCGTGACGATGATCACCGCAGCTACAACAAGAACCGTGACGATGACCGTGGTGGCAAGCGGAATTGGCGCGATGATCGTGATTCCAAGCGCTCCGGTTGGCGTGATCGGGATGACAGTCGCAACCGCGAGAATGACTCCAACCGCGAGAACGACAGGGCATGGAAGGACGCAGTGTCGGCACCCGTCGAGAACGATGAGGTGTTGGCCGGGCTCACCAAGCGTCTGCGGAGCGAGGACAAGCCGACCAGGAAGGACGATGTGCTGCCTGCGTCCGCCGCTGGTGTCGAGCCTGAGCACAGCGATTCTGCAGAGCTGAGTGCCCAGGCGCCAGATGCTCAGTCAGCAGATATCCAGTCACAGGATGTCCAAGCACAAGATGGCCAGCAGTCTGAAGTCCCCTCCCAGCCAGCAGATGATGAAGCCGCAACGCCCACTGATGATGTGAGCGATGCGCAGCCGCAGGCTGCATCCCGGGACGGCATTGAGCCAAAGGCCGGGACTGCGCCCGATGTAGAGGCCGAGTTCAAGGCTGACGCTGCGCCCGAGTACGGAGCTTCGGAGACTGCGAAGTCCGCGCCCAAGACGCGCGAGATTGCGGCAACCACCCCCGAGGCATCGGGCGAGACCGGGCATCGCAAGAAGGAGCGCCTGCGTTTCTCCGACCTCGGTGTGCCCCGCGCCATCGTCGATGAGCTTGATTCACAAGGCATTTTGGCGCCGTTCCCCATCCAGCAGGCCGCCATTCCCGATGCATTGTCGGGGCGCGATGTGCTGGGTCGTGGACAGACCGGCTCGGGCAAGACCCTGGCTTTCGGTCTGCCGGTGATCACCCGTCTGGCTGCCACCTCAACCGAACGGGGTCACAAGCCCCGTGCGCTGCTGATGACGCCGACCCGCGAGCTCGCCCAGCAGATCAATGATGTGCTGCATCCACTGGCCAAGGCAATGGGCCTCAGCACTGTGTTGGTTGCCGGTGGCATGAGCTACACGCCCCAGTTGCGCGCGCTGGAACGCGGCGTTGACATCGTGGTGGCCACACCCGGTCGTCTCATCGACCTGGTCGGGCGGGGGTCGGTCCAGCTCGGTTAGGGGAGCGGGATCGTGCTCGTCGAGGCGGACGAGATGGCCGACATGGGCTTCATGCCCGATGTCACACGCATTCTCGACGAGATTCCGCGCGATGCCCAGCATCTGCTGTTCTCAGCCACATTGGACCGCCAGGTGGACACCATCGTGCGCCGCTACATGCACAATCCGGTGGAACACGGCGTTGACTCGGCCAAGGCCTCAGTGAGCACCATGCGCCATGAATTGTGGACGGTGAATGCCCGTGAAAAGGCGGCCATCATCGCCCAGGCAGCGAACCGTGAGGGACGCACCCTGGTGTTCGTGCGCACCCAGCGTGATGCTGATCGCACGGCGGAACAGCTGCGCGATGCCGGCCTCATGGCGGGTGCCCTGCACGGCGGTCTGCCGCAGGGCATGCGTGCTCGCGTGCTCTATGCATTCCGTCAGGGCAGTGTGCCGGTGCTCGTGGCCACCGATGTGGCCGCCCGCGGCATCGACGTGGATGATGTGTCGCTGGTGCTGCAGGCCGATCCGCCGCATGACTCCAAGGACTATCTGCACCGTGCCGGACGCACTGCGCGTGCTGGTGAGGATGGCCTGGTTGCCACCCTGGTGTTGCCCCGTTCACGAGGCAAGATGGCGCGCATTTTGCGTGACGCCGGTGTGCACGAGCGTCCCCATCCGATGGGTCCGGGTGAGCGTCTTGAAGAAATCACCGGTGGCGTGGAGCCCCATGGCGAGCCGGTGCGTGATGAGCAGTACAAGGCCCTCATTGCACCGCCGCGTCCACAGCGCAAGCGTGCTGGTGGGCATCACAAGTCCAAGCCGTGGGAGCGTCGCCGGCAGGGTGGCGGCTCGGGTTACAAGGGCGGACACAGCTACAAGGGCTCGGGTTACAAGGGTTCCGGATACAAAGGTTCGGGATCTAAGGGTTCAGGCTCGGGATACAAGGGACACTCAAGTCACAATGACTGATGCCCACTAGAATGGGGCGCCGTGACCACTGCGTCCCACAAGCCAACGTCCGCAAGCGATAGTCCACGCCCTGAACAGGGTGACATGACCCCGGGCGGCGAGCTGGACATGCGGCTGGCTGGCCCCGGCGACGCAGCAGAGATGCTCCCGGTGACCCATGCCGCCTTCGGGGCTCGCGGGGCCGCCGGGGAACCACCGGCGGGAATGGGTGAATCCGCTGACTCACTGCAGTCGGCAATGCGCCGGGGTGGTGCCGTGCTTGCCACGGTGGACGACGCAATCGTGGGTTGTGTGGTCATGCAGCTCGTCGGGGGAGTCGGCGAGCGCACCGAGCTCCGACTCTCGCGGGTTGCCGTTGCTCCGGATCACCAGGGCAGGGGCATTGCCACGGCGATGGTGCAGGCTGCCTGCGAATACGGTGCCGATGAGGGTGCACGCAGCGTCCAACTGCTGGCCCGCACAGATTTTCCGGAATTGGCCGGCTGGTGGCAGCGTCATGGATTCGCTGCCGAGCAATCCCGGCCCGGCATTTCCGGGCAACACTGCGTGTGTCTGACCGCGGAACTGCCGGTGAGCGTCACCGTGCCGACGGCGGCCGATATGCAGACCCTCGGGCGTCTGCTTGCCGCGCACCTGCAGGCTGGCGACCTGCTGGTGGCCAATGGTGAGCTCGGCGCCGGAAAAACCACACTCACCCAGGGACTGGGCCAGGGCTTGGATGTGGAGGGCCCGGTGATTTCGCCGACCTTCGTGCTGGCCCGCAACCATCATGCCCGGGGCAAGGGACCTGATCTGGTGCATGTCGATGCCTATCGCATGGGCTCGGCGGCCGAGCTGGAAGACATTGATCTTGATTCCTCGATGGCCGATTCGGTCACCCTGGTGGAATGGGGCGAGGGTCTGGCCGAGGGCCTGGCCGATGATCGTCTCGACATCGACATTGTGCGCAGCGCCGATCCCGCCGACGATGCCCGTGTCGTCTATCTGCGCGGCCACGGTGCGCGGTGGGCTGAAGCTGATCTCTTTGCGCTGCGTGGCCAGCTGGAACAGGCCTCGCGCGAGGCCGCGACGATGAACCCGGCCAGTGCCGGGGAAGGGGCATGACCATGTGGACGCTGTCGATCGACACCTCAACCGATGTCTGCGCCGGACTTGCCCGTGACGGCGAGGTGAAGGCTGCCGCTCATGTGGGCGACAACCACTCCCACGTCGAGCTGCTGGTGCCCACCATCATGGATCTGTGCACCCGAGCCGGCATCACGCCCGCCGATCTCGACCGCATCGGCGTGGGTGTTGGTCCGGGGCCGTTCACCGGCTTGCGGGTGGGCATGGCATGCGCATTCAGTTTCGAGGCCGCCGGACGGGTGCCGGTCAAGGGCGTCTGCTCGCTTGATGTGATTGCCGCCCAATGGCAGGCAGCCGGTGATGCCCCCGATGAGTTCGTGGTGGCCTCGGATGCCCGCCGCAAGGAGCTCTACTGGGCGCGATACACCAGCGCCGGGCGCCAGGGCCTGCCCCGGGTGAGCGCCCCCACAGCGTTGCCCAACATGCCCCTGGCAGGCCCCGGTGTCGCGGTG
This sequence comes from uncultured Propionibacterium sp., assembly GCA_964293265.1. Classification (GTDB taxonomy): domain Bacteria; phylum Actinomycetota; class Actinomycetes; order Propionibacteriales; family Propionibacteriaceae; genus Propionibacterium. The sequence goes on from CAXYYR010000079.1 coordinate 4,970, forward strand.
TTCCCCGACATGCTTGCGTCCCGTCGCCCACAGGGTGCTCCCGAGGCGCTGGACGCCGGCTTCATGGCTGCCCATCTTGACGAGCTTGCTGACGCCGGACGTGAGCCGATGTATCTGCGTGAACCGGATGCCACACCACCCAGCGCCCGCAAATCGGCGCTGACCGGTCGGCATCGTCGTCTGGCACGCCCGGCAGGCCAGAATCGATGAACCCAGTGGGGATACCCCGCACCGGGACGGAGCAGGTCAGCGAGTTGCTGTCCATCACGCTGGGAGTTGACCAGCTCGGCCAACTGGAGGCTCTTGAGCAGCAGGGCTTTGGACCCCGGGAGTGCTGGAGCATGAACTCCTGGCGAGCCGAACTGGAGCGTCCCGGCCAGTCAGCTCTCGGGATGTGTGCCAGCGCGAATGGTGAGGGCGCAGTGCTGGTGGCGGCCGTGATCGCTGGCGTGCAGGCGCCGGACGCTGAGCTGCTGCGCATCGTGGTGGCCGACGACCATCGTCGCCGTGGCTTGGCCAGCCATCTGCTCGCGGCATCCGTGGGCTGGGCTGCCGAGCAGGGGGCGGAACGCATGCTGCTGGAAGTGCGGGCCGACAACCTCGCAGCCAATGCGCTCTATGAACGGGCTGGCTTTCACCGGCTCAGTGAACGACGCGGCTATTACGGACGGGGCGTTGATGCATTGGTGCTGGAATGCATGCTCCACCCACACAACGGGGAGGACAGCTGATGAGTGATCCATTGGTGCTGGGCATCGAGTCCAGCTGCGACGAGACGAGTGTGGGCATTGTGCGCGGCGAGAGCCTTCTCGCCAATGAGGTGGCGAGCTCGGTTGAGCTGCATGCACGCTTCGGTGGGGTGGTGCCCGAGGTTGCCTCCCGCGCGCATCTGGAAGCCATCGGTCCAACCCTGAGCCGTGCCATTGAGGCTGCAGACATTGATCTGGCAAGCCTTGATGCCATCTCGGTGACGGCCGGACCCGGTCTCATGGGCTCCCTGGTGGTGGGGGTGTCAGCAGCCAAAGCGCTGGCCGCCTATCTCAACAAACCCCTGTACGGCGTCAATCATCTGGTGGGCCATGTGGCAGTCGATCTGCTGGATCATCCGGACGATGAGCCTGCCCGTCCGATTGCCAAGCCCTGTTTGGCGCTGCTGGTGAGCGGTGGACACACCCAGCTGCTCAAGGTGGGTGACATCACCGGAGGCATCACCGAGGTGGGCACAACCATCGATGATGCAGCTGGCGAGGCCTATGACAAGGTCGCCCGACTGCTGGGCATGCCCTATCCGGGTGGGCCGGTGATCGACAAGGCCGCCGCACTGGGCGATCCCAAGGCAATCCGCTTCCCACGTGGTCTCACTGCCGGGCATGACATGGTGAAGCATCGTTTCGATTTCAGCTTCTCCGGCTTGAAGACGGCCGTGGCGCGCTGGGTGGAGACCCGGCGGCTCGAGGGTGGTGAGGTGCCACTCAACGATGTGGCAGCCAGCTTCCAGGAAGCGGTGGCCGATGTGATCACATCAAAAGCGGTGGCGGCGGCACAATTCCATGGCATCGATCACATGATCATCGGAGGTGGAGTCGCTGCGAATTCGCGTCTGCGTGGGTTGCTGGCGTCACGCACGGCCTCGGCGGGCATCGAGTTGCGGCGTCCGCGTCCTGCCCTGTGCACCGACAATGGTGCCATGATCGCCTGCCTCGGAGCCCAGGTGGTGAAAGCCGGCATCGCGCCCAGCGGGCTGGGTTTTGCTGCCAACTCGGGCCTGCCGGTTGAGACAGTGGTGGTTCCTGCCGAGGGTTGAGCCCGGGTTCGAACCCCTTGGGCCATGGTCCGGGAAGCTCACTAGGCTGTTCGTCATGAGCGATGACGCCGAAGACCCAGAGCTGGACAACCCAGTGCCGATCAACCCTGCTGCCCAGCAGGGCCCCGACAATGCCCCCGAGGGGGGAGACGAGCTCTACGCGCGTCCGGTGCCCAGTGTGGGTGACGATTCCTCGGTCAATGAGCGTCACGATGATGTTGCCGGCTGGGCCTTCGACCAGGCCACCCAGGAGGCTCTCGATCGGGTGATCGGGGCTCGCCGCGACATCCGGCGTTTCCGTGCTGATCCGGTTGATGATGCGCTCGTGCGTCGGGTGCTTGAAGCCGGTCATGGTGGTCCCAGCGTTGGTCATTCCCAGCCCTGGCGTTTCATTGTGGTGAAGGATCGCCGCACCCGTGAACGCGCGGCGGTGATGTCGGACCGCGAACGCATGCGCCAGTCACGCGAATTGACTCCTGAGCGCTCACAGCGTCTGCTCGATCTGCAGCTCGAGGGCATCCGTGAGGCACCCCTGGGCATTGTGGTGGCCTGTGATCGCAGGACGCCGGCAGCCGGCGTGCTGGGCCGCAACACCTTCCACGACGCCGACATGTGGAGCTGCGCGGCAGCAATCGAGAACATGTGGCTCACCGCGCGGGCCCTTGGCCTCGGCATGGGCTGGGTCACTTTGATGCAGCCGGCAGAGCTGGCCGGTCTGTTGAATCTTCCGGCCGGTGTCACCACTCTTGGCTGGCTGTGCCTCGGCTGGCCCAATGAGCGCCCGCCCTATCCGGGTCTGGAACGTCGTGCATGGTCGCATCGGCTTCCGCTCGATGAGGTGATGATGACGGACCGCTGGCCTGTCGATGGCCCTGAGCCGCCCGTCTCGGCGCTGCCCGAATCCGCGCCGGTCGACGCGGTGGAGACGCTCGTCACCACGACGATTCCCGATGATCGTGAGTCGCCGCTGTGGTCGAATGTGCAGGCCCCCAGTTCGCTGGCCGTGGTTGCCGCGCGCGACAAGGGCGAGAAGCTGCTCACTCCGCCCGGATCGCTGGGCAAGCTTGATCAGGCCCTCGATCGTCTGGTGGCTGCTGCTGGCGACCAGGTGGCCGGCGGCACCCTGGTGATGGTGGCCACCGACCACCCGCTCAATGTGCACAAGATTTCTGCCTTCGACCAGTCGGTGAGTCGGCAGGTGTTGGAGGCGGCGCAGGCTGAGCGGGCCCTGGGTGTGGTGACAGCGCGCACTGCCGGGCTTGATGTGATGCTTGTCGACGCCGGCGTCGAGGGTGGCCCGGTTGATGGCTGCGAGCTGGCCCTGCCCCAGGATGAGCGTGGCGATCTGGTGAACAGCGCGGCCATGAGCATGGCCGATGTGCGCCGTCTGGTGGCCAGGGGCCGCGAACTGGGCGCCAAGGCCGCTGAGCGCGGTGTGGTCTGCCTGGGCGAAATCGGCATCGGCAATACGACCATCGCCTCTGCACTGGCCTGCGTATTCACCGGCATCAGCCCCGAACAGGCAGCCGGTATCGGCGCCGGTGCTGATGCGTCCATGGTGGAACACAAGGCGCAGGTGCTGCGTCAGATCTTCGCCCGTGTCGACATCACCGAGCTGCGTGCCGATCCGGCGCGTGCCCTGGCTGAGGTGGGTGGCCCCGAGTTTGCCGTGATGTCGGGCGTGATCCTTGGGGCGGCTGAAGCCGGCTCAGTGGTGGTGCTGGATGGCTTGGCCGGCAGTGTTCCTGCGCTGCCGGTGGTTGAGACCAATCCGGCAGTGCAGTCCTATCTGATCGCCGGCCAGGTCAGCCGTGAATTCGCCCACTCTGCTGTGTTGACGCGCCTTGGGCTGGAGCCACTGGTGAGCCTGCGCCTGCGTGCCGGTGAGGGTGTGGGCGCCTGCCTGGCGGCCCAGATGTTGTTCACCGGCCTCAACATTCGTCGTCAGTCCGGGCGCACCGAGGAATGAGCCCGGCAATGAATGACGAGATGGGCGCCGAGCTGGTGCGCACGTCCGGACCGTTGGCAAGCACCATTTCGGTGCCCGGCTCTGCCGCGGCGAGCGATGTGCGCAGGCAGCTCGATGCCGGCTGGGTTCAGCGGGCTGGCCGCGAATTCGCCAGCCACACCGATGCCCGTGTGATGGGCAATGCGGTGGCCACCACCGATGTGGAAAAGCTGTCCCTGGACCGCAGCATCGTGGCGGCCATCGATTCATCGGTGAGCGAGCTCATTGCTGACGCCCCGATCACCGATCAGGCCCGCACGGGCAGGTGCTGGGCCTTTGCCGGGCTCAATGTGCTGCGAGCCAGCGCCATCA
>CAXYYR010000080.1:0-8857 GCA_964293265.1 uncultured Propionibacterium sp.
CAGCCGGTGGAGGTAGACTCACTGATTCGATTCGGGATCCTCACTGTCGCTGCGCTCGCAGAATACGGTGGATCAGCCATGTTTGGATCCTTTGTTTTCTCCGCTGTGGCTACGCCTTCCACCGATCCCATCTCGATGTGTGTACTGGCTGTGCCGATGTCACTGCTTTACTTGATTGCCGAAGTGCTCTGCAAGCGTCATGACCGGAAGAAGCTCGCCGAGGACCAGTCTTGACGCAAGGGAGCTGCCATGGCCGCCCAGACCGCTGAAAACACAGACCGTCTGGTTGCTGACCCGGCGCGCCTCACGTTGTTGGTGAACCCCACTGCAGGGCATGGTCGGGCCCGCATCATGGGGCCGCGCATCGCGGCAAGCCTGCGGGAAAGATTGCCCAATACCACAGTTGACATGCAGATCTGCGCCACCGCCAAACAGGCCGGTGCACTTGCCCACGAGGTGGTGGCGGGTGCCCAACAGGCACATGCAGGCCAACGAGCCGATGTGCTGGCCACCCTCGGTGGCGATGGCACAGCCAGTCTGGGCATCAATGCCTGTGCCGACAGCGGGATTCCGTTGGCAGTTTTCCCGGCTGGCACCGGAGACGACTTCCGCCGGGGAATCGGATCACCTCTCAAGCGAACCGAGGTGATCGATGCAGTGGTGGCGGGCACCACCAAGCGGGTTGATCTGCTGGCCAGTTCCCGGCCTCGCGATCCGGCGCAGCTGACCACATGGGTCGGTTCGGTGGTGGCAACCGGCTACGACGCCCGGGTGAACCGACGGGTGAATCGGGCGAGGATCAATCTGGGACCCATCAGCTATGCCCTGGCGGTGCTGCGGGAAGCAGTGGACTTCAAACCATTGCGTTATCGGCTCACCATTGATGAGGGACCTGTCAGGGAGCTTGATGCCCTGCTGGTGGCAGTGGGTAATTGCGGCTATTTCGGCGGTGGTATCAAGATCTGCCCTGATGCTGATCCCACGGATGGTCTGCTCAATGTCACGATCGTCCATCCGGTGGCTGTGCGTAAATTACTGACTCAATTCCGCAATCTGTACAACGGACGATTTTCCCGCCTGCCCGAGGTGGAGATGCTCACCTGCCGCTCGATCAGGGTGGATGGGCCGGGGCTCTTCGGACTTGCCGACGGCGAGGAAATCGGGCATGCGCCGCTGGCCCTTCAATGCAGGCCGGGAGTCCTTGACGTCTTCGCCACCGCCGAGCCTCACTAGGCTGGTGGTGTGAATACTGCGGATGCCGGGTTGGGCGCTCAACCACAACAGAGCGCAAACTTTCGCGACTTTGCCGCACATTACGATTTTTCTTTCGATTCCTTTCAGGTCCAGGCATGCTCGAGCATCGATGCCGGGCATGGAGTGCTGGTGGCGGCACCCACCGGATCGGGAAAGACAGTGGTTGGTGAATATGCCTGTTTTCTTGCCTTGGCCGAACACCGACGCTGCTTCTACACCACCCCCATCAAGGCGCTCAGCAACCAAAAATTTCATGACCTCGTTGATGTGCATGGTGCCGAAAATGTCGGCCTGCTGACGGGCGATGTCACGATCAATGGGGATGCACCCATTGTCGTGATGACCACCGAGGTGCTGCGCAACATGCTCTATGCGCTCTCGCCCGATCTGGAGACCCTCGGATATGTGGTGCTCGACGAGGTGCACTACCTTTCTGATCGCTTCCGGGGAGCCGTGTGGGAGGAAGTGATCCTCGGGTTGGCCGATGCGGTGCAAGTGGTCGCCCTGTCGGCCACGGTGTCCAATGCCGAGGAGTTCGGTGACTGGCTCGACACCGTGCGCGGCAATGTTGACATCGTGGTCTGGGAGAACCGGCCTGTTCCGCTGTTCCAGCACGTCATGGCCGGCAATCAGATCTATGAACTGTTCAATCCTGAATCCCGGTCTGCCGGGAGCCGTGTCGGTGGACCCAAGGAACATGGCGTCAACCCCAAGTTGACGGCTCTGGCTCGTCAGGAGGCGCGCGGCACCCGTGACGATGCCCGCCGCCCGCGCGGACGTAATGGACGGGGCAAGAAACGTGTCAGCTATGGATCGGGGCAATTCGGGGGCGCTTCCAGCACCGGGCCCCATGACCGCCAACACCGGGACCACGGGCTGACCCCCAGCCGAGCCATGGTGGTGCGTGCGCTGGAGAAGGCCGGGCTGCTGCCAGCCATCTACTTCGTGTTCTCGCGGCAGGGTTGTGATGCTGCCGTGCACCAGGTTCTGCGCTCCGGTCTGCGCCCCACCAACCGCGCCGAGCATGACCATTTGCGTGACCTGGCCCGTCGCGAGGGTGCCTCCCTGTCGGACTCCGATCGTGCAGCCCTGGGTTGGGATGATTTCGTGGAGGCCCTGACACGCGGAATCGCAGCGCATCATGCCGGGCTGCTGCCAGTGTTCAAGGCCGTTGTGGAAGAGGGATTCACCCGGGGCTGGTTGAAGGTCATCTTTGCCACCGAGACACTCGCGCTGGGTATCAACATGCCGGCTCGCACAGTGGTGCTCGAACGTCTGGTGAAGTACAACGGTGAGACCCATGCAGACATCACGCCGGGGGAGTTCACCCAGCTCACCGGACGTGCCGGGCGCCGGGGAATCGATACCGAAGGCCATGCCGTGGTGCTGTGGCAGACCGGGATGGATCCACGAGCGGTTGCCGGGCTTGCGTCAAAACGCACCTATCCCCTGAGATCCAGCTTCGCTCCCAACTACAACATGGCGGTCAACCTGGTGCGCAGCGCAGGCAGGGACCGCGCCCGCTCGCTGCTGGAACAGAGTTTTGCCCAGTTCCAGACCGATCGGAAGGTGGTGGCCACTGCGCGGCAGGGAGTTGCGGTGGCTGGCCAGATCGCCGAGGCCTGGAAACAGGCCGAATGTTCCCGTGGCGATTTCCCCGGTTACGCGAGGTTGCGTGATGAAGTGCGTGAACTCGAACGTGAGCAGGCACGGTTGCGCAAACAGGATCAGCGAGCTGCAGTGCTCGAGGGCTTGGCGAATCTGGAGCCGGGCGATGTGATCCGCACCGAGGGTGGGCGCCATGCCGGCTGGATGGTGATCGTTGAAGCCGCACGCATCGGTGCCAATCAGACCCATCCACTGGTGATGGGCGAGGACCACCAGATTGTGCGGCTCGTTCCGGAGCACTTCCACACCGCGCCCGTTGCGACCGCCAAGGTGCGTGTGCCCAAGCATTTTGACCGGCATTCGGCTTCGGATCGCAAAACATTGGCGCGGGCCCTGGATGCCCGGATAACCGATATGGATGGCACCGGGAGCAGGAGCCGGGTGCCGCTGGATGCCGAGCTGAGTCATCAGATTTCCGAGCTCCGCGCCCAGCTGCGTGCCCACCCATGTCATGACTGCCCCGATCGTGAGCTGCATGCGCGAGCAGCAGAGCGGGCGTTGAAGTTGGAACGGGACAACAATGTGAGTCAGCGCAGGGCGGCGCAACGGCGCAATTCGATTGCTGCCCAATTCGACCGTATCTGCGCCGTGCTTGATGCCCTCGGCTATCTGAATCCGTCCCGGCCCGATGAAGTGACCCCGGCAGGCCTGCTGCTCACCAGGATCTACAGTGAGCTCGACCTGGTGGTGGCGCAGGCAATTGGTGAGAAGGTTTTTGCGGGTCTCAATGGCCCGCAGCTGGCAGCGGTGTTGTCCACCTTGGTCTACGAGGCCCGCCGGAACGACGCAGCAGCGCCCCGGATGCCCGATGGACCCAGCGCACAGGCCGAGCGTGCCCTGCGTTCGGTGTGGCGCGAGGTGGGATTGGTTGAACGCGACCATCGGGTGGAGCGTCAGCGCGATCTCGACATCGGCTTCGCCGAAGCGGTGGCGCAGTGGGCGGCTGGTGCATCCCTGGCCGACGTACTTGGCGAGTTCGGGTTGGCTGCTGGTGATTTCGTGCGCTGGGCACGCCAGGGGATCGATCTGGCCGGCCAGATCATGAGTGCTCCGGGAATTGCCGAACTCGGTTCGCCCGGCCTTGCAAAGTCCTGCCGCTCGGTGGTTGCCCTGCTTCGTCGTGACATCGTTGACTTCGATACCGCCGCCTGACAGCCCATCTCCATGCGCACCTGTGACCAGCAGGGGAGCGGTGGGTCGGACACGCTAGGGTTCGGCTCATGAGCGTCGCAATTCGGGTTATTCCCTGTCTTGATGTCACCGACGGGCGGGTGGTGAAGGGCGTCAATTTCACACATCTGCGCGATGCCGGGGACCCGGTGGAATTGTCGGCAAGCTATGGGGTCCAGGGCGCTGACGAGATCACCTTCCTGGACATCTCGGCAAGCACGGATGGCCGCGCCACCACCCGCGACATGGTCACCCGATGCGCTGAAAATGTGTTCATCCCGCTGACGGTGGGCGGAGGTGTACGCAGCAGTGATGATGTGGATGCGCTCCTGCGCTGTGGTGCTGACAAGGTGGGCATCAACACCGGTGCCATTGCCTGCCCCGAGGCGATCAACGAGATCACCACTCGTTTCGGTAATCAGGTGTTGGTGTTGAGTCTCGATGCCCGACGTGAGCCCGGTATGCCGTCGGGCTATGGCGTCACCACCCACGGTGGCACGCAATCGGCTGGTCTGGATGCCATCGAATGGGTGCGTGAAGCGGTGGCACGGGGATGCGGTGAGGTGCTGCTCAATTCCATGGATGCCGATGGCACGCGTGATGGATTTGATCTGGAAATGACTGCTGCCGTCAGACAAGCAGTGGAGGTGCCACTCATTGCCTCGGGTGGAGCCGGCACTGCAGAGCATTTCGTGGAGGCGGTGCGGGCAGGTGCCGATGCGGTGTTGGCCGCCAGTGTCTTCCACTACCGCCAGCTCACCATCGCCCAGGTGAAACAGGCATTGGATGAGGCAGGCTTCCCTGTGCGCCGTACCGCTGCGCCCGCTCAGGCGTGATCTGGTCGGGTTCGTGCGCTGTCCCGCTCTGCCGGGCCTGCGATGTCCGGTGATCAAACGCATCGAATGGCGAGATTGTCAGTCTCATAACGTGAGACAAAAGAGCATCTGGTGAATGCCCACCGCGCGGTGCTGTCATAATCCTTGTTGTGCTCGCAGGACGAATTATTGTACTTGCCTAGCGCTTCGTAGAAGTCAGACGAAGCGCTCCCTCGTATGCCGAAAGGCAGCGAGGGTTTTTCTTTGGCGTGGCATTGGTCACACCAAGGGGGCAGCGCGGTTTTCCCCGGCGAACCGGCCACGTCGGCACCGATGAGCAGTGTGGTGACGGCTATGAGGCAATGGATTGCGACGCCGGTCGTGACCATGAGCGAAGGAGGAGGCCGATGGCGGAGGGCAAGCAGGTCCCGCAAGGGGATCAGATGATGACAGGCGCCATGATTCTGCTCGAATCGCTGCAGAAAGTCGGCGTTGACACCGTATTCGGTCTCCCCGGCGGCGCTGTACTTCCGCTCTACGACCCCCTTTTCGATTCGCCCATCCGTCACGTCCTGGTGCGCCATGAGCAGGCCGGTGGCCATTCCGCCGAAGGCTATGCGCTCGCCACCGGCAGGGTTGGTGTCTGTCTGGCCACATCGGGGCCCGGGGCAACCAATCTGGTCACACCCATCCTGGACGCCTATCTTGACTCGGTTCCGGTGGTCTTCATCACGGGTCAGGTGAGCTCGGGAGTGATAGGCACTGATGCCTTCCAGGAGGCAGACATCCGCGGCATCAGCACCCCCATCACCAAACACAATTTCCTCATCACCCAGGCAACTGACATCCCGATGGCCATCAAGGAGGCCTTCCACATTGCGTCGACCGGGCGTCCCGGGCCAGTCCTCGTGGACGTGTCGAAGGATGCCATGACGGCCAGCGCGCAGTTCCATTGGCCTGACAAGGTGCGGCTGCCCGGCTACAAGCCGACAGTGACGCCCCATGCCCGCCAGATTGCCCAGGCTGCCAAAATCATGGCGGCTGCCGAACGCCCGGTGCTGTTGCTCGGTGGCGGCACCATTCGCGCCCAGGCAGCTGCAGAAGTGGCTGAACTCGTGAAAACCACCGGCATTCCGGTGGTCACCACCATGCAGGCCCGGGGTATTTTTCCCGATGACGACGAACTCAATCTGGGAATGCCCGGAATGCACGGCACCGTGGCAGCCGTGGGTGCCATCCAACGCTGTGATGTGCTGATCGCCATCGGCACCCGCTTCGACGACCGCGTGACGGGCATGGTTGCCAGCTTTGCTCCCCACGCCACTGTGATCCATGCCGACATCGATCCCGCAGAAATCGGCAAGAATGTGGCAACCGCCGTGCCGATCGTCGGCGATGCAAAAAAGGTGATTGTCGAACTCACCGCGCATCTGGCCAATGCCCATCAGGTGGACCGCAAGACCTGGCGTGACTATGTCACGGGCCTGGAACATCGCTATCCGGTGGGTTGGGAGGAGCCGACAACCGGCAAACTCAGCCCACAACATGTGATCCAGAAGATCGGTGAACACTTCGGTGACGATGCCATCTTCGTCACAGGAGTCGGCCAGCACCAGATGTGGGCGGCCCATTTCCTGCCCTTCGCCAAGCCGAGCAAGTGGCTCTCCTCGGGTGGAGCCGGAACGATGGGCTATTGCGTTCCCGCCGCTATGGGCGCCCAAGTGGGCTGCCCCGACAAGGTGGTGATTGGCATCGATGGCGACGGCAGCTTCCAGATGACGAACCAGGAACTCACCACCTGCGTGGTGAACAACATTCCGGTGAAGATCGCCACCATCAACAACAACACTCTTGGCATGGTGCGTCAGTGGCAGACGTTGTTCTACAACCAGCGCTATTCGGCCACCGATCTGCACACCGATGAGCTGCCCAATTTCCCCATGCTCGCCGAGGCCATGGGATGTGTTGGCCTTCGTGCCAAGACCCCTGACCAGGTGGACGAGGTGCTGACCAAGGCGTCCGAGATCACTGATCGTCCGGTGGTCATGGAATTCGTCTGTGAGAAGGACGCCATGGTCTGGCCGATGGTCGCTGCCGGCGTGAGCAATGACGAGATCAAGGTGGCCCGCGATCTGGCCCCCGATTGGCACGAGGAGGAGCTGTGAACACACATACGCTGAGTGTGCTGGTGAGCAACCACTCCGGTGTGCTTGCACGGGTTGCCGGACTCATCTCCCGCCGTGGCTTCAATATTGAGTCATTGGCCGTGGGCACCACCGAGAATCCCGATGTTTCCCGAATGACCATTGTGATGGCCATGGAGGATGAACGGGTGGCCGAGCAAGTGGTCAAGCAGTTGAACAAACTCATCGAGGTCTACAAGATCGTGGAACTCGGCGAAGACGCCGTGAACCACGAGATGCTGATGGTGAAGGTGCGGTGCACCGATCACAACCGTCCAGCCATCATCGACCTTGCCAATTTGTTCCGAGCCCACGTCGCTGACGTGAGTCCGGAGTCGGTGACCATCGAGGTCACCGGGGGACAACAGAAGATCGCTGCCCTCACGACGATGCTCACCCCCTACGGGATCATCGAGCTGGTTCAATCCGGCCAGGTGGCTCTGGACCGTGGCTCCAAGAGCATTCACGAAAAAAAGCGTCCGGCTTTGGCGAAGCATTCATCCTGAGTGCAAGTCCGCCGGTCATAACAATCAATATCAGGAGTTAGCAATGGCAGAAATGTTCCATGAGGAAGACGCCGACCTGGCGCCCATCCAGTCGAAGACCGTTGCCGTCATCGGCTACGGTTCCCAGGGCCATGCCCATGCACAGAATCTCCGCGACAGCGGTGTGAATGTCGTGGTGGGCCTGCGCGAGGGCTCGGCGTCGATTGCCAAGGCCACGGAAGCCGGTCTCACCGTCAAGTCAGTTGCTGACGCGGTGGCCGATGCTGATCTGGTCACGATTCTGGCTCCCGATCAGGTGCAGGCAGCCCTCTACAACGAGGTGATTGCACCCAACCTGAAGCCCGGTGCGGCACTGCTGTTCGCCCACGGATTCAACATCCACTTCGACTACATCAAGCCTGCCGCCGGCCATGACGTGATCATGGTCGCCCCCAAGGGTCCCGGCCACGTGGTGCGTCGTGAGTTCGAAGCAGGCCGCGGTGTTCCCGTGCTCGTCTGCGTCGAGCAGGATGCCTCCGGCCAGGCATGGCCGCTGGTGTTGTCCTATGCCAAGGCATTGGGCGGCCTGCGTGCAGGCGCCATCAAGACATCCTTCCGCGAGGAGACCGAGACGGATCTGTTCGGTGAGCAGGATGTGCTGTGTGGTGGACTGTCGAAGCTGATCACCACTGGCTTCGAGGTGCTCACCGAGGCCGGTTACCAGCCCGAAATGGCATATTTCGAGGTGTGCCACGAGATGAAGATGATCGTTGATCTCATCTACGAAGGTGGCATCTCCAAGCAGCGTTGGTCCATCTCCGACACTGCTGAGTACGGCGACTATGTTTCAGGTCCCCGCGTGATCGATGAGCATGTCAAGCAGAACATGAAGGCAGTGCTCTCCGACATCCAGGACGGCACCTTCGCCAAGCGCTTCATGGAGGACCAGGCAGCTGGCGCTCCCGAGTTCAAGAAGCTGCGTTCCGAGGGCGAGAGCCATCCCATCGAGTCCGTGGGTCGCAAGATCCGCGGTCTGTTCTCGTGGGGTGACGAGGTCAAGGACGCTGACTACCACGAAGGTTCAGTTGCTCGCTGAATGAACTAGATGGTGTTGAGGGGCCGGATCCGCTGGTGCGGGTCCGGCCCCTCTGTCGCGCAGCTGGCTTTGGGGATGATCAGCTGGGTTCGTCGTTGGGGACGAGCACGGTTTCGAGTTCGATGATTTCAAGTGTTCTGGTGCCGGTTGCTGTCTGGGTGATGGTGTCGGTGCCGGTGGTGCCGA
>CAXYYR010000081.1:0-8729 GCA_964293265.1 uncultured Propionibacterium sp.
GCATCCCTGCCCCACACACTCGACCGGCTCTGTGATGCGGGAGTCCTGGAACACGTCCACGGCGGCGTGCGACGCCCCAGACACGACAACCGGCAACGAGCCGCTGAACAACGCGGCGTAGCAGGCGTCCTTGCAGCGCGAGCCGAACGACTGGAACGCGAGCGAGTCGCATGGGCCTGGTGGTCGGCCGAGCTCGCATGGATGCGACAACTCGGCCGCCACCCAAGACCGACACACCAACCCGCCCTCATCGGTGATCTGACCGTGCGCCTGGGCACCTACCCACGCCGGCCCGACGGGCGAGCCGACTGGAAACAAGCCACAAACACACTCACCAACGAACAGGAGCACACATGCACACAAGCCGCCTAACACACAAACACACAAGCGCGGGAACACACATGAACACAAGCACACAAACGCACAAGGGAGAAGGATGCTATGGGCACGAATGATTTGACGGCAACGGAAGCGTGGGTGAAGTTCACATTCACTGGGGGCTACCTCGACAACGCCACCGGGCTTGTCCAGGCAGCCAAACAAGAACTGTCACCCGCTGCCCGCGCCACGCATCGGGCGGAACGACACCGAGGCACCCTCACCGACTGCCATCGGGGACTGTGTGGCGTGATGAAGAGAATCCGGGCTATAGACGTCCAGCTCGGGCAATCAGTCAACGCCCTGGACAAGGCCATCACCACAAGTCATGGCCCCGCTCCGGTCTGGTTGCAACCAGGCGCCATGCCAAGCAATCAACCAACACTGCCCACAAGCACACAAAGCCACAAGTAGACAAACACACAAGCACACTCAACGAAAGAAGAACTGCGATGAGGAAGACGGGGACCGTGATGTGCCAGTGCGCCAGATGCCAACACATCAAGCTCCACCATGCGCGCGGCCTGTGCAAGTGCTGCTACAACCACGCGGCCGAAAAGCGCCAGCTCCACCTGTACCCCAGACGAGCCGACTGGAGATGACCTCCAAGACCACAAACCCACAAGTGCGGAAAGACACAACCGCACAAGTAGACAAACGCACAAGCACACACATACACTCCACACATGCACACAAACACACAAGTGTGGGAACACACAAAGGGAAGCCAATGGACATCACGAGACAGCCACTCACCGTGGAACTGACCGATGGCGAGCTGGACCGGATCATCTACTGCGTCACGGTCACGGCTGACGCCATGACCTCAGGCGCACCACGGTCAGGGTTCAGCACCTGGATGCTCGCCGAGATCGACGAGCTCACCGGACTGCGCACACGACTGCGCCAAGAACAAGCCCAGGCACGGGCCTGACGGCCAATTCTGTAAACCCTCAATACAAGGAGAACCTCAATGTTTGGTATCCCGTACGCAGTCCTCGCCATTTTCATGTTCCTGATGGCCTTGTTAAACATTGCCGGCCTCATCAACGACTGGACCAACGGTCGCTCGGTCGCGGCCGCGGTGTCGGTGGTGCTCGCCATCTTCTCGCTCACCTGCGCGATGTGGTGGGCGTTCAGGGCAATAGAAGACAAGGCAGACCCTGAGCCTGCTGGCGTGGTGGTCACCGTCACCCCGACTATCACCGCAACAGCACCCGCTGATGCGGTTGTCACGGTCACACCAACGGCAGGGATGCCGTCATGACCACCAGCATTCTTACTAGTGCCTGGGCGCCACGCCGGCTTCCCGCACTGCGGGACGCCCTGGCGGCAGGAATCGAAGCGGCCGCGCTGCGGCGCGTCACACTCGAAACCCTCGCCCAAACACAAGGCGTCTATCTCTCGCCCAACGCTGCGACCGCAACCCAGCTGCACCGCAAAGCACGCGCCATTCAAACAGCACCGCTGTTCTGGCTGACGCCAGAAATGACCCATGCGGTGGCTGCTGCCAGGCGCGAAGCGACCGAATGGGATCCGGCGCGCCTCCTGGCGCCCCGTGCCCTGATCTTGTTCGCGGAACCGCTCACCCTGCTGCCACCACCAGGCCGCTATGCGCCCCGCCGACAGTGGCACGCGAACGCGCCTCTGCGCGGCATGTGGTGGAGGCTCGGGAATGCAGGCGGAGCCGTCGTCACGATGCTCGCCGACAGTAAGGACGTGCCCATCAGTCGGCGCACCTCGGCACGCCTCACTGAAACCACATCCATCACCATCCCCCGCGCTGACCCGCAGCCCGTCACCGAGCTTGCGGGCAGGGGAATGCCCGACCAGCACGTGCAGGTACTGCGGCTCCTCATGGCAACCAGCACACTCATGGCCACACCAGGTATTGCGGGCCGGCGACGACTCGACGCCGCCACCGGTGGCCGCGCGAATCCCGACCGCACCGAGCGCCGAAACCTCGTCACTCTCGTGGAGCTCCACCACACCCCGCAAAACCAACGCCACACACACCCACACAAGTAAACAAACCCACAAGCACACACGAAAGAGAGAACAGCATGACCACCATCACCTGGTTCCTATGCGGCGGGCTTCTTGGCCTGGCTGCTGCCTGCATCTACTTCATCGTTTTGCTCTGGCGCCAACACCGAAGCCACGACGACTCACGGGCATTGGTTCATGCGTTGGATCGGCTCATGTCCACACCCCACGGTGCGGCCGGCAAAGCCGGCGGCACCACCACCAAGGCAGAAGACGACCAGATCCATACAGCACTCACCATCGCCAGTGCTGCAGAAGACGCCGGGGGAGACCCCACCGAAGCTTTCGCCACGGCAACAGCACTGATCGACGAGCTCACCGAAAAACGCCTACGCGGCGAGGCCTGACCACACCTCAACACGCGCAAGCACACGAACGCGCATGGGTGGAAGCACTCAGCACGTGGGAGCGTTATTTACCGCCTTGGACGGAGCTCAATGATGTCGGCCAGACCCGTCTGCTGTCCTGTCGGAGGGATTCCGGTCCACTTCAATACGAGGTCCCGCTTGACTCCGGTCTGCTCTGCGATAACCCGGGTGTCTGGGCTGATGCCCCGCTCACTTGCCTGCCGCAAAAGGATCGGTGTCTCTTTTGCCACTGGGACCGGTTCATGCCGCCGCCATCCGAGGGAAGATAACTGAATAAACAAACTCCTCTGGCGCTGCGGGGATATTGCTTTAAGGGCTGCCGCTTGGACGATCAATGCGGCCACACTGATGCCATACTTCGCCTTGAGGGGTAAGAAACCTTGCAGCGTGAGGGTTTCGCTAATCTGCTGACGAACAATGACATCAGGGATGAGTACCGAGGCGGCAAACCGAAACGCTCGCTTCTCCTCCGGTGCCTGGCGCTTTGTGATTGGAATGAGACGATCACGGTCAAAAATCAGGTGACCTAGCTCATGGAGGATGGTCATCCTGGCTACTGCGGGAGGGAGATCCCCGATAGTCGCAATGAGTGGACGATCAAGTTCACGGTTAGGCCGAGAGATGCCTGAATGCTGCGCGACACCATTAGGGATGGTCACGAGGTCTGTCACCACACCGACACCAAGACGCTCCACCGACCGCACAACATTCAACACAGGTGCGATAGAGCTGACGCCAAAGGCGGTTCGTACATTTTGGGCAGCAGCTGAAACCTCGGAGTCAAAGAGACTGGATAGATCAGCAACGCGATAACCGGAAGCCTCGGATGCTTGGTGGAATAGCCGGGCGGCCTCATCGAAATGAGCTGCTACTCGGCGCTCCTCATGCACAGTTGCTCGTGATGATTTCCGGAATGTGGCAGGGCTTTGGGTGGCCAGACTGGGCGGTACCTCGAAGAATTTGAGCGGGAGGTCATATTGCGAAACGAGAGATGAAGCGAAGTTAGCAGGGAGAGGCTGCACGCCAGATTCGATTTTGGAAATAAATCCCTGTGTTACACCCATTGCTTGAGCAAGCCCAGTCTGCGACAGACCTTCCATGTTCCTCAAAACAGCCAGCCGGGCACCACGCAAATCATGACCCTTGATCAGACTCTTCACCCTCCTGGCCCTCCTCCATGATGTCGGCGAACAGGTCGTCCTCCTGGACTGCGCCACCGAATGTTAGTCCCCCAGCCAGCTCACCGTCAGGCCGCAACTCCGCACTCAAATCCAAGGGAACGCGGCTGCCGAACCTACCAGGTGCGATGGGATGAACAACTCTCGTGGATACACCCCACTCGCCACCGTCTGATGACCAGTAATCCCACAACAGGATCAGCTCAGCTGGGCCGAGGGGACTACCCGCTAGCTGACCGGGCAGAAGAGGCTGCTGGGCCCAGGCTGCACGTCGGGCTGAATTATTACCTGCAACAGGAACGCCACCGACATGAACGCGCTTGTTCTGCTTCAGTGGCCGCAGGGTAAGAGAATCATCGGGACTGCGTAACAAAATCTGACACATCAGCTGAGGATTGCCCGCAACAGTCCATCCCACTCCGGGTAGTGATCTTGACCATGCTTCGCGCATCGCTGTTCTGGCGACCATCGCAAAAATTGCCGCGTACTCCGGTTGGAGTAAATGTTTGAAATGCGGCCCCGGATCCAGCGCGGCGGCCAAACCGTCTGCAACACCGTTGTAGAGAGGATCGGTGATCTTGGCAACTTGGGCCTGCACGACCTGCGCTAGCGCGAGGTTGATCATAATATTACCTTCCGGGGCCGATTGGTAATGATATTACCACAATAGTAAGGCAGTGGGGCGGCAACTATGCGCAGGCTGTCTCGCGGAAAATGCAGACTCAGGCGGCTGCCCTGGCTGCTGCCCTCAAGGATTCGTCTGCCAGCCTTACGTAACACATAGTGGTCTGTGGCGAGGCATGGCCAAGCAGCGCCTGCGTGGCCGCCAGATCATGCGACCCGGCGTACACGGCAGTGGCAAAACGGTGCCGCAGCTGATGCGGCACCCACTGCCCCTCTGTAGCCCGCCGTACCAGAACCCCAATCCATCCTGCCGTCAGATGCCCGCCGGCAGGGGAGGGGAACATCCACCCGCGCGCCGCCAACACTGCACGAGCAAGATCGTCGGGCATGGGGACCATTCGCAGCTTGCGGCCCTTCCCGTGCACCACCAAAGAAAAGCCCTCCTCTGATGTGACCACATCGCTGCTCGCCACCGCAGCAATCTCGCCCCGACGAAGCCCCATCCGGGCGCCGAACTGCACTATCAGCGACAGCCTGGTGTCAGACCCACCCACCAATGCCCGCCACTGATCCTCGGCCACAGGACGAGGCAAATGAGATGCGTGCCGGATCGTCGGCAGTCCAACCGCAGGATCTTGCTCGACAACCCCGACTGTCACCGCCCAGGCAAAGAACGTCCGCAGCGCGGACTGCTGATTTCGCATCGTCTCCGTCACCCAGCCGCGAGAACCAAGCCAAGAAGCCAGCCCTGCCGTCGTCACTGACTCCGGGCCGGCAGGGAACGCCGCCGCTACCTGGATCAGCTGATAACGCCGATGCGTCAAAGTCTCGGGGGATCGGTCAGCCGCAGCAAGCCAGTCCAAGAACTTGCGAATTGCGCGGCACCACTCGTCATTCATCATGAAAATGTCTTAGCGACCCTGGCGGTATCCAAGCGACTTTCCGGCCAAGAACTCTCAACCTCACCACGACCGTTCTTGGCTCCACCAGCGGAGCATGTAGACACGCACAAGAACACAAGCACACAAACGCGCATGTGCGCTAGTCTGTCTGTGTGTTCCCGCACATGTGCGAAAACACACTTCCCTACCTGAAGGAGCACACCATGCCCACGATTGCCGTGGTGAACACCAAGGGCGGTGTCGGTAAGACCGTCACTGCCATGCTGCTAGCAGCTCAAGCCGCGAGCAGCGGCTATGCGTCCCGCGTCCTCGATGCTGATCCCCAGGGCACAGCAACCAAATGGGGGTATGCCACCGCTGATGCCGGCACGCCACTGCCGTTCGAGATTCAGCCAGCTAACGTCGGCCTCATCGAGCGCACACGCAGCGGTGACAGCTGGACGTTCATCGACACCCCGCCTGGACAGTCGGCAGCAATCAAGGCGGCCATCGACGCCGCCGATTTCGTCATCATCCCCACAGTGCCGGCAACCGCTGATCTGTGGCAGACCCTCCCAACAGCCGACGTGGTGGGGGACAAGCCTTTTGGCATCCTGATCACCATGGCCCGCGCCGGCACCACGCTGCTGCGCGAATTCACTGAAACGCTCACCGCTGGCAAGCTCCCGTGGTTCACGACCACGGTGCCGCTACGGGAATCAATTAAGGATCTTGTCGGCAAGCCCCTCAGTGCCGACGAAAACTACGGGCCCATTTTCGATGAGCTCGTGTCCGTAACAACCCTGAAGGAAGTGGCCTGACATGGCTCTCGTCCCACCGCCCGCATCACGCAAATCCACCAGCAAGACCGACAAGCCCAAAACAGTGGAAGACATCTTCCTCACCGCAGAGCCAGACCACACCCCTGCGTCGGAGTCCGACACGGTGGGCTGGTCAATCCGCGTCCCGCAGGGCTTGCCGCGCCAAATGAAACTGGCGGCCGCTCAAGCTGACCGCACTATCGGTGATGTGTGCACCGAGGCTCTCACTGACTGGCTGCGCCAGCACCAGGGCAACTGATATAGATGGCGCCCGGCGCTGCCACGAACATTGTTGTGTCTGACCTGATCAGCAGGACATCCACACGGTGCGTGGTGGGCCGCGCTGGGGCCTATCGGAACCACGCCAGAATCATCTTGATCAATGAGCGGCGCTCAGTCACTGGTTCATCGGTGACTTGTGGGCTTGGGTTGGGCCCATTCAGCTTCCGGGCACCAATGCGGGCCGTGACGATAGCGGCAGTGTCGTCGAGAATCGTGTAGTAACGATCAACTTTTGTTTTAGGGTCAATGTAATTGATTTGATCTTCCCCGAGCACGTGCTTGGTAATGTCTGCTGCGGGGCATCCATCGGCGAAAAGAAACAGCTTCAAGTACGCGTTTTGAGGCACGCGCCAACCGCCACTAGATGCCAGGGCAATATCTGCACTTGAGGACTCGCTGTGCCAGACGAGGGTGTGGCGGTCGGGGTAGTCATCGCGGCCCACCAAATCGCGGCTAAGAGTCGAACGCAGGTGATCGAGTGCTGCCTGCGAAAGTCCGTAGCTGCTGCTGGTGTCTACCCAGTCTGTGGAATAAAGAGCGCCGATGGCGTTGGGGGTGATCATGTGACGAGTATAGCCAAAGCCAGAACCCAAAAAGGAATACCGTCATCGTATACACAGATAATACGGCGTGTCAGTATTTGCATTTTCTATCAGGCTTTGGATCAATTTATTGCGCCAGCTCACCGGGGGAAGACCGGAAGCGATCACCCGGATCACAGGAGGTGCAACTGACGGCCCGGACCAGCTGTCTCCCGTTCAAGCACCAGGCCTTCGGCTGCCCTCTGCCGTGTGCAAGCCGGCCGACATCGAACAGCGCTGGCAGGCGATATGGCGGGAACCGATAACGAATGTTTCCGGGCCACACAATGAGGCACGCACCAGGTCGATCACCTGAGCGTGCCTGTATGGCCCGGAAACGTGTCCCGATTGACTAGTGGCCCGTTTCTCGTGTCGCGGCCCACGAATCGGGACAGTGCGGCTAGCGTGGCCCCATGACGATCTGGGGCTACGCGCGCGTTTCGACCGCCGACCAAGATCCTGAGCTCCAGCTCGCTGCGCTGCGGGATGCCGGCATCTCCGCACCCCATCTGGTCGTTGACCACGCATCTGGCGCCAGGGAATCGCGGCCCGGCTTGGATGGACTGCTCGCCGGGCTGGCCGGCGGCGATGAGCTCGTGGTGTGGAAACTGGATCGGCTCGGCCGATCACTGTCGCACCTGGTGCGGGTGCTCGACCAGCTCGGGGCTGGTGGAGTGTCCTTTCGGTCTCTCACCGAGCCCGGCATGGACACCACCACTGCACCCGGCCGGCTCCTGTTCGGGATCATGGGCTCTCTCGCAGAGTTCGAACGGTCCCTGATCCGGGAGCGCACCATGGCAGGCCTTGCCGCCGCCAAGGCGCAGGGCCGCACTGGCGGCCGCCGCACCTCGGTCAGCCCGGCCCAGGCAGAAATGGTGCACTTCCTCATCGCTCAAGGATCTTCGCAGCGCCAGGCTGCTGCGAAGACCGGCCTTTCCCATTCGGTGGTGAACCGCCTGGTGCGCGGACAGGTCGCCTCGGCGGCCATGCCCGTACAACCATCCCTGCTCACTACCCCGCGACGCAGGAACGATGAGGAGGCGAGGTGACATGACCACGCACACCACAGCAACACTTCCGTGGGCGGCCCGGTCCATGCCGCGCCTGCGCACGGAACGAGTCCGCGATGTGGAGGCGCAGGCTGCCCGGCTGGAGGATTTGGAGCGGCTGCGCTGGCGCGCGGGCGTCGCCCCAGTCCCTGCCGGCAGAACCACAGCCGCCGACACCACTGCACAAGCCAGTGCCCTGCCGGACGCTGAGCTGTTTTGGGTGACCGGTGACATGGCGCGTCTCGCGCTCGATGCGTCCACCGACGTGCCCGACTGGGACGCCGGCCAGCTCATCGCGCCGCGCGGCATGATGTTGTTCGCTGAGCCGCTGCCTCCGCTGCCCACCCCGCCCATGGATGCCGGCGGCGGGAACATGTGGCAGGGGACCGCACCGGTGTGGGGGCTGTGGTGGTATCGGCCCGGTGGCGGGGGCACCGTGGTGGGGGTGCTCACTAACGCCGTCGATGACGCGACCGCCGCCTGGGGGCTGGGCTGCAATGGACTACAAATGGGATGTGAGG
>CAXYYR010000082.1:0-8594 GCA_964293265.1 uncultured Propionibacterium sp.
GAGACGCGCGACTGAGCCGAGCAGCAAGAGCGGAGGAAAGAACAACTGGGGGGTTGGACCATATGGGCCAGCCCAGCGGTTGTTTCATGGACGATCAGCGATCGTGCCCAAGCATTTCCAAAGGACGATCTACCGATCGTCCATGCCCACATAGTCGCGCTCGGGCACTCCGGTGTAGATCTGGCGCGGGCGCCCGATCTTGCGACTCGGATCGGTGCGCTGCTCACGCCATTGGGCGATCCAGCCGGGCAGACGTCCGATCGCAAAGAGCACCGTGAACATCTCCTTGGGAAAGCCCATGGCCTCGTAGATGAGCCCCGAATAGAAGTCGACATTCGGATAGAGGCGGCGCTCCACGAAGTAGTCGTCGGCCAGCGCGGCCTGCTCCAACTCCTGGGCAATGTCGAGCAGATCGCGGCGCCCGGACTTGAGGGCCAGCACCCGGTCGGCATGCTTCTTGATGATCTCTGCCCGTGGATCGTGGTTCTTGTAGATGCGATGCCCGAAGCCCATCAGCTTGATGCCGGCCTTGCGGTCCTTCACCTGCTGCACATAGTCCTTCACGCTGATGCCTGAGGTGCGGATCTGCTCCAACATTTCGAGCACCGCCTGGTTGGCGCCACCATGCAGCGGGCCCGACAGGGCGTTCACGCCGGCCGAGATGGAGGCGTAGATGCTCGCCCCCGAACTGCCCACCAGGCGCACGGTTGAGGTGGAGCAGTTCTGCTCGTGATCGGCATGCAAAATCAGCAGCACGTCGAGGGCGCGGGTGATCTCGGGCTCGAAATGGTAGGGCTCAGTGGGATAGCCGAAACTCATTCGCTCGAAGTTCTGCACATAACTCAGCGAATTGTCGGGATAGAGCGAGGGCTCGCCGCGCGAATTCTTGTAGCCATAGGCGGCCAGCGTGGGCATCTTGGCCAGCAGTCGTTCGGTGGCCTTCTCGATGGACTGGGGATCATCATCCACCGAGGCATTGGAGAAGGTGCCCAGCGCCTGCACACCGGCAGCCAGCACGGGCATCGGATGGGAGCCACGCGGGAAGGTCTCGAAGAACTTGCGCATGCCCTCGTCGATGATCGTCTTGTGCCTGATGCGGTCTTCGAAATCAGACAGCTCAGCCGCGCTCGGCAACTCGCCGTAGATCACCAGATAGGCCGTCTCCAGGAAGGTTGACGACTCTGCCAGCTGCTCGATGGGATATCCCCGATAGCGCAGAACTCCCTTGTCACCGTCGATATAGGTGATCTTCGACTGGCAACTTGCGGTGTTGGCAAAACCCATGTCGTAGGTGACATTGCCAGTGGCATTGAGCAGGCCACGGATGTCGTAGCCATTGGCTCCGACAGTGCCTTCGATGATCGGCAATTCGGTCGGGGTGCCCTCTTCCGACAACACGGCTGTGTGCTTCATGGGCCCACACTAGACGTGCCCCCATTGCCGCAGGAACCCGGGGCGCTGTGTTCGTCCGTGAGCGAAGTGGCGACAATTTTCTTGAGTCAGGCCATTGACAGGCCTACTGGGGAATAACTCGGTGGCAGTTGTGGTTGGATGAGAAGTAGTTGAAATCTCAACGGATGTGAACACGACGCCCGCCGAGTACCAGACCAGCACAAACTTCAACAAACACAGACTTTAGGAGCACTCATGACCGACCTTCGTTCCCTTCAGGGTGACTACGAGATCGACGCCTCACACAGCGCACTCACCTTCGTTGCCCGCCACGCCATGATCACCAAGGTGCGCGGCAGCTTCGTTGATTTCAGCGGCGAGGCCCACGTTGACGGCTCCAACCCGGGCGCCAGCCATGTTGAGGTGAGCATCAACGTTGACAGCGTGGACACCCGCTCGAAGCAGCGCGATGAGCACCTGCGCACCGCCGACTTCTTCGAAATCGAGAAGTTCCCCACCATGAGCTTCAAGTCCACCGATGTGAAGCTCATTGACGACTCCCATGTGGAGATCACCGGCGATTTCACAGTGAAGGACATGACCAAGCCGCTGACCATTCCCTTCGAGTACACCGGCTCGGCCGTTGATCCCTTCGGCAATGCCCGCGTTGGCTTTGAGGGCAGCGTTGACGTGAACCGCAAGGACTGGGGCCTCACCTGGAACGCCGCGCTGGAGGCCGGCGGCGTGCTGGTGAGCGAAAAAGTGAAGCTCGAATTCGAGATCTCGGCCATCAAGAAGGCCTGAGACAACTCAAGACTTGATCTGCACGGCTGATTCATAGGGGTTGAGCCAGATGTGCTGATTGAGCCGTGCGAGCGCCCCTGCCATGACGGTGGGGGCGTTCGCATGTGTGTTTGTGGTGCCCCTGCCCTCCCGGCAGGGGCATACGTGCGTCCGGGGGCGTAACGCCTGTTACACGCTGTCGACAGCCCTGCTGCCCGCGCGCCCCGAGGGCTACCTAGTATGAGTGGCAGAAGGTCAACGTGCTTCATCCACGCAATAACATGGCGCCGGCCCCTCGGCGGGGACCGGCGAAACCAACGGAGGTCACCATGAATCAGGATCAGCAACAGCGAATGGCCAGCGGGGTCGGCTTCGTCGCCGCCCTTGATCAGTCGGGCGGTTCCACACCCAAGGCCCTGCGCGCCTACGGCATCGGTGAGGATGCCTTTCACAACGACGAAGAGATGTTTGCGCTGGTGCACAAGATGCGTTCGCGCATCATGACCAGCCCGTCATTCACGTCAGAACACATCCTGGCCGCCATTCTGTTCGAACGGACCATGGACGACACGGTCGATGGGCTGCCCACCGCGCAATATCTGTGGGAACGCAAGAAGATTGTGCCGATCCTCAAGGTGGACAAGGGTCTGCTCGACGAGGAGCACGGTGCCAAGCTCATGAAACCGCTCACCGGGTTTGACGTCCGGCTCGACCATGCCGTCGAGATGGGCATTTTCGGTACCAAGATGCGCTCGGTGATCGCCCACCACGACCCGGTGGGCATCAAGGCGATAGTCGATCAGCAATTCGAGATCGGCCAGCAGATCCTGGCAAAGGGTCTGGTGCCGATTCTGGAGCCCGAGGCTGACATCACCGCCGACGACCGCCGGGCCACTGAAGATGTGCTCCATGATGAGCTGGCAGCCCACCTGGATGCCTTGCGTCCGGGCCAGCAGGTGATGTTCAAGCTGTCGATTCCGGTGACTGACAATCTCTACGCCGATCTCATCGCCGATCCCCGTGTGCTGCGCGTGGTGGCGCTGTCGGGCGGCTTCAGCCGGGACGAGGCCTGCGAGCGCCTGGCCCGTAATCACGGCCTCATTGCCAGCTTCTCCCGCGCGCTTGCCGAGGGGCTCTCGGTGGACGATTCACAGGCCGATTTCGATGCCGAGCTGGCAGCGTCGATCAGCAGGATTGCTGCGGCTTCGCGCACCTGAGTGGGGGCAGTGCTCGAGTTCGGTCATCGCTTGGGTTCGGTCATTTTCTGGGGCAGGCGTGGCTCGTGCGCCGGAACTGGTGCCCCCCGAAACTGGCGCGCTGAAAAGGGGAAAGGCACCGGCACATGCCAGTAATGTCATGTGGATGGATACCTTTCCCCTTGATGCGATCCCGGCGTTCTTCGTTGTGCTGTTGATGCTTCTGCCGGTGATCCTGTGGGTGATCACGCTGGTGAGCATCGTGTCGTCGAACAATTGGACGCCCGGCATGAAAGCGCTGTGGGCACTCGCGGCGCTGCCGTCGGGGCTCATCGGGATGCTCTGCTGGTTCATCTGGGGCCGTAAGGAAGGCAACAAGCTGGCCATCGAGTATTACGGCGGCCAACTGCCCACTGCTGTGGCGCCCTATGGGCAGCAGATTCCCGGCACCTACGCCACCCAGCCGCGCACCGATGTGCCGGCTGCCCCCGCTGCCCAGGCGACGATGCCGCCCGCTCCCGCGGAGCTTGCTGACACGTCACAGACCGGGGCACCCGGTGCCATCACCAATGAACCCCAGACCGGGGCACCCGGTCCGATCACCAATGAATATGTCACTGGCCAGGGTCAGCGTTTCAACCAGGGTGGGGCAGTGGGTACCACCCAGGCATTCACGTCCGAGACGGATGATGCCGTGAAGAACGATGACGACGAGAACGAGGGCGACGTCAACAAGGACTAGCAGCCGGCGTCAAAGTTCAGCGCGCCGAGTCCCGTCCCGAATACCGGGTGAACAACCGCACCACCAGGCGCAACAGCAGGATGAGGCCGAGACAACCCAGGGTTGCCCCGGCCAGGTCGTAGCCACTCAGGGCATCGGCGACCATCGGTCCGCCGGGCACCACGATGAAGACCACGCCCATGATGAGCGACACGGCAGCGAACAGCGACGACATGGCGTCGTCCAGGCGGGAACGCAACCAGCTGCGGTCGGAACTGGACGCGAGCGCGCGGGTGTTCAGCGTGTAGTCGCCGCGTGCCAGCATGTCGGAGATGTGTTCGACGCGGGCAGGCAGGCGGCGCATCAGCAGTGCCGAGGTCATCGCGGTGGTGGCTGCGGTCATTGCCAGCTGCTTGGCCGAGGTGACCTTGGTCACCAGTCTCGGCAACACATCTGCTGCGGCGCTCATCAGATCGGCGTCCGGTTGCAGTGCCGAGAGGGTTCCCTCCAGCGAGGTGAGCGTGCGGAAGGCACCGGCCACATCGCCGGGCACTGCGATTTGGTAGTTGCGCATCACGGCAAAGAACTCGTTGAAGGTGCTGGTTGATTCCGTGCCGGTGTGCTTCAACACGGTGAGCGCCCTGCCCAGATCGCGCTGCAATGCCAGCCGGTCCACATCGTCGCTGACCTGGAAAGCGGCGGTGACGGCGGTGGTTGCCGACGAATTGTCCTCGGACACCATTGCCACCAGGAGAGCTGCCAGCAGTTGGCGGGTCTCGGCGTCGATCACGCCCACCGAACCGAAATCGAGCAGCCCGATGCGTCCGTCGTCGAGGAGCAGGATGTTGCCCGGATGCAGGTCGGCATGGAAGATGCCGTCAACCAGAATCCCCTGCAGCGTGGCTGCCATCAGACTGTGGGCGAGCTCGGCGCGACGCCCGGACGGCAGGGAATCGGCCCGGGCAGCCAACGAGCGGCCATTGACGGGGCTCATCACCAGCACGCGCTCCCGGGTGAGTTCCTCATTGATCACAGGTGTGGTGATCTCAGGATCGTCAGCAAGCGCGGAAGCAATGGCCATGGTGTTGCTGGCCTCGCGGCGGTAATCCACTTCCTCGCGCAGGGCCTTTGCCATTCCCTCACCCAGGTCATGCAGGCCCATTCGGCGGGCCCATTCGAAACGCTGCTCAGCAAGCCGGGTGAAGCGCAGCAGAATGTCACAATCGACGGCCACCTGTTCGGCGGCTCCGGGCCGTTGCACCTTGATCACCACCGGTGTGCCGTCGCGCAGGATGGCGTGATGCACCTGCGCGATCGACGCGGCCGCGAACGGCTCATCGTCGAAGTGGGCAAGAACATTGTCCGGATCATCACCCCACTGCTCGCGCAGGGCGACGCGGATGTTGTGTTCAGGGGCGGGGGCGGCGGCGTCCCACAGCGCGCTGAGGGCTTTCATCACCGACGCAGGCAAGACATCAGGGCGGGTCGACAGCACCTGACCGAGCTTGATGAATGTGACGCCGGAGCGGTTGAGGGTGCGCACCAGGGCATCACCGAAACCGGGTGATTCAGGGCCCTTGCGCAGTGCCCGCCACAAGCCAGAACCCATCGCAATCCAGCCCAATTGCACATAACGACGATGACGCCGCGATGCCTTTGCCATATCGCGCACGGCTTGGATGGGCGAGGGCATTGATCCGCTTGGCAACACCACCTCGCAAATCACCAGGGCAGCCAGAGCCGCTGCGAAAACCCATACGAAGGTGAGCGCGAGCACCATCAAGAAGATGAGCCAATGCACAGTGAGCTGGCCCTCGGCGCTGACGATTCCGGTGGCCGTGGTCACCCAATTGGCCACGGGGAGACTGGCCAGAAAAACAACCAACGACGCCACGAAGCGCCGCACCCAGCTGACGCCGGAAATGATGCGATTGGTGACTGCCGACATGGCGGATGCCATGACCACGATGGCAGCCAGCTCGATCAGCGGGAATGGTGTGGAGAACACGATTACATCAAAGCAGAGGCCTACTGGTCATGGGCTTGGTTGCTGGCATGTTCATGGCCGTGGCTTGACGATTTCATGGGCGTGGGCTGGTGGCTGTGGCAGCCCCGAGTTGAGAGGCGGGTCAGCGGACCCGCCTCTCCGGGGGCGATCGACGTTGATCGACCATCGGCCGCGTTCCCACAACCGTCGTTGTGAGCAGCGGCCGGGCCTCGTGCCCGAGGGCAGCTTTCGTCCGGTTTCTCCACAGCTGGTTACTTCACCAGGTGGCGTCCGGCTGTGAGGCACACGTTAGCCCAGATCGGATTATCTATTAATCACACCCCCCTCGAACTGTGGACCCCGAGTGCAAGTGGTGCCCAGTGCATGCGGCTCGGGGGGGTGGCTCATGAAGCGGCTGGCGAATGCTGCATCCGCACGAGCCGTCCCACTGCGTCAGATGCCCTTGGCGCGATTTGGTTGCTAGAATGAGGCCATGGTCACAACACCCTCGTCCAACGGATTGCCCCAGCCGGGCATCACTGCCTTCGGCACTGCGCATCACACCTATCTTGAATTCGATCTGGTGACGGAGTCATCGTCCGATGGGCATGTGGAGCCGCCGTCCGATGTGATCGCCCGGGTGATCGATGTGATCGACCGCAATGCCAAGACCGGCAATGCCACGATGACGGTGGTGGGTTTCCGCCCCGAGCTGTGGGCCAAGCTTGTGCCCGAGCATGCCCACCCCGGCCTGGCAGGCTTCAATCGTCCGCTGCGGGGTCTGGACGATTTCACCATGCCCGCCACCCAGCACGATGTGGCGCTGTGGTTGCAGGGCGGCGCCCAGGATGTGGTGTTCGACATGAGTCGTCTGCTGGTCACCGAGCTGGCGCCGGTCGTCACCCTGGCCGACAGCACCGAGGGCTGGGTCTATCGCCAGAACCGTGATCTCACCGGTTTCGTTGACGGCACCGAGAACCCGCATCTGTCAGAGATCCAGAATGTCGTGCAGATTGCCGAGGGGCCCGCTGCCGGTGGTTCGGTGCTGCTTCTGCAGCGTTGGCCACACGATGTGGAGGCCTGGGAGGCCCTGCCGGTGGCAGAGCAG
Organism: uncultured Propionibacterium sp.; assembly: GCA_964293265.1. Taxonomy (GTDB): domain Bacteria; phylum Actinomycetota; class Actinomycetes; order Propionibacteriales; family Propionibacteriaceae; genus Propionibacterium. The sequence continues at coordinate 7,188 of CAXYYR010000082.1, forward strand.
GAACAGGTGATGGGACGCACCAAGGACGACGACCAGGAGCTTGATCCCAAGCCGCCGAGCTCGCACATTGCGCGCACCGACCAGGATGATCTGGGCGACATTCTGCGGCGCAATACCGCCTATGGCACGGCCGCCGAGCACGGCACCATGTTTGTTGGCGTGGCCGCCGGCAGCGAAGTGATGCAGAAGATGCTCGACCAGATGGCCGGCGTTGACGGCATGCGCGATGCGCTCACGTTCTACAGCCATCCCGAGACCGGCTCGTATTATTTCCTGCCCTCGGTGCAGCAGCTCGACCCCTATCGTCCCGATCTTGACGATGAGGACGACTGAGGGGCGGAGCGGGGCTGTTCTCCTCTGCGGCGCATGCATGACCAGATCTCATACATGACCCGATCTTGTGCCGATGCATCGCCCCGCCGTTTTTCGGCACCATGCAGCCGGGGACACTGGTTGCATGCAGGTCGGGCTCACCCGCTCCGACCGTGAACCGAGGAGGCGCCATGCGCATGGAACATCCGCCGGTCGGACCCGGCTCGGAGCTTCCCGACGGCTGCCCTCTGCCGGAGGGCGGCGATCAGGAACCCGGCCGTTAGCCGCGAGCCCAGGGATATCGAGTCCCGGGACATGTTGACGTTGGCCGACCCGGGAAAGTCACCTGTTGCCGGGCCGGCTGGAATGTGCGTTCAGGTCATGAGCGTGCGTCTGTGGAAAACAATTTCAAACTGTTTACTTTGCCCTGGCTAGGGGTATTGATTGGAAGGCGGTCGCAGGCGGGGATTTTCCCCTCCGCGGCCGCTTTTTTGTTGGCATGATGTGGGTTCATCTGGGTTCCCCCCGAACAGGAGATGCCGTGCCCCCCACGACAAGATTTCACAGGTCAATGGTGACCTGCCTCGCACTGACCCTGACGGTCAGCGTTGTTGCATGCAGCGACGACTCTGCACCACCGCCTGACCCGGCATCGGTCGCTGCCGCCTCGTCGGCGAGCGCATCACAGCAGGCGCTGTTCGAGGAAGCAAAGAAGGTGCACGACGCGCTGTGGAAACTAAATGAGACTCTGTCAGCCCAGGGTGGGGCAGACAGCACTCCGCCAGAGATGTTGGAGTACACGATGGGGATTTACACCGAATATGACATGGCACTTTTGCGTGATCAGTGGGTGTCGAAGCGATGGACCAAGCCGGGCACTGCCCCTACTTATGTTGGGCCCGTCCCCTACGCCGGTGAGACCAAATCCGGTATGGAAGAGGCCACTGCTGAATCAGCCATCATCATCGAGAGCTGTATCGATGGCCGGAACAGTGCTCTTGTGGACGAGGCAGGGAACAGATATGTGCGGGAAATTGGTTGCAACGTCTCCTACATGAAGTGGGATGCCGATGGGAAACTCAAATTTTTCGAATC
>CAXYYR010000083.1:0-8485 GCA_964293265.1 uncultured Propionibacterium sp.
CGGCACCGTCGAAGCTCCCTTGGAGGGCGAGTGCGCGCGCTGTCTCACACCGCTGACCGATCACGGCAGCTACCGGGTCTTCCAGCTCTACAACTACTCGGACCGTGAGGGTGGCGAGGATGATCTCTTCCTCGATGGTGAATTGCTCGATCTGGATCCGCTCCTGCGTGACTCCATCATCCTGAGCCTGCCCTTCACACCGCTGTGTCGCCCGGATTGCCGTGGCCTGTGTGCCGAGTGCGGTGCAAATCTCAACGATGATCCCGAGCATCACCATGATGAGCCGGTGGATGGCCGTTGGGCTGCGCTGGAGGGCTTGGCCGTCACTGAACCCGAGAATCCTCCTGCTGGCTCATGAGCCGTGCCCCGGGGGAAGACCGCGCAGCAGAGCAGCATTTGGACGATCTCTGTTCCAGCGAGTAACCTAGGCTGTCGCGTGTCTGCAAAGACATGCATTCCAATCTTGATCGAGGAGAAGAAACGTGGCTGTCCCGAAGCGGAAGATGTCCCGCAGCAACACGCGGTCGCGCCGCTCGCAGTGGAAAGCTGCGCCGGTGACTCTGGTTACCTGCCCGAATCCTGCGTGCCGTGCCCAGCACCTGCCGCACACTGCATGCCCCAAGTGCCACCAGTACGGTGCACGTGGTGAGTTCCGCACTGTGACCGGGAGCCTGAACACCCGTGAATTTGAGTGAATCCGGCAGCAGCCGATTCGCTGAACTGATCAAAGAGCTCGACGTCCCCTTGGACGCCGAGCTTTTTGACCTTGCGTTGACGCACCGCTCGTTTGCCTATGAGCATGGGCAGATCCCGCACAATGAGCGGCTGGAGTTCCTCGGTGATTCGGTGCTCGGCATCAATGTCACCGATTATCTTTATCGCCATTTCCCTGATTACGCCGAGGGTCGTCTGGCGAAGCTGCGGGCAGCTGTGGTCAGCTCGGTGAGCCTTGCAAAAGTGGCTCGGGGTCTGGACATCGGCCAGCTGGTGAAGCTCGGTCATGGCGAATTGACCACCGGTGGACGCGACAAGATGAGCATCCTGGCCGACACCACTGAGGCGCTGATCGGCGCCATGTACATGACGGACCCAACGGGGGCAGCACGGTTCGTGCACCATCTGTTCGACCGTCTGGTGGACGAGGCCGTCAAGATGGGTGCCGGGCTGGATTGGAAGACATCTCTTCAGGAGATTGCCGCGGCCATGGAGTCCGAGCCACCTGAATACCGCATCACTGAGACCGGACCCGACCACGACAAGCGTTTCACCGCTGTTGCCGTGGTTGCGGAGCGCACCTTCAAGGCCGGTCTGGGGCACAACAAGAAGCAGGCCGAACAGCGTGCCGCCGAAAATGCCTTCCGTGTGCTGGATGCAGAACTCGACAGCTCTGACCCCGCCGCAGTGAACGGCTCGGATTCCCACATCTGAGGCTGTCCAGCCAATGGATCACTGAGCCATGCCAGAACTTCCCGAGGTCGAAGTGGTGCGTGCCGGCCTCGAAGCCCATGTCACCGACCTGCGAATTCGCGCGGTGACGGTGCTGGATCCCCGGGCAATTTCCGGTGGTGCTGACCATGTCGATGCTTTCGTCTCGGGTCTTATCGGGTGTCGTCTGGGGGCCGCCTGTCGACGCGGAAAATATCTGTGGTTGCCTCTTGACAGATGCCACGCATCAGCGGAGCATCTCGAAAGCAGTGGGCGCGACGCATTGGTGGCGCATCTCGGAATGAGTGGTCAATTCCGGGTTGATGCGCCCGAGGTGCCCTTGGAACGTCACACCCGCGTTGTCATGGACCTCGGCCACGATGTTCAATTGCGTTTCATAGATCAGCGACTGTTCGGCTCGCTCGGGCTCTCCGTGGGCGACGCAGACCTGCCCGCGGGGATCGCTCACATTGCGCTCGACCCCTTCGATCCCGGCTTTGATCTTGTGACAACCGCTGCCGCCATGAAGGCACGCCGATCCACGGTCAAGCGCGCCCTGCTCGACCAACGGTTGGTGTCCGGGATAGGCAACATCTATGCCGATGAGGCGATGGGGCGGGCACGCACACATTTCGATCATCCGACGCAGGATCTGTCCACCCGTCGTGCGCGCAATGTATTGCGCTGCGCGCACGATGTCATGGCCGAGGCGCTTGCTGCCGGCGGCACCAGCTTCGATGCTCTCTATGTGCACGTGGATGGGCATTCGGGCTATTTTTCCCGCGGCCTGTCGGTCTATGGTCGCGAAGGCGAGCCGTGCCCACGGTGTGGGCATGCCATCGTGCGTCGGGCCTTCATGAACCGTTCCAGCTATCTGTGTCCGTCATGTCAGCGTCTGCCGAAACCGGCCCCGGCCATGGCGCGGATCGCCACGAATACTGCGTCCCACCGTGAGGGTGGACGCATCTCACCCGCACGAAAGATAGGCTAGGTGGCCATGAGCCAGGACGCCCCCGAACAACTTGCACCGGTGGTGGTTGCAGAAACCACCAAGCACCGTGCTGTGCGGATTGCCGGTCAGTTCATCCGCTTCGGCGTTGTGGGTGGTTCCGGCGTCATCGTGAACATGGCGGTGGCTGTGGTGCTGAACAAGCTCAATGGCGGCTCGGCAAATGCCACTCACGTCCTTTTCACCGTGCCCGCCACGAGTTTCAATTTCCGGTTCAGTTCGCTGGTCTGGATCGTGTCGTTCCTGGTTGCCAACACCTACAACTACCAACTGAATCGCAGCTGGACCTTCCGGGGAACGCGTCGTGGCTGGTGGCAGGGTTTCTGGCAGTTCCTGGCGATCGGGGCTGTTGCTGCCTTCATCGGCATGATCCTCAAGGCCATGATGATGAGCCCCGCCGGCGTCATTTCGCTGCGCGGCGCCTGGTTCGACGCGTACCAGCCCCACGGTGGGTCGATCTTCCAGCAGGTGGTCAATGCTGTGCACTCGCGTGAATATGTGAGTCAGGCGATTGCCATTCTCATCACCATGCCGATCAATTTCGTGGTGAACAAGCTGTGGACCTTCCGCAACAAGAAGGTCATCGTGCCGGCGAGCCCCGGGGAGTGAGCCCGTGTATCTGAAGAGCTTGACCCTCAAGGGTTTCAAGTCCTTTGCCTCGGCAACCACCTTGGCTTTCGAGCCGGGAATCACCGCCATCGTCGGCCCCAATGGTTCTGGCAAGTCCAATATCGTGGATGCCCTGGCGTGGGTGATGGGTGAGCAGGGCGCCAAGCATCTGCGTGGCGGAAAAATGGACGATGTCATTTTTGCCGGCACTGCCGGACGCCCACCCCTGGGCAGAGCTGAAGTCACGCTCACCATTGACAACACCGATGGCACGCTGCCGATTGACTACACCGAGGTAACGATCTCACGCACCCTGTTCCGGGCTGGCGGTTCCGAATATGCCATCAATGGGCATACTGCGCGGCTCCTCGATGTGCAGGAGCTTCTGTCGGACACCGGCATGGGCCGCGAGATGCATGTCATCGTCGGGCAGGGTCAACTCGACCAGATTCTCCAGGCCACGCCGGAGATGCGTCGTGGATTCATCGAAGAAGCAGCCGGGGTGCTCAAGCACCGCCGTCGCAAGGAAAAGGCCACGCGCAAGCTTGAGTCGACCCGTCAGAATCTGGAACGCCTGTCCGATCTCATTGCCGAGATCAGGCGTCAATTGAAACCACTCGGACGTCAAGCTGCAGTTGCCCGGAAGGCAGCAGTGGTGCAGGCCGAATTGCGCGATGCCAGAGCGCGTCTGTTGGCCCATGACCTCACGGCGGCGCATCTCTCCCTTGATTCGGAGCGCGAAAACCAAGCCGGTCAGGAAAAGCTGCGTGCCGAGGCCCAGGCCCCCCTTGATCAGGCGCGCGCCGCCGAAGCGGAAGCCGAACCTGGGCTGGCGCCAGCCCACCCGGCGCTGGCAGCTGCCCAGGAGCATTGGTATGCGGCAGTCGCTCTGCGTGAACGCATTGCCACCATCACATCGATCAGCGCAGAACGCATGCGCCATGGCGACGATGTGGCCGAGACACAGCAGGGGCGGGACCCCGCAGCGCTCGAGGCCGAGGCCAATGAGGTGCGCCAGCAGGAACAGGCATTGGAAGCTGAAGCCCAGGCAGCCCAGCAGGTGCTCGATGCCGCCACTGCCAAGCGGCAGGAAGCCGAAGCCGCCCACGATCTTGCAGAGCAGGAATACGCCCAGCAGCTGCGCGCGGTGGCAGACCGTCGTGAGGGTCTGGCGAGGCTGACGGGCCAGGTCAATTCCCTGAGTTCCCGACTGGATGCCGGCGGCGAAGAAGTCGCCCGACTCACCCAACGACGCGATGAGGCCCTGGCGCGAGCGGAAGCGGCCGAACATGAATATGTGGCCCTGGAAAGCCGGATCAGTGGCCTGGGCGATGGCGAATCAGATCTTGATGCCGGTTTCGAAAAGGCAGATGAACAACTGGCGCAGGCAAAAGCAGCCGGGCAGAAACTCGATGAGCAGCGGGTGGCGGTGGAACGTCGGATTGCCTCTCTCGGCGCCAGGGTGGAGGCCCTCGAACTTGGATTGACGCGCAAGGATGGCGCTGCGGCATTGGCAGACAGTCAGGCGCCGGGTCTTCTGGGGGCGCTGTCCGGACTCATGACTGTGGAGCCGGGCTGGGAGACCGCTGTTGCTGCCGGGCTGGGGTCTGCTGCCGAGGCATTGGCGGTTGCCGATGTGGATGCGGCGCGCCATTCGTTGGACACTCTTGTGTCCCAGGACCTCGGGAGAGCCAGTCTGGTGGTGGCCGGCGCGCCCCAGCCTGTGATTGACACCGGAAAGTTGCCCTCGGGGGTTCGTCCGTTGGCAGAACTCGTGCAGGCCGATTCCTCGGTTGCCGGTGCGGTGGCAACCTTGCTGGCGGATTGCATTGCCGTGGACGACATTGACATGGCCAGCGCAGTCATCGCCTCTCATCCGGGCCTGCGTGCCATCACCAAGCAGGGCGACATTCTTTCGGCCTGGTTTGCTGCGGGTGGTTCGGGGGCAGGGCAGAGCCGCATCGAATTGCAGGCGGCACTCACCACGGCCCGCAAGGAGCTCAGCGAGGCCGAGCACGAAGTGGAGCGCCTTCGGTTTGCCCGTGAAAGCGCAGACCGTGCCATCGCCGAAGCTCAGCAGCTGGCGGACGCGGCGCTGGAGAAACTCAATGAATCCGATGCTGCCATGTCGGCACTTACCGAACAGATCTCCAACCTGGGTCAGGCATCGTCCACAGCTCGCAATGAGGCGAGCCGCGCCGAGACCGCCATCGCAACAGCCACCGAACGCAGGGGGAGTGACGAGCAGGAACTCGCGGCGCTGCGGGAACGACTTGAACGCGCCGGAGGCGATGCGGAGATGGCCGACCCAGACCCCGAACATCGCGACGAGCTCTCTGTGGTTGCCCGAATGGCCCGACAGACCGAGATGGACGCCCGCTTGGCGCTCCGCACCGGCCAGGAACGCGCCCGGTCGCTTGCTGGCCGTGCTGATTCACTGCACCGCGCTGCAGCTCGTGAACGGCAGAGTAGAGCCGAGGCTGCCGTTCGTCGTGAGCGGGTCCGGCGTGAAGCAGCCGTGGCTGGCTGCGTCAATCAAGCCGCCCAGTGGCTGGCAGCTCGGGTCGAGGAGGCGGCCCAGGCAGCCCAGGCGGAACGAGCCCAAGCGGATCAGGCGCGGGTCGAGGCGGAAAAGCAGGCGACAGCGGCGCGTCACGGGGTGCGGGAACGCAGCACTGAGGTGGAAAACCTGGTCGAGGGCGCACATCGGGAAGAAATGGCGCGCATCGAACAGCAGATGCGTGTTGAGCAGCTGGCTGAGAAGGCCATGAATGAACTCGGGATGGAGGCTGACGCGCTGATGGCGGAATTCGGTCCCGACCAGCTCATCCCGGTCCTCACCCGTCCTGATGGCAGCGCACTCACCGATGATGATGAGCAGCCCGATCCGGTGCCCTTTGACCGTGAGGCGCAGTCGAAGCGTGAGCGGGCAGCGCGACGTGCGCTGGACCAGTTGGGGCGTATCAATCCCTTGGCCCTGGAAGAATTCGATGCCCTCAATGAGCGGCACCAGTTCCTGGCCGAGCAACTGGAGGATCTGCGCAAGACCCGCAAAGACCTCGAAGACATCATCCATGAAGTTGATGACCGGGTGCAGGAAGTCTTCGGCCAGGCGTATGCCGATGTCCGGGAGACTTTTGCGCGAGTTTTCCCCCGTCTGTTCCCCGGCGGTGAGGGTCAGCTGGTGCTCACTGATCCCACCGACATGTTGGCCACCGGAATCGATATCGAGGCCCGTCCTGCCGGCAAGAAGGTCAAGCGCATGTCGCTGTTGTCGGGCGGTGAGCGTTCACTGGTGGCAGTGGCCTTCCTGTTCAGCCTGTTCATTGCGCGGCCAAGCCCCTTCTACATCCTCGACGAGGTGGAGGCTGCTCTCGACGATGTGAACCTGTCGCGTCTGCTGGGCATCTATGAAGAGCTGCGCAAGGATTCCCAGCTGCTGGTGATCACCCATCAGAAGAGGACCATGGAAAAGGCTGATGCCTTGTATGGCGTGACCATGCGCGGCGATGGTGTCACGAAGGTGATCTCGCAACGCTTGGCCGATTGACCATCACCGGCGCTAGATTGGCGCAGGTAACATAATTCAGCCCACTACCGGGGCCTGACAAGGCACGAGGGAGCCATCATGGTGGTGTTTGTTGTGGCACTGATTGCCATTCTGGCGATGGCCGTCGGCATTGGTGCCATGGTCATGATGGGCATGCAGGGCTATTTCCGCGACCGGCACCCCGGTGCAGCCAGAACTTTTTCAGGTCTGGCGCGCCATCTCAACGGCGATGCCGCAATGCCCGAGACCCTGGAGCAGATGCTCAGGAAGCGCTCCTCAAGCCACTGAGCTCCCCGCTAGACTGCCTGCGTGGATTGGGTTTTCTGGGTAATCGTTGCCGGCATCGTCGCGGCCACCGCTGTCGCCTATGTTGCCGTGCGCTTCGGACGTCGCGTTCAACAGGTGGAGCCGGGCGCTGAGCCTGCGGCGCTCGCTGATGCAACGCCTGATGTTTCCGTTGCGGATGGCGAGGCCGAAAAACCCGTGGCCACCACCACGGCTGATGAGGCAGCCAGCCAGGCTGTTGCAGAACTGGACACCCCGGAGGCACCTGCTGCCCGTCTGACGCGTCTGCGGCGGCGTCTGGCAGGCTCACAGAACAATTTGGCCCGGGCATTGGGCGATCTGCTCAGCGTCGACAAGATCGACGATGACACCTGGGACGATTTCGAGGCCACTCTCATTGCCTCCGATCTCGGCGTCGGGCCCACGAATGAGCTCGTGGAGAGCCTGCGCAAGGCGCTGGCTGTTGGCGGGGTCTCGGACTCCGCATCGGCCAGGCGTGTGCTGCGCAGCGAACTCATCAAGATTGTCGGTCCCGAGATGGACCGTGAACTCACGCTTGATCACGCACCTCAGCTTCCGGCGGTGGTCATGATGGTCGGAGTCAATGGCACCGGCAAGACCACCACTGTTGGCAAGCTCGGCCGCATGCTCGTTGCGCAGGACAAGACAGTGCTGTTCGGTGCAGCCGATACCTTCAGGGCGGCTGCCGCTGAACAACTCACCACCTGGGGCGAGCGGGTGGGGGTGAACACAGTGCGCAGCGAGGAAGGTGCCGATCCTGCATCGGTTGCCTGCAATGTCGTCGAACAGGGGATCACCGAAGGGGTGCAAGTCGTGCTGGTTGACACCGCCGGTCGTCTGCACACCAAGGTCGGTCTGATGGACGAGCTGGGCAAGGTGAAGCGGGTCATCGAGAAGAAGGCCCCGGTGGGCGAGGTTCTGTTGGTGATTGATGCAACCACCGGACAGAACGGACTCACCCAGGCCAGGATCTTCTCCGAGGTGGTCAACATCACCGGCGTGGTGCTCACCAAGCTGGATGGCTCTGCCAAGGGCGGCATTGTGGTGCAGGTGCAGCGTGAACTCGGCGTTCCGGTGAAGTTCATCGGTCTGGGCGAGGGGCCCGACGATCTGGCTCCCTTCGACGCCGAGCAATTTGTGGATGGCCTGCTCGGCGATTGAGCCATGGCATGTGCCACGTAGTCTTGACACACATTTCTGAGCGAGGATGAGTCTGTGTTCGATACCCTTCAAGGCCGTCTGGCCGATACCTTCAAGTCCCTTCGTGGCAAGGGTCGGCTGACTGACGCCGATATCGACGAGACCACGCGTGAAATCCGTATCGCGCTGCTCGAGGCCGATGTGGCCCTGGTGGTGGTCAAGGAGTTCGTTGCCAAGGTCAAGGAACGTGCCCACGGCCTTGAGCTGTCCAAGGCACTGAATCCCAGCCAGCAGATCATCAAGATCGTCAACGAGGAACTCATCGAGATCCTCGGTGGTCAAACCCGCACGGTCCGGATGTCGAAGGGCACCGAGCCGACGGTGATCATGCTCGCCGGACTGCAGGGCGCGGGCAAGACCACGCTTGCCGGCAAGCTCGGTCACTG
>CAXYYR010000084.1:0-8437 GCA_964293265.1 uncultured Propionibacterium sp.
GATTCTGGACGGCCCCCACATCCGGGCGAGCGGCGGCCCGACTATCGACATCCAGGCGGCAGATGAGGTGAATGTGATCCTGGCTGAGGGCCCGGAGAACAAACTCACCGACGGACAGGGTTATGACACCAGCGCCGAAGGTGGCGCCAATGCGGCACTCTATTCAGCTGCCGATCTCACCATTGCCGGTTCGGGGTCACTGGAGGTCAACGGGCGCACCAATGATGGGATTGCCAGCACCGATGGCCTGGTCATCGTGTCGGGCACCATCACGGTGAGTGCCGTCGATGACGGCATCCGTGGCAAGGACTATGTGATCGTCGAGGACGGCACGCTCAACATCACCAGTGGTGGCGACGGCTTGAAATCTGACAACTCCGAGGACGCAACCCGGGGTTATGTGGACATTGCCTCGGGCAACATCACCATCAATGCGAGCTCAGGAGACGGCATTGATGCCACCACCGACATGGTCCAGACGGGTGGCAGCCTGACGGTCACTGCTGCGGGTGGCTCCGGCACAACGCCCAGCGATGCCACCGATGCTGCATCCACCAAGGGCATCAGTGCCGGCGCCCAACTGGCCATCAGCGATGGCACGATCAGCGTGGATTCCTCGGATGACGCATTGCACAGCAATGACGGGCTCCAGATCGATGGTGGCACCGTGACCCTGGCAAGTGGCGACGACGGCATCCATGCCGACAATGCGCTCACCTTCAACGGTGGCACGGTGAAGGTGACCACGAGCTATGAGGGTGCCGAGGCGAATGCCATCACCTTCAATGCCGGCGACATCAGTCTGGTGAGCAGCGATGACGGCGTGAATGCCTCCGATGGTTCCGGTGAATCCGATGGCATGGCACCCGATGCCCAGACCGGTTCGGGATCCACCCTGGTGATCACCGGCGGCACAATCATGGTTGATGCCGGGGGTGATGGTCTCGACTCCAACGGGGCAATGACCATCAGCGGTGGCACAGTGGTGGTCAACGGGCCGACCAACTCCGGAAATGGTGCCCTTGATACGGGTGGCTCGCTGCTCATCAGTGGGGGAACGCTGTTCGCGGTGGGCAGTTCGGGAATGGCCGAGAGCCCTGATACCGATTCGTCCCAGGCGTGGATCCAGACGAACAGCAGCGCATCAGCTGGCGACACCGTGACGATCTCCACTGCGGACGGGACTCAGGTGGCCACCTACACAGTGACCAAGACGGCCCAGAACATTGTGTTCAGCTCAGCTGCCATTACGGCAGGTTCCAGCTATCAGGTGAGCATCAACGGCGGTACGGCCACCGAAGTGAGCGCCAATACGGCCACCTGGGGCAGCATGGGCGGCGGCCAGGGCGGTATGGGCAATGCTCCTCGCTGACATGGCGATCTCGTCATGGAGCTGGGGAAGCGCTCAGCGGGGATCGTGGCGCAGCTGACCCAGCGCATAGTTGTGCAGCAGACCATTGGTGGCCAGTGCGCCGCGTCCTGCCGGTCCGGGCACTCCGTCGAGATTGGAGAATGTGCCGCCGGCCTCGGTCACGATGCTCACCAGGGCAGCCATGTCATAGAGCTCCAGATCGGGCTCACACGCGATGTCCACGGCGCCCTCTGCCACGAGCATGTAGCTGAAGAAGTCTCCGAAGGCCCGGGTCCTGCCGCATTGCGCCATCAATCGGGTGAATCCCTGCGCCCTGTTGTCGTTCTGCCAGCCATGGAGCGAGGAATAGGAAAGGAATGCCTCGCCGGGGCTGCTGATGGTTGAGACCTTGATGGGGGAGCCGTGGTCAAAATCTGGGCCGGCCATTGCCCCTGCACCCTCATGGGCCCACCAGCGGCGTCCGAGTGCTGGTGCGCTCACCACACCCAGAACCATTCTGGAGTCGACCATGAGGCCGATGAGTGTTGCCCAGATCGGCACGCCGCGCACATAGTTTGCGGTGCCATCGATGGGATCGACGATCCAGCGACGCAGGCCGCTGCCCGTGTCGGCCATCTCCTCGCCGTGGATGGCATCATCCGGACGCTGCTCTGCCAGCGTGGCGCGCACCATGGCCTCCACTGCCTTGTCGGCTTCCGAAACCGGGGTGTGATCGGCTTTGGTGCTCACTGCCAGGTCAGCTGAACGAAATGTGGCCATCGTCAGGGCGTCTGCCCTGCGGGCCATGTCCTGCGCCAAACGCAGATCGGCATACAGATCGGGTGTTGTGGACGCAGCTGTCGAAGCCATGGGGCTGACTTTAGCGGCCCCGTGTTCCGCTCACTCCCGGTTCTCGTCGCTCTCGGTGCGGCCGGGCCCCTCCACGGCTTCCAGGATGCGCCGAAATGATGTCAGTCGTTGGGCGCTCAACTGGCCCTGTTCAAGGGCTGCGTCCAGTCCGCACTCGGGAGCGTCGGCATGGTGATTGCATCCTCTCGGACATGTGTCCGTGAAGGCTGACAGATCGGGGAAGGCCGCCAGGATGGTGGCTGGTGTCACATGGCTGAGGCCGAAACTGCGCACGCCGGGAGTGTCAATGACCCAACCGGCATCGTCCCCGGAGCCAGCGCCGGAAACGGAATCGGTGCTGGGCAGTGGCAATGCGATTGCGGAGGTGGAGGTGTGACGCCCCTTTCCGGTCACATCGTTGACCACGCCGGTTCGGCGTCCGGCATCTGGCACCAGGCGGTTGATCAGCGTTGATTTCCCGACCCCGGAGTGGCCAAGGAATACCGTCACATTGTCGGCCAACGCGGCACGCAGGGCAGTGAGCGGCTTGTCGGGTTCAGTGACGAAGATCGGCACATCCAAGGGCTCGTAGAGCTCCACCAGATGTCCGGGGGAGGCGAGATCGGCCTTGGTCAGGCAGATGATGGGCACCACACCAGCGTCATAGGCGGCCACCAGCACACGGTCGATCATTCCCGGACGTGGTGCGGGATCGGCCAGCGATGTCACCACCACGAGCTGACTTGCATTGGCCACGATGGGGCGCTCATAGGGGTCGGTGTCATCAGCGGTGCGGTTGAGTTCGGTGCGGCGGTCTTCCACATGAACGATGCGCGCCAGGGTGCCTGGGGTGCCGCTGGTGTCTCCCACCACCCGCACGACGTCGCCCACGATCACCGCGCCACGGCCCAGTTGGCGTGCCTTCACGGCCACCAGATCTGGGAATGCACCATCAGACCCGGAATCCAGCAGGAGGTGGTAGCGCCCACGATCCACCGTGATCACGCGGGCTTTCAGGGCATCGGAATAGTCGGGGCGGCGTTTGGTGCGTGGGCGGCTGCGCTTTGCCGGACGTGCAAAATCGTGACTGTCGAAGTCGGTTCCGCGCCCGATGACACCTCGGGTGGTGCGTGGGCTCATGAGCCCACCAACTCCGACCATGCACCGGGAAAATCGGGCATGGTCTTGGTGGTGGTGCCCACATCGTCCAGACGGACACCGGGGATGATGAGCCCCATGAGGGCGCCCAGATGGGCCATCCGATGGTCGGCATAGCAACGGAACAGACCATCCCCATCGCTACTGTGCAGACGTTTGCGGGCATCGGCCATGCCAGTGATCACCACCCCGTCAGCCAGTTCACGAACCGGCACACCCAGACGGCCCAATTCTGTGGCGATTGCGGTTATCCGATCGGTCTCATGTCCACGGATGTGCGCAACCCCGCGAATGGTGGTGACACCACGTGCCGCAACAGCCAGGCCGGCCACCACGGGTGTCAACTCACTGGTCTCGTGCAGGTCCAGGTCGGCGCCCCGCAGATTGCCGACGACCGAGGCGGTGGCACCCTTGGGGCCTTTGACGAAAGTGGCGCCCATGCGTGCCAGGATCGCGCCGATGAGCGCACCTGGTTGGGTGCTTCGGCGGGGCCAGTCGGCGATTGTCACCGATCCGCTGGCGAGTACAGCAGCGCTGAGGAATACCGCGGCATTGGTCAGATCCGGTTCGATCGCCTCATCCACCGCGTGGATCCCACCCGGATCCACCAGCCATTGGCCTGCTGATGGGTGTTCCACCCCAACACCATGGCGGGCCAGCATGGCGCAGGTCATTGCAATGTGCGGCGCCGAAGGCACGGTGTCGCCCCTGTGATTGAGCTCGATGCCACGCGGGAATGCGGCAGCGGCCAGCAACAGTCCTGAAATGAACTGACTTGATGCCGATGCATCGATGGTCACTGTCCGGCCGGGAAGCGCATCGGGGGCAGTGAGCGAAAAAGGAATGGAACGGCTGCTCACCACAGCCCCCAGCTGTTCCAGACCGTCCAGCAGCGGAGCCAGTGGACGATGGCTTGCCCGTGGGTCACCCATGAAATGCGTGGTGCCGGGTGCCAGCGCGGCGAGCGGTGGCACGAACCGCATCACCGTTCCGGCCAGACCGCAATCAATGTCCGATGCGGCGTGCAGGGTGCCGGGTTGCACGATCACCGCATGTTCGCCGGTCTGGGAAATCCTGACTCCCAGGGACTTCAGCGCGGCCACCATGAGATGAATGTCGCGTGCATCGGGCAGTCCGCTGACCGTGCTCGGGCCGTCGCTCAGGGCAGCAATGACGAGGGCACGGTTGGCCTCGGATTTTGAGCCGGGCACCTGCACGCGTCCATGGATGGGGCCATGGGCATACGGCGCTGGCCAGCCGTCCGTGGCTGCCATGTCCGGCCGTTTGTCAGACGCCTGCGCATTCATATGAACAGGCTAGCGAGTTGGAGACGGTCGATAACCTGCAGATGTGTGTGGCAGGTATGTGTTGAGCGTTGATCCCGCTGAGTTGGTGGACGTTTTTGACGCAACTGAGATCGTTGATGACACGGGAACCCTGATGACTGCTCCCGAGTCATCGTCCATGCCCGGGGTCCGCGGTGTTGGTGACGTCGATGGGGGAGACCACCACGACCGGGAGCAGGTGGACTGGCCCCTATGGCTGCATCCTCGTTACAACATTGCTCCGAGCCAAACGGTTCCTGTGATCCTTGAGCGTGAACCGCGTGCCGATGGGGGCAGGGCGGATGATCCGAGGCCACTGTCCGGGATCGACCCGCGTGATACACGGCGGACAGTGCGCAAGATCGCAGGGATGCGGTGGGGCCTGGTACCCTCCTGGTCGAAGGGCCCGGGGAGTGTGCCTGCCATGATCAATGCGCGTGTTGAAACATTGGACATCAAGCCGAGCTATCGGCATCCTCTGGCGCAGCGGCGGTGCATTCTGCCGGCAACCGGCTATTTCGAGTGGCAGAAATTCAGTGACCGGGACAAGCCTTCCCAGCCCTTCTATTTTCGAAATGTCTCGGGTGAGCTGCTGTATTTCGCAGGGCTGTACGAGTTCTGGCGTGCGCCCCGGGGCATGTGGCTGTCGTCATGCACGATCATCACCACTGCTGCCCGGGGAGCCATGGGGGAGATCCATCCCCGCCGCCCGGTGGCCATGGAAGCTGATGCCCTGGATGACTGGCTTGATCCCAGGCAGACAGATCCCCAGCAAGCCCTCGACCTGCTCGAGCCCTTGTCCGCCGGAATGATCCGCGCCGATGCAGTGGATCGCCGGGTGAACTCGGCGAGCGCCCAGGGTCCCGAACTCATCCGACCCATCACATCAGCCGAGCTGGAAGGCAATGGTGGGGAATAACCCACCATGCGCCCGGTGTTCTGTCTTGCGTGCAGACGATCACAAGGCCTCCGATCAGTAGGTCAACGGCCACAGCTGCGGGGAGTTCGGTACTGTCATATGCGATGACAATCCCAACTCCTGCGTCAACGCCGTCGAACGCGCCACATGTGACCGAGCCGACCGTGGATGTGCGCGATACCGAGACCACTGCCGAACGTGCCGAACGTTTCGAACGTGATGCGATGGTCTACCTGGATCAGCTCTATGGTGCAGCGCTGCGCATGACACGCAATCCCAGCGATGCCGAGGACGTGGTGCAGGAGACCTATGCCAAGGCCTTCAGCTCGTTCAAGCAGTTCCGACCGGGCACCAATCTGAAGGCGTGGCTGTATCGCATCCTCACCAACACCTACATCAACAGCTATCGCAAGGCCCAACGTCAGCCACGCACAGGCTCTGATGCGGTGGAGGACTGGCAACTCGCCAAGGCAGCCTCGCACGATGCCACCGGCCTTCCCTCAGCAGAGATGGACGCTCTACGTGAGATGCCCGACGCCGCAGTGACCGATGCACTCAATGATTTGTCGGATGAATTTCGACAGGCCGTGCTGCTGGCCGATGTCGAGGGTTTCTCGTACAAGGAGATCGCCGAGATCATGGGCACACCCATCGGAACGGTGATGTCGCGACTCAACCGGGGCCGTGCCCAGTTGCGAAAGCAGCTGGCAGATTTTGCACGTGACAATGGGATCGGGGGAGATCACAACCATGAGTGACACCGGCCGAAAAGAAATCGTGTCCGCCACCGATGAGCATGCCTGCGAGGTGGCTCTGGGAAGTCTGCAGGCCTTCCTGCATGGTGAGCTGCCCCAGACCGATGCCGATGAGATTCGGCGTCACCTCATGATCTGCGACAGCTGCATGGGTGATTTCGACGTGGAAGACATGATCTCTGCAATGGTCAAGCGTTGCACCGTGACACCCTGCGCCACCCCGGAGCTGCGTGGGCGCATCACCTCATTGACACTCAGTTTTCGCGCCCGGCAGGGTGACGACAATTCGGCGGCCAGTGCCTGACAAACACTGCGCCTGACAGCACAGCCAGGCAGCAGCCAACAACGCAATGATCCCGGTGCCATGTGGCACCGGGATCATTGCGTTCAGAACAACTCAGGCGTTGGGACGCTTGCCATGATTGGCAGCGTTCTTACGACGCGCGCGACGCTTACGACCGGTCTTTCCCATCTCGACCCTCCATCTTTCGGCCGAACCGAGGGTCCGGCGAATCCAAGTCTCCCGCGCGACACCTGGGGCATGGATTGCCTCGGTGTACGGGCACGGAGGCCAATTCTGCCACGTGGATGATCGTGGCCCCAAACAATTTATCCCGGTGTCGCCCTGCCGGGTTGCTATCCGGGTCATGCCGAGCTGGATGCCTGGCAACGAATAGTCTTGGCGCATGGTGTCAATGAACCAGGTGCTGAGCGACCACACAGTCCTTGATGTGGAGGATCGTGACTGGCTGCTGGGATTTGTCAGGGAATGGCATCTGTTGGCCGATATGCGTTTCTCGGATCTGGTGCTGTGGGTTCCTGATGCCGATGAGAATGTCTTCTGGGCTGCGGCCCAACAACGTCCGGTGACCGGACCGACAGCTCTCGAGGATGATGTTGTCGGCGAGGAGATTCGTTACGAACCAGATTCGCTGGTCACCCAGGCATTCATGTCGAGGGAAATCTGCGAGACCAGTGACAACAAGCTTCGCGCGGGAATTCCGGTGGATGTCTGGGCGATCCCGATCCTGCGGCAGGGGCAGGTGATTGCCGTTGTCGAGCGCCACACCAATCGCATGGGTGTGCGGGCTCCGGGTGCGATGGAGGATTTCTATCTTGAAATTGCCGACATTCTCACCGACATGGCCCATCACGGTGATTATCCGCTGAATCCCGCCAGTGATCCCTCATTGAGTCCCCGCGTCGGGGATGGCCTGATCTACGGCGGCACGGATGGCGCGGTGAAATATGCCAGCCCCAATGCCATCTCTGCCTATCGGCGGCTTGGGATGGTCGGTGACCTGATGGGTGAGGAGATCCGTCGTCCTGCTCCGGGCGGGCCCGGGGTTTCGGTCTTTGCGGTCTCACCCCATGGTGAGGGCGCCTTTGCCGACCATGCCTCGGAGCCCGATCAGCAGGTGTTCCGTACAGATATTGCCGGTGAATATGACCTGGAGAATGATGCGGCCTGCATCCGTGCCAGGGTGTTGCAGCTGCGTGAGGGCGGACGTCAGGTGGGAGTGCTGGTGCTCTGCCGCGACATCACTGAATTGCGTGACCGTGAACGCGAGCTCGTGACAAAAGATGCCACCATTCGTGAGATCCACCACAGGGTGAAGAACAATTTGCAGACCGTTGCCGCACTGCTTCGGCTTCAGGCGCGCCGCACGCATTCCGACGAGGCAAAGAACGCCCTGACCGATGCCATGAACCGTGTGCAATCCATTGCTGTGGTCCACGAAATTCTGTCTCAGAGCTATGACGAAGAGGCGGAATTTGATCAAGTTGCTGATCAATTGCTCCAGATGGTCGGCGATGTCGCCGCAGCATCCGGCACTGTGCGGGCAAAGCGGCAGGGAACATTCGGTCTGGTGCCCGCCAAGGTGGCCACCTCACTGTCACTGGTTCTGACCGAGCTCTGCCAGAACGCCATTGAGCATGGTCTGGCAACGCGCTCTGGCAATGTCTTTGTGCGTCCCTATCGGAATGGACAGGGGGATCTGGTGCTTGACGTGGTTGGTGAGGGCGAAGGTCTGCCTGCCGCCTTCCAGATGGGCAATACGAACAGCCTCGGCTCATC
>CAXYYR010000085.1:0-8412 GCA_964293265.1 uncultured Propionibacterium sp.
TTCATCGCCTCGAAGCCGGCGCGGTCCAACAGCGCTGACATGGTCTCAGCAGCGTGATAGCTGGTGGGGCTGGATGAGATGAACTGGGCAAAGGCGGTCATGAACTCGCTTGCATCGGCCATGGCTCTCATTGAACCAGTCAGCAGCGGCCCTTGCGCTTGTGGGGCGAGCAATGCTCCGACTTTGTCAGTGGCAGCGGCAAGACTGGGGCCATGAGCATCTCAACTGTTGTTGTTGCCCTCATCCTGGTGGCCATCGGACTCGGCGTGGGCTATTTCGTGGGCACCCTGCAGGCGCGCGCCAAGGGGGTGGGCGCCGGTGGTGAACTTGCTGCCGCCAGCGCCGAACGCGATGCCCTGCGCAACCAGCTGGCTGATCTGCGCGCCGACCGGGATGCCATGAGCCGGGAGTTCCAGCGTCTGTCCGCCGAGGCCATGCAGCGTCAGTCCCAGGCCGTGAATCAGACTGCCGAGCAGCGACTCACGCAGACGAAATTGCTCATGGAGCCGGTGTCACACAGCCTGCAACAGATGAATGAACGCCTGCGTCAGGTGGAGCGAGAACGCGCCGAAGGAGCAGCCGATCTGCGTCGCCAGGTTGATGGCGTGCGGATGAGCAACGAAAACTTGCGCCGTGAAACGCAGGCCCTGGTCACAGCGCTGCGCAAGCCCCAGGTGCGTGGCGCATGGGGCGAGACCCAGCTGAAACGTGTGGTGGAGATCGCCGGCATGATCGACCGTGTCGACTTCGACACCCAGGTGGCCGTCAACACCACTGAGGGCGGTCTGCGTCCGGACATGCGGGTGAACCTGGCCGACAACGAGGTGATCTTCGTTGACTCGAAGGCGCCACTCGGCAATTTCATTGACGCATTTGCCACGGACGATCCTGATCGTCGCAATGAGCTGCTGGACGCCTATGTGGCCAATGTGGTGACCCACATCAACCAATTGGGCGCCAAGAACTACTGGCAGCTCGACGTCGGCAGCCCCGAAATGGTGGTCCTCTTCCTGCCCAGCGATGCGCTGCTCCAGATGGCCCTGGACAGACGGCCCGATCTGCACGAATATGCCGCACGACATGCGATCTTCCTGGCCTCACCCTCCATCCTCATTCCCATGCTCCGGGCCGTTCAGCACGGTTGGAAACAGGCGGCATTCGCAGAGTCTGCCCAGCAGGTTGCCACCCTTGGACGCGAGCTCTACGAGCGGCTCGCCACCATGGGCACCCACTTGGACAAGATGGGTCGCTCGCTCGGCAGCGCCGTGAAGGCCTACAACGAGACCGTCGGATCGCTGGAACAGCGGGTGCTGGTGACAGCACGCAAATTCGGTGAACTCCAGCTCGCCGAGGACAGACTCGACTCCCCCGCACCGAGGGATGACAGCCCGCGCGTGCTCACAGCCCCGGAGCTGGTGGACAATGCCGCCAGTCTGGACAGCACGCTGCCCAAGTTGGCCTGATTTCAGCGACGGCGCACTGCATGACCCGCGCGCCGCTCGCGCAGCGCCGGGGGCAGGGCAAAGCTCAGCGATTCCTCCACGAGCCGTTCTTCCTGGGCTTGGGGATAGCCGAGCTCGGTGAGCCGCGCCAGCACGCCATCAACCAACTCCTCCGGCACCGAAGCACCTGATGTGACGCCAATGGTCACCACATCGGTGAACCAGGCCGGGTCGATCTCGTCGGCATTGTCCACGCGCTGGGCCTGTTTCGCGCCGTTCTCACGGGCGACTTCGACAAGCCGCACGGAGTTCGATGAATTGCGTGAGCCCACCACAATCACCAAATCGGAGTGCTTCGCTATGAGCTTCACCGCCGACTGACGGTTCTGGGTGGCATAGCAAATGTCATCACTCGGCGGATCAATGAGATTGGGGAAGCGTTCCCGCAGCCGCGCCACAGTCTCGCGGGTCTCGTCCACGCTGAGGGTGGTCTGTGTGAGCCAGGCCAGCGGCTGATCACGGTCGAACTCCAGGGCATCCACATCTTCGGGCGTCTGCAACAGGGTGATGTCGTCGGGCGCCTCGCCGGTGGTGCCCTCAACCTCCTCATGGCCCTCATGTCCGATGAGCACGATGGGCACACCGTCCTGGGCGAATCGTCGGGCCTCGTGGTGCACCTTGGTGACCAGCGGACAGGTGGCGTCAATGGTGCGCAGGCCCCGTTCCTTGGCCTCGGCGCGCACCGCAGGCGAAATGCCGTGTGCAGAGAAAATCACCAGCGAGCCCTGCGGCACTTCGTCGAGCTCATCGACGAAGATCGCGCCCTGCTGTTCCAAGGTTTCGACCACATGACGGTTGTGCACGATCTGTTTGCGCACATAGACCGGCGCTCCGTACACGGCCAGGGCCCGCTGCACCGTCACCACGGCCCGGTCCACACCGGCGCAATAGCCGCGCGGCGCAGCCACCACGACGCGCTTGCGCGAGGTGTGCGAACCGCCACCGAGCGGTGAATCCGTTGTTGACCCGGAATGCACATCCTGGGGGCTAGCAGCGCTGATTCCGGCGGGGCCGTCTGTCATGTCGTCCAGTGTATGAGCCCTGCTGACGACTAGCGTGGTGTTCATGTCCGAGCCCAAACAGTCAGCCCCTGCACGGTCTGGATCCAACCCGGACGAGCCCATGCGAGTGGCCGACATGGTGGGCAAGGTGAAGGGCTGGGTGGAACGCCTGGGCCGCATCTGGGTGAGCGGCCAGGTGATTGAGCTGCGCCGCAGACAGGGCGCCTACATGCACTTCCTCACCCTGCGTGACAGCCATGCCGAAATCTCAGCCTCACTCACCGCAACCACAGTCGTGCTTGACCAGGCAGGACCCATCACCGAAGGCGCAACGGTGGTGGCGCTGCTGCAGCCCCGGGTGTGGAACAAGACCGGGCGGCTCAGTTTCGAATGCCTGGAATTGCGCATCGCCGGCGAGGGCCAGCTGCTTGCCGAGCTTGAGAAACTCAAGCGCAGTCTTCAGTCCGAAGGCCTGTTCGACCCGTCACGCAAGCGTCCACTGCCGGTGATCCCGCGCCTCATCGGACTGATCACCGGCGCAAATTCAGCTGCCGAGCGCGATGTGCTCACCAACACCACATTGCGTTGGCCTGCCGCCCGCTTCACTGTGCGCCATGCCCTGGTGCAGGGTCCCAATTCGGTTGACGATGTGATGGCCGGGCTTGCCGAATTGGAAGCCAACCCCGAGGTCGACCTCATCGTGATCGCCCGTGGCGGCGGGTCACTCGAAGATCTGCTGCCGTTCAGCGACGAGAGACTTGTACGCGCCGTGGCGGCAGCCACAACTCCCGTGGTCAGTGCCATCGGCCACGAACCGGACACCCCGATCCTGGATCTGGTGGCCGATCTGCGGGCCTCCACACCCACCGATGCCGCGAAGCGCATCGTGCCCGATGTTGCCGAAGAGCTCCGGGAGGTGCGCCAGCTGCTGGCACGCGCCCGCACCGCCATCGTCACCCGTGTTTCCAGCACGCAGTCAGAGCTTGACCGGCTGACCTCGCGTCCGGTGTTGGCCAATCCGGCCGCCGCTCTGAGTGGCCACACCGAGCAGCTCGGGATGTTGCGTTTCCGGCTCGACACCGCTGTCGACCGAATCCTGGAACGCGAGCACTCCGAGTTGTCGCACACCCTGTCGAGGGTGCGCGCCATGAGCCCGAAGGCAACCTTGGAGCGCGGCTATGCAATAGTCGCCGATTCAGACAACACCTCGGTGACCTCGGTCGCCGACACCGAGCCGGGCGACCAGCTGATGGTGCTGCTTGCCGACGGACGCCTGGTGGTGGAGGTTGATGGGGCTCTGGGAGCCTCGCCCGAAGCCCCGAGCAACGACGACTGAAACCCACCGACCGATGACCCAGCCAACCAATATCCCAACCAACCAATATCCCAACCAACAGGCAACCCACGAGAGGCCGACCATGGCAGACGATGAAAAGCCCCAACTCAGCTATGAAGACGCACGCACCGAGCTTGCCGATGTGGTGACCAAGCTTGAATCCGGCGGCGTCTCCCTGGCCGACTCCATGAGCCTGTGGAAACGCGGCGAAGAACTTGCACGCATCTGCCAGAGCTGGCTCGACGGCGCCAAGGCGGCCATCGACAAGGCACGCACCGCCGATCAAGCCGCGCAGGAAGACTGAGCTCAGCTGACGGCGAGGCAACCAGCGTCCCCGATGCAATCCGTCAGATCAGCCGACGGCGAGGCAACCAGCGCCCCGGGCACAACCCCTCAGCTCAGCTGACGGCAAGGCAGATGGCCACGAAGTGGCATGCCGCCCCGAGGATCGTGCCGGAATGGAAGATCTCGTGGAAGCCGAACCACGTGGGCGAAGGGTTCGGGCGTCTGCGCGCATAGACAATCGCACCGAGCGTGTAGGCCAGACCGCCGACAACCAGCCAGATGACCACGCCCGGGCCACCATTGCGCCAGAACTGCGGCATCCAGAACACCGCCGCCCAGCCCATGGCAATGTACAAACCCGTATAGAGCACGCGCGGAGCACCCATCCACAGATTGCGGCAGACCACCTCGAACGCCGCACAGCCCCAGATGATTGCCAGCAGCGCCACCCTCGAACCGCCATGAAGCATGAGCACAGCAAGTGGCGTATAGGTGCCGGCAATGAAGATCGCAATGTTCGAGTGGTCGAAACGGCGCAGCACGGCCGAGACCTTCGGTGACCATTTCCCGCGGTGATACACGGCAGAGTTGCCGAAGAGCATCAGGGCCGTCACCAGATAGATTGCCTCGGCCAGCCGCCCCTGCCACCCGGGTGTGCTCACCATGAGAGCCAGAATCGCCACCAGCGCCACCGGAGTCATGCCGGCATGCAGCCAGCCACGAAGCTTCGGTTTCATCCCTGTCACCACACCATTGGTCACCGAACCATCAACAGTCGTGGCAGAGCTCTTGGAACGGGTCTTCATCACAGCTGCCACGCTAGCGTGCGCCTCAGGTGGCTGTGAGCGTTTGCTCGTTGTGGGCGGCTAGGCTGCCCTCTATGGTGCACCACGAAGGGGCGAACGAGACGTGGGAACGTCTGTCCCCCACTCGATTGGTCTACTCGACCTACCAGACCCGTCTTCGGGCGAGCCTGGGCCCCAAGGAAATGCCACGCCATGTCGCAGTACTTGCCGACGGCAACCGGCGGTGGGCACGCACCAATGCGCCCGGCCAGCCCCTGGCCGTTGGTTACAAGGCAGGCGCCGACAAGCTGCGTGAATTCGTCGACTGGTGCGATGAGGTCCATATCGGCGTGGTCACCCTGTGGGTGCTGTCCACCGAGAATCTGCAACGTTCCGGCCCCGACGAGCTGGAGCCCCTCATGGACGTGATCGCCCAGCTCACCAGAGATCTGGCAGCGGTGCCCGGCTATCGGGTGCAACCGATGGGCGATCTCGATCTGCTCCCCGAATCGCTCGCCGCCACCCTGCGGAAGGCGGCAGACGACACCGAACCGAATACCGGCATCCACATCAATATGGCGGTTGCCTACGGTGGTCGTCACGAACTGCGCGATGCCGTCCGCTCCCTACTGGCTGCCGAGGCGAAAAAGGGCACCACCCTCGAAGAGCTGGCCACCACCCTCGACCCCGACCAGATCGCCGAACATCTCTACACCAAGGGCCAGCCCGACCCCGATCTGTTGATCCGCACCTCGGGCGAGCAGCGCCTCAGCGGCTTCCTGCCCTGGCAGAGCGCCCACTCAGAACTGTATTTCTGTGAAGCCCTGTGGCCCGATTTCCGCAAGATCGACTTCTATCGCGCGCTGCGTTCCTATCAGCAACGCGAGCGTCGCTTCGGCAAATAACGCCGCTGGCTGTCAGCGCCGATGGGCCCAGCCCTCACGAATCGAAGTCGACGACATGCCCCGCCATGATGTCGCCGGGACGGTAGGCGCGGAATCGGGTGAGCACCACCTGGGTGTCGGCGTCCAGCACCACCGGCGGATCACCCAGCGTGGCCAGGAACTCGGGGCTGGTCCACAGCGCCTCGTGCGCCTCGTGCCATTCGGCAAGGCTCGGGAAGCCCTCGGATTCGGCATAGGACGCATCCACCAGGCCATAGGGCAGGACATCAACCCGCGCTATCCGCATGATCGCCACCGGTTCGCCGTCTGAGTCGACGACCACCTCGTAGCTGCCACGCTCAGCGAGCGGATCGCGGCCCTCTCGTTCATATTCCACCAACAGGCTGCTGGTCGAGGTCTTGTTTCCGGCCAGGAGGGCCGACAACAGGATGTCGCGCAGCTCACCCGGGAAACCGAATTCGGCAGATTTGAGGCCCTGCCAGGCAAACGGGGGCTTGTCCTTCGCCGGCTCCGAGGGCGCTGCACCAGCCAGGCCGGGTTGCGCGCCCGTCTGGGGCAGGCTCAGACCATTCGGCCCGGGCAGGGGAAATACCCCGGTCACTTTGGCTGGACGAGCCTTGCGTTCACCATCGGCTGGCAGGCTGGCTCGCACCACCCGGCGCCACAGCGGATCACGCAGTTTCCCGAAATCGGTTACCGGATCAAAGCAGGTTTCGTCGCGGCAGATGTAGGCCGTGGGCTTGTCATCCACTCCCGGACGCACGGCCAGCTGCCCGCCGAAGCCCTCGCCGTTCGGCTTGCCCAGCACGATCACCGTGCCCTCGGGCGCCAGTCGCCATACAGCCCGTACGAACATGCCCATCGGGTCCATCGACGGATCAGTGACAGCAACCTGGGCGCGCGCCATGCCGGCATCGGCCTGGGCATCAATGGCCAGATTTGCCAGGCCCCAGCCCGAGGCCAACGGCGACTGGGCAAGCATCGCCCACAGTCCGATTTCGGCGCGCGCGGCGCGGTCGGACCAGCGGCTGTCACCAGTGAGCCCGGCCACCAGATGCAAGGCATTGACCATGATGCTGGTTGCTGAGGGGCCGCCTTGATCAGCGAGCTGATGGGCACGGGCGAACAAGCTCTCATCGGGCGGGGCATCGTCAAAGCCTCCGTCGACCGTGCCGAAGCCCTGCACTGCTGCGGTGAGCACCTTCACGGCCCGATCGAGCAGCTCCCGGTCACCGGTTGCCCCCGCGAGCCGACCGGCTGCCAACACGAATCCGGCATGGTCGGACAGCTGAGCAGGCACATCGCCCGCCTTGCCGTCGCGTGAAATTCGTCGTGGATTGTCCGAGTCGAAGCCATGGACGACCCACAGATAGTCGATGATGCCGCGGGCCATTGCCAGCCATTCGGGCTCCCCGAAAACCATTGCTGCCTCGGTGAGCGACTGGGCCAACAGACCATTTGCGTCGGCAATCACCTTGTCATCGCGCAACGGGGCCGGACGCTTGTCACGGGCCTGGCGCAGGTCACCAAGAATGCGCTTCAACCGATCGGGATCGGGATCGCCGTGCAGACGCAGAGTCGATGTGTGGTCGGCCATCGTGCCCTTGGGTGTCAGATGGAACACCGCCTGGGCGAAGAGCGCGTCCTTGCGATTGAAGATCGCTTCCACCTGCGCAGGTGTCCACAGATAGAAGGCGCCCTCCACGTGCTTGCTGTCCGACTCCGGGGCGTTGTCATCCGGCGAATCGGCATCCTGGCCGGGCGCATACGCTGTGCCTGCCTCGCATCTGATCGCCATCTCACGCGTCAGCCAGCCGACGATGCCTCGAATGGCCAACTCGAAGTGATCGCGCAGATCACCGGTCTCAGGGCCGGTGCGCCGCCAGGCACGGGTCAATGTGCCGAGCAGCAGAGCATTGTCATCGAGCATTTTCTCGAAGTGCGGCACATTCCATGCGGCATCGGTGGCATAGCGGTGAAAACCGCCGCCCACCACATCGTGGATGCCACCGCGCACGATGTGTTCCAAGGTTCCCTGGACGGCCTCGATCTGGTGCGGTTCACCGCTCACCATCAGCGCATCGAGCACTGGCGTCTGGGGGAACTTCGGCGCGCTGCCGAAGCCGCCGTTCTCGGGGTCGATGAGCTCGAGTGCCCCGGCCAACAATTCGTCGGTTGCCGGGCGCGGCACCGGCTGGGTGGCGCCTACTGCCGCCTGCTGCGAGAGCTGCGCAGCAATCTGGACGCCGGACTCCAGCACCTCATCACGCCGTTGCTGCCAGGCATCGGCCATGGCATGGCACAGCTGGCTGAAACTTGGCTGGCCGTCGCGTGGTTCAGCCGGGAAATAGGTGCCGGCGAAGAAGGGCTTCGCCTCGGGCGTGCAGAACACCGTCATCGGCCAGCCGCCCTGGCCGGTGAGCGCCTGGGTGGCGTCCATGAACACCTGGTCAACATCAGGACGTTCCTCACGGTCCACGGCAATGGCCACGAAGTTCTCGTTGATGAAAGGGGCGAGTTCAGCGTCGTTGCAGCTCTCGGCAGCCATCACATGGCACCAGTGGCAGGACGCGTACCCGACACACAGTAACACCGGGA
>CAXYYR010000086.1:0-8352 GCA_964293265.1 uncultured Propionibacterium sp.
CGCGCCAATCATTGCCGTAGGAATATGAACAGTGCCGCGTGCATCCTGGGCCGTGAGCGCGTTGCCGTCTCGATTCACCACGCAGTGCTCCACATAGACGAAGGTGAGCCGGTCCTGGGCGCGCGTGAGCTCCTGCACCTCTGAGGGCCGCACGCCCGGGATCGGCTTCACCATCATGAGCTCCTATTCGGGCCGTGCCGGCATGAGGGTCAACAGACCACAGCCATAGCTCTTGGCTGGTCCAATGCCGCGGCACAGGGAGCCCCGAAGCTGCTGCGGATCAGTCACAGTCAGCACACCCCGATAGGTGGCCTGGCTCAGCGTCACTTGGTGGCCAGCTCCTGCACCTTTGTGGAAGCGAATCAGTTCCCTGCGCACCACCTGCGCACTGCTCCCTCGTGGCCCGTCCAGGCTGAAGCCATCACGGCTGGCCCGCGCCAGAAGCCAATCCAATTGTTGGCCAGCTGTGACATGTCCGAGGCGCTTTCCTCGGCCCTTGGGATTGTCGGCGCTCTTCACTGAGTGGGTCGGATTGGCAGCCAGTTGAAAGCCCCAGCGTTGCCCAGCAGCGAGCCGTTGAAGCAAGGGATCCATCGACCTGGATTTTGCCACCTCGCCGGTTGACCAACTGTAGGAATCGACCAACTGTTGGTAGTCCGGTTGGAGCGGGCTGGAAATAATCAGAGAAATATTCACCTTGTCCGGCCGATCCAAGCGCCACAGGGTACGGCCTGCCGCCCCCTCGGATTGTCCGGGCGGGTAGCACCCGAGCACCGCAGCGTGAATGCGTTCGGGGTTGGCCAGCAGGCCAAGACTGGCACGCTTTCTTGGGTTGATCTTGATCTCAGTCAGAAACATCAGGCACTCCCCAGTGCGGCGAACCAGTCGTCACGGTCATGGCCTTGCGGGTTGTCCAAGGTCACGTGGTCACTCACAACTCCACGCCAGCCGTACTGCCGGTGAGCCATGTCGAAGCTGATCGGCACGTCGCGCCGCACATCACCTTGTTGGCCCGCACCGGCATCCATCTGCACATCAAGAGCGACGCGCTTCGCCTGGCGGCGCTGATGCCACGACGATGCCTGCCACGGCGTCGCGCGCAAGGCATCGTCGAGGCCACCTTGGACAACTCCGAGCACAATACGGCCATCGGGCGGGCAGCTGCGCCGACCCAATCCGAACGAGAACACCGGATGCTCGAGAGCGGTTGCCAACGTGATCAACAGCGATTCGTCACCCTCCAAGCCCACAACAAACACAGAGTCGGCCAAATACCAACGCTCGGTGAGAATCGAATGCGCTGCCTTTCCGCTGCCGGTGGCCACGGTGTGATAGTCGCGGGCGACAGTTCCCGGCTGGTCTACACGCACCCCAAACCTCAGGGCCACGAGGTCATCCACTGAGTCAGTTCGGCCCCGCCCCAGCGCAGCTGCGACCATCCCCAGCACGCCGCTCTTGGTGGGTTCGCGGCGAGTGCCGCGGGTGACGAAGCGACTGGAATCACCCCATGACTGCAGTGGTCCTGCCAGTCGCAGGACCAGGACGCTCACGACTGACCGTCCAACGCCGGAGCAAGTGCACTGTCCAATGCGGACAGCAATTCGTTGAGTGTCACTCGCTCGGCAACACTGTCCAGCTCGCTGCCAGCAAGGTCGGTGCGCACCACAAACGATGCCGCCGGCTCGCCCGCAAAATTGTCCTGCAGCTGCTTGTCATAGTCAGCCAGAGCCGCACACGAGCGTTCAATGTAGCCCTCCGAATGCCCGGCGGAGATGGGCCGTTCGAAAGCCCCTGCGAGGCTGAGGGGACGTCCCTTGCGCAGCACCACCAACACGGCGTCGGGCAGCGTCACATTGGCGAAGGTGTTCTGTTTTCCTGAAGGCATCGATGCGATGAAGCTCTCGACGAAGGCACCCACGGCCTTGCGGACGGCATCATCATCACCGAGGTCCGATGCCAGCCCGCCCACGTCCACCGATGCATAGCGGTACAACGCCGACGAGCTGAAGCCGATATCACCGATCATCGCGGCACCGGGGTCATCCACGAATTGGTCCATGGCGGTGAAATAGTCGCTCTCAAGTTCGACACCATGAGTGCTGATGGCATGAGCCACTTGAACAGCCGCATCCACATTGATCTCGGGCGCATCAGCCACCATCCGCCCGAACAGAGCCAACTCCATGCCGTTGTCGGCCGAGGCGATACGACGCGCCTCTTTCTTGTCGATATCGCCATCGCTCGCCACGGCGAGATCAGCCAAGGCCTCAACCTGACGATTGCTGAAGAACACCAGGTAGCTCTTCTGCCCATCGCCCTCGGCCGACGCTGCATTCTCCTTGTCTTTGGTGCTCTTCACTGCCTTCCACAGCGCCTTGCCCAGTGCATCAGCGTCGGCCTCTGGATCCTTGGCACGAACTGCGTCTGCCAGCAACGCCTCGACCTGACGGGTCGGACGCCCCAAGTCACCAACGGCGACCCCGTTGTCGCGGAAATGTGACCGAACCGCACGCTTCAAGGCCTGGCTGGAAATCCGCGCACGGGTCACGCCGCCATAAACCGCCGTCTTCGGGGTGCCGGTGTCGTCCCGATTCACATTGTTGGGAGGCAGCGGCTGGACGATGTTGATGTCGAGGAAATAGTTGTCAGTCATGCGAGTTCTCCTGAGGTGGTGTTGTCTTCATGGATGGGTGATGTCGTCGTTGGCTGTTCATTCGAGGCGTTCTGCGGGGACCGGTGCAAATCCCGGCCCCAGCGCAGAAGGACTGCATCGTGACGCCACGGCCTCTGGAGTTCGAAGAGGTCGCCGGCCAATTGGCCATAATCCAATGGAATCGCCTCCCCACGCATGAGCGTGATCAGACGTCGCAATGCGACCGCCCGGGCCGTGTGTTCACGCGCTCTGCACAGCGCCTCGAAACGCCGCACTGTGCCGGCATCCCAATGGCCGCCCGCGCCTCGCGCCACGGCGAGGCGACGAACGCTTCGCCCCAGACTCACTGGACGCCTCGACGCCCCCGCCTGCTCACCCGCTTCCGGTGCGGCCGACATGTGCATGGGGCGAGGTTGGGCCTGTTGATGGGTGGCGTACAGCACCAAGGATGTGTGCACTGCGAGCTCTGCAGGTGATGGCCCATCCTGGTACCACTTCGTATCAGGCAAGTCGGGCATGGTCATCGCCCACAACCGTGGGTCGGACGCAGGATTGGCGACATCGGCATGGCGCAGCGTGGCCAGACGTTGAGCCCCAAAGCTGTCTCCACGCACATGGGCACTCTGCAAGGGCTCAATCTGTCGCGCTGTGGCACCGCGGACAATCCGAACCCAATCGCGGTCGGTCAGCGCCGGCTCCGATGCTCTCTGATCAGTGTCTTGCGTCATGTGCGCTCCTTTTTGGTTGCGGTCGTGATGGAAGGTTCATCAGAAGTTGCCTTGGCAAGATTCGATTGGAATCTTCCCCAGCACCACGCTGTGTCAACTGGCTCACCGGGCATGAACGATGCGTCAACACTCAGCTGGCGGCCCCGGACACTGCGTGAACCTGCCTCGCGGCACAGCTCCTGTCCCAGTGAGTTCAGCCGGGCCCAGACTGTTCGATACCAGGTGGCCTCATTGTCCTTGGACATGTCGGCCGCGGTCTGTGCGGTGATCCACTGACGGAATGCCGGATCCAATGCTGCGTAGGCACGTTCCCTGCCTGTCGCACGCAATGCCCCCACCAAACTCTTGTTGGCTCTGGGATTGGTGTACAGCCCTGCAACAAAGGCCAGGTCACGGCTCAGATCGCCCACCGCCACAGCACCAGCATCAGCAACCTGGGCAGCGTGTTCAATCACGGCAACCATCTGAGGATCGCCCACTGCGCCCACCGCCATGGTGAGGGAATCATCGACCATGCCCAGAATCACCGAACGTTCAGGGAACTTGTAGTCGAGTCCCACTGTGCGCAGCCGCACCGTGTGCGCAGGATCCAGATAGCCCCACTGTTTGAGCTCGGTGAGCCAATTGACCAATGGCAACGTCACTTCACCGTGCGGCCCCGGGGTGGGATCACGGGCCAGAAGGGGAGCCAGCCCACGCCACATCTGTCGCGACGCCATGTGGGTGCGTGGAACATATACGTCCTTCTTGCCTGATTTGAGCTTCCAGGCCGACATGGGCTCCAATCGCATCTGATTGGCGACATCCACCTTGTCGCCATTGGCGATGAGTACGTCGCTGACTCCCTCATCGCCGGTCACCAATCGAATGCGACGTGACGGCCAGGTGAACATGTCGGCAGGTCCGGTGGGAACCGGGTGAGCACGGTCAGCGCCGGGTTCCTGCGGCGGCCTCTCCCACACGACCGAGTCGATGTCACTCATCATGTTGAGATTCAGATTGAGCAGCAGCGTTTCGGTGAGCGTATTCCCTTCGGCAATGACCAATCCCATGGCGCCGGTCAGCCCCACACCAATCGGGTAACTCTTTCCACCCTTGACCCGCGCATCGCCTTTCATCCCAGTTTTGATTCCAGACGCATCAAAAGACTGACAGTGCAACAACCAGCGAGCCGCCTCAGGCAGCGTGAGGGGTTTGAGCACTGCACCATCGCGCATGGAAAAGGGCGACGCGCCATCGGGCACGTCGGCCATCAGTTTTGCCAATCCCGAGGTCTTCCCAGAAATGGATTCCATCCCGCCCACCTGCATGAACGGCGCCACCGGATCGCACAGGTCAAAGCGATCATGTACGCGTTTGCGATAGGCCCACACCGCATCCACCGGCAGGCTGCGGTTGGCCCACCACTGCGACCAGTCGTCCTGCAACTCATCACGCGATTTCTCTGCGTCCAACGAGCGCATCAGGATCGCCAGCAACAGGCGCAGCACACACGCATCTTGGGTTCCGATGTCACCTGCCAGAGCGGCATAGCTGTCACTCTGGGCAAACAGCTGGGTCAGCGAGACCTCGCTTGTCACGCCGGCGGCGTCCCGCACCCCGATCCAGGGTTCGTCCCACAGATTGAAGGCATCTGTCATTTTCATGCCTCGCCAATCTCTGACGCTGCATGTCTGGTCGGCAATTCTTCTGCCGACTGATCGTCTTTGGTCACCTGCAGTCCCTTCTCGTAGTCGTAATGAACGAACATGCCCGCTAGCCGAGCATCAAGGGAATCGTCAACGAAAAGCACGAGCCTTCCCTTCAACCACACCGAACTCTGCCACCCGTCATAGACATTTTTGAGTGCGCCTGTGGGAATCTCGAGTTCCGCAATCACCTTGTCGACAATCCATTCCCCGCTGAGAGCCTGGGGCAATGTGACGGTGGCGGCTGCAGCTTGACGCGCAATATCACGATCCCGGCGACTATCAGCCAGCGCGAATGGCACCACTGTTCCCGAGCCGTCAGATTGCGGAACACGCAACAAGCCGTCCGCACCATGCACCAGCATGATCACCTCCAGCGAGTCTTCGCTGTCACGAACCGCACAACGCCCCGGACCATCGTTTTCCGGATCACCGGCTGGCGCCGACGTAAAGTCAGTCATATTCCCCGCCCTCCGTGGACCCTCAAGAAGGAATGTGCGCGCTTTACTCGTTTTGTGCGCAGTTGCTTCCTGCTGGGCGTCATCTGCCTCAGACCACTCGACCTCCCAGCCGCAGGGCGCAGGAAGCAATGGATCGTAGGCAGCCGCAACCAGGGTAGGAATTGCCCGGGGCAGCACCACCTCGCCCTTGGGGAGATCCCTGAGTACGGCCGCCGCGCGAAGCAGGGCAGCACGCCCATAGATGTGTGCGCTGGCTCGGTCCACCTCAGGTGGTTTCGCGCCATCCCACGTGCCAGTTCCCATGACAAAACAGGAGGCTTTGGTCAAACCATAAGGTCGTTCGCGCCGATCCCTGTGTAACCGCCCCATGCGCTGCAGCACCAGATCGATGGGCGCAAGATCAGTGATCAGCAGATCAAAGTCGATGTCGAGGGATTGCTCCAAGACTTGAGTGCCCACAACAATCAGTTTCTGGGGCCGGT
Organism: uncultured Propionibacterium sp.; assembly: GCA_964293265.1. Lineage (GTDB taxonomy): Bacteria > Actinomycetota > Actinomycetes > Propionibacteriales > Propionibacteriaceae > Propionibacterium. Next base: position 6,013 of record CAXYYR010000086.1, read on the forward strand.
TCGTGCCGTCACGGCCCAGCAGACCAACCAGTTCTTTCTCTTTGCGCGCCCGGTCCGGGGCGAGAAAGCGGCTGTGGAGCAGACGCACAGTATCGGCACCAAATGCCTCGACGCACTCGTCGTACAGCTCCTGTGCCCTACGCACTGTGTTGACGATCACACCGGCGACGCCGCCGTCAGCCAATTTGTCACCCAACAAGTCCGTCACGCTGCCATCCGACTCGACGGCGAGTTGCGCCAGCTGCACCGTGGTGGATTCGCCGCTCGGTGGGACTTGGTAGCTCTGAATGGAGCTACCAACCGTCGTGATCAATGGATAGGCCTCGTCAGTCACCAGAGCCGGCTCGCTCGAAGCCCGACCGTTTCGCCCTCTGAGGTAGGCATCCACAAACTCTTGGCGAGTGGCTGGCGGCAGCGTTGCCGAGAGCATCACCACAGGCGTGCCATATGCCCCCAACCACGTAAGCACCTGATTGAGATAGACCCGCATATAGCTGTCGGCCGCATGCACCTCGTCGAGAATGACGACTTTTCCGGCCAATCCCAGATGCCGCAACACCACATGTTTGGCGCGCAGGCCCATGAACAGATATTGATCAATGGTCGCCACCACCGCATTGGCCAGAATGCCGCGTTTGCGTTGCAGAAACCACGAATCCACCGTGACACCGGAGAGCCGCGTGCCCGAATGCACTTGCTGACGCAAACCACGGAAATCATCGTTGAGGCCTGCTTTGGAATGTGACAACACAATGGCGGCCGGGGCTGTCACCGGCACCTGTTCGAGCCACGCCGCGACTCTGGAGAACATGGGGTTGGCGGTTGCCATCGTGGGCAGGCCGAAGAACACGCCACCGCCGCCGAACTTGGCATCCAGGACCTCGGCCGCCAGAAGGGCTGCCTCAGTCTTGCCACCGCCCATGGGGGCTTCCACAACCATCAATGAGGGCTCCTGCATGGCATGTGCGGCGCGCAGGACGGCCGACTGGAGCGCATTCGGCGCAATGGGTTGCGCACTCGCCAAGGCTGGAAAGCGAGTGCCCATATCAGAGAAAGCTTCCTGCGGCGGGTCAAGCGGCGTCCATGCGGGGGGCAGAGTCAGTCGCTCAAAGGCTTCGCCCACCCGGTCCCGGGTTGACAGCTCATCGGCATCCAGCGGGAACAGATCAGTATCCGAGGCGATCCAATCGGCCTGGATGATCAGCCCTTCGATCAGCATGAGCGTCGCCCCGGGTGTCCACTGCTCCACCCACTTCGGAAGCTGTTCCTCGATGTCGAGGGCATGGACCATTCCGGCGAGAATTTCCCCACGGGCTTCACCCCACAGGGGACAGTTCGCCTCATAGCTCAGCAGATGTTGCTTACACGCAGACACTGCCGCCCGCTCAGGACCAGAGCCGTGGTGCGCCCCTGCCACCGAGGCAAAGGAATCAACCCGCCGTGGCACACCATGGCCGTCTTCCACCAAACCGCTCAGATACTTCGCAATTTCAACATCGCCGACCGTCGAATGATGAAAGACTTTGTGCTTCGGGCGCAGCGAGGGGAAGCGGAAGCCCTGAGTCTCCATCCGCTCCACAAGCTCGGGCATCGGCACATCCCCGTGAAGCACCTGCCGGGAGAACCCAAAATAGGCCTTGCCAACGTCGTGAATTCCAGCCAGAAACGTGACTACTGAGCGCGCACCATCCAGCCCAAAACCAAGACTGTCAGTGATGTCATGTTGAATGAGAACAGGCAGCTGATCAAACAGATGGTCAGCAACCATCGAAGCATCCATCAGGTGCCGCACGAGTGACAACCATTGGGGCCTGGGCTCGTCCATGTCAGCTTGGTGACGGGCGGCCCGTATCTCATAGGAGTTCGTCTTTCCCCACACAGATTTCACAGCCGGTGACCAATTGATTGAGTCAAGGCGTGATGCAAGGTCCATGGACTGAACCTAGCAGATCATCATCACCAATGCATCACTCTCCCCTTGGTTATCCCCACTCCCACACGTAATTTACTATTAAAATCAGCACTCCCTATGTGCCGCGTGCATGGCACTGGCCCCGGCTCTCACATCCCAACCGGGGCCCACTCCCCCGCAATGCGGGGAACACATGCCCACTCTCCCCCGTAAAGGATCACGCCCGCAATGCGGGCCCCACGTGAGCAATTACCAAGTTTATGGTGCAGTCAACAGAGGCCGGGAGAGCACTACACACCGTGTTCAATCTCCTCGATCACTTCGGCGCCGAGCTCGGAGATCAACAACTCCGCGGCTGACTGGCCAGACTCGTCAATATCAGGATCACTCATGCTCACATCGGCGTCGGGATCGTAGGCAGGGCCATC
>CAXYYR010000087.1:0-8326 GCA_964293265.1 uncultured Propionibacterium sp.
CACGCTGGCCCTTGCCGATCGGCGCCACGAGGTCGATGATCCGCCCGGTCATATTGGTTGACACCGTTTCCATGCGCAGGCGCTCCTGCGGATAGAGCGGGGTGAGCTTGCCGAATTCGGGACGATCACGCATCGCCTCGGGTGCCGCACCATTGACGGTGTCCAGTCGCACTAGTGGGTTGTACTTGGTGTGGCGCTCACCCTCACGCGGCTGGCGCACTGCCCCGGTGATCACATCACCCTTACGAAGACCGTTCTTGCGCACCATTCCCAGTGCAACGAATGCATCATTGGGCGCGGGCAGATAACCCGAGGTGCGCACGAATGCGTAGTTGTCGAGCACGTCGAGGATGCCGGAGATATCAACCAGCACGTCGTCCTCGCGCAGCACGGGGGTTTCCATCTCATTCATCCCGCCGCTGCGATTGGAGCGTCGCCCCTGACGGTCACGCTGGCGGCGTCGCCTCGAGCGGCGGCCACCATTGAAATCATCATCGTCATGACGGTTCGAATCCCCACGGCCTGAATCATGGCGGTTCGAATCATTCCGCCCGGATTCATTGCGGCCCGAATCATTGCGGGAACGGTTGTTCTGGTTCCGGTTGCGATTTCCCTTGTCGCTGTGGCTGGCGCGCCCCCCACTCAATTGTTCGAGCCGGGCGCCTACCTCATCGTCGACGCCGGAGGCCTGGGCAGGCGAGGACTCGGATGCCGACTCCGAGCGGCGTGACCGTGATGATGTCTTCGTTGCAGCATCCAGTCGCGCAGCGACGCTGTCGGGCTCGCTGCCTTCGGCCTGCGCATGTTCTGCAACCGCTGTTTGCCCTGTCTGCCCTGAAACTGCCTGCTCCGAAACCAGGGAACCCTGGGCTGCGGCGCTGCGGGCCCCGGTGTCATTCCGACGGTTTGTCGTGCGGGTGCGTGTCGAGCTGTCCCGGCGCTGGGATGAGCCGCTGCGGCGCGATTCAATGGCACCGATCAGGTCGCCCTTGCGCATCGCGGACACTCCCTTGATGCCCAGCTGATTGGCAACCTGCTTCAGTTCGGTGAGCTTCATGGAGTTCAACGCACTGATGGGGTCTGCGGGCCCGGTGGATGTCACGGCCTGCGTGGTTTCGCTCACAAATGTCCTTTCGGAGCCGCCCTGCTGCAATGGCTGCAGGGCGATGGAAATATCTTCCGAGACCAAGGGTGACTGTGCTCGCGCCTGCCCACATGCCAGAAACCCATATGCCAGGAACTGGTGTCCGGAAGATGTGCACTGATTCGCGAGAAGGTTGACGTGTGAGAGGCCGAAATCGATGAACAGCACCGCACACTGTTGGCACAAGACCATGTTGAAACAACAGCACATGGTCGAGACATGACCATTCGGTGAGACCTCAAAATGGGGCCAGACCCGAGTTGGTCAGATCTTTGTGAACAGGCGCCCGGTGGGCACGTTTCCGGTCTGATCGGACAACGCCGTTGACCCGGATGAATTACGGCTGCTTGATCAGCAGCACGTGCCACAAGGCTAGCAGGCACGGGCCATCGAGGAAAGCAGAATCACCTGTATGCCCGATCTCATCAGCGATACTTTCCCTGACCACTGTGTTGCCGAACCAGCAAGTTTCAAAGCCAGTCAGCTCCAAAACCAGCCAGCTGCGAAACGGTCAGGAACACGTCTCAGCGTGCAGCGGCATCCAGACGCTCGGCGGCCGCGCTGAACTGTTCCTTCAGTTCGGCGTAGTCATGAGCCACAGGAAGATGCGGGAACTCAGCAATGACATTTGCCGGCGGGTTGAACAATGCACCGAAATCGGCCTGATTGAGCATCGCCGTGTCGTTGTAGGAATCACCAGTGGCAAGGGTGGTGAAGTTCAATGACTGGAAGGCCTTGGTGGCCTCATATTTGCCATTCGGCTGACGCAGCTCATAGCCCACCACCATGTCGTCCTGCACAACCAAGCTGTGGCAGAAGAGTGTGGGCCGGCCGAGCTGATCCATCAGCGGATCGGCAAAATCATAGAAAGTGTCGGACAGGATGACCACCTGCCAGCGCTGACGCAGCCATGTGATGAACTCATCGGCACCCGGCAACGGACCCATCTCGGCAATGACCTGCTTGATGGTGCTGAGTTTCAGCCCATGCTTGGCCATGACTGCCAGCCGATGGTCCATGAGCTCGTTGTAATCGGAGATGTCACGCGTGGTGAGCTTGAGTTCTTCGATTCCCGTGCGCTGGGCCACGTTGATCCAGACCTCGGGCACCAGAACACCCTCGAGGTCGAGGCAGGCGATGTGCATTTTCTCTCCTAAGCTCCCTCAGCGCGCATGAGCCGCACCGACCCAAGCACGTAATCCGATTTCTCCAACTCGTCCAGACACGTCATCATGTCGGACTCCTGGGCTTCGTGCGTCATCATCGACACGCGGGCCGACGCAGCTTCCCTGCCATCATCGATCGGTGTCTGTCGGATCGAGTGCACCGACACATGATGCTTCGCCAACAGACTTGCGACCGATGCCAGAACTCCTGACTGGTCGGCAACACGGAAACGCACGTAATAGCGCGTGCGGGTCTGGCCCATGGGGGCCAATTCGTGATGTTGGAAAACTGAATGGGCAGGACCCACCACGCCGTGCGTGCGGTTGCGGGCCACCGTCACGAGATCGCCGGTGACGGCGCTGGCGGTTGGCGAGCCACCGGCCCCCGGCCCCATGAACATCAGGCGTCCTGCATTGGCTGCCTCGACGAAGATTGCATTGTAGGGGCCGTTGACCATGGCCAGGGGGTGCGAATAGGGCACCATCGCGGGGTGCACCCGCACACTGATCCGATTCTGATCATCCATCTGGGCGATGGCCAGCAGTTTCACCACGCAGTCACTGGCGCGGGCCGCCTCGATATCGGCTGTGGAGACGCCGGTTATTCCCTCACGGTAGACATCGGTGCCGGAGACCGGCGAATGGAAGGCCAGCCCTGCCAAGATGGCCGTCTTGGCGGCAGCATCGAAGCCTTCCACATCGGCAGTGGGATCCATCTCGGCATAACCGAGCTGCTGGGCGGTGGCGAGCGCCTCCTCGAAGTCCTGGTGCTCATTGGTCATCTTGTCGAGAATGTAGTTCGTGGTGCCATTGACGATGCCCATCACGGTGCGGATTTCGTCGCCCACCAAGGACTCGCGCAGGGGGCGCACAATCGGAATGGCGCCGGCCACAGCGGCCTCGAAATAGACATCAACGCTGTTGCGTTCCGCAGCCCCGTAGATTTCCTCACCATGCGCAGCCAGCAGCGCCTTGTTGGCGGTGACCACCGAGGCGCCGTGATTGATCGCCGAGACGATGAGCTCGCGAGGCGGGTCGATGCCACCGATGAGCTCAATGACGATGTCCGCTCCCCCGTCTGCCACCAGACTTGCAGCGTCATCGGTGAGCAGCTCTGTCGGAATGCCCTCGCGCTGCTTGGCAACATTGCGCACAGCAATTCCGATGAGCTCCAAACGGCAACCGGCTTTTGCTGCCAGGTCATCGGACTTGTGCAACAGGGTGGCGGCAACCTGACGTCCCACGGTGCCGCAACCGAGCAGAGCAACCCGTAGTGTGCGCGGCGACTCCGTCGCAGCACTGTGTTCCGAGTTGCCTGCCGACTTGTCCTGATTCATTGCCACCCTTTCAGCGTCCCACGTCGAGGTTCAGCAGATCGTCCATGGTCTCACGACGAATCATGGTGGCCAGTTCACCCTCGTGCACCCTCACCACCGGTGGACGCAGCGCATGGTTGTAGTTGCTGGCCATCTCGCGGCTGTATGCGCCCATTCCGGGCACGGCAATGAGATCACCTGGCTTGATGTCACCGGGCAGGAAGACATCGCGCACCAGAATGTCGCCGCCCTCGCAGTGCTTGCCCACCACGCGGGCCAGCACTGCGGCTGCATCTGAGCTTCGATTGGCAAGATTGGCCGAGTATTCAGCCCCGTACAGTGCCGGACGAATGTTGTCGCTCATGCCGCCATCGACACTCACATAGACACGTTGTCCCCCACCATCGAGATCAACCACCTTCACGGTGCCCACTGTGTAGAGCGCCATGGTGGTGGGTCCGACAATGGCGCGGCCCGGCTCGATCGACATCTGGGGCACCGCCATGCCATGGGCCCTGGCCTCGTGCTCGACGATTTCCTTCAGTCCGCTGGCTAGCGCATCAGGTGTGGCTGGTGAATCAGCGTTCGTATAGGCGATCCCGAATCCGCCGCCAAGATTGAGCTCGGGAAGATGCTCACCGGTTGCATCAGCAAATTGGCTCGCCAATTTCATGGTGCGAAGGGCAGCAACCTCGAAGCCACCGGTGTCGAAGATTTGGGATCCGATGTGGCTATGGATGCCCAACAGGTCCATATAGGGGCTGTAATGACAACGGACCATGGCTACCATGGCCTGGCCATTCGCAATCGAGAATCCGAATTTCTGATCCTCATGCGCTGTCGCAATGTATTCGTGGGTGTGTGCCTCGACCCCGGGAGTGACACGCACCATCACACGCGCATGCCATTCATTGTCACGACACAGCTGTTCGATACGGCCGATCTCGTCGAGGGAATCGACGACGATGTGGCCAACACCGTTTTCCAGCGCCAACGACAGCTCAGCGCTGGTCTTGTTGTTGCCGTGCATGCCGATCCTGGCGGGATCCATGCCCCCCATGAGGGCGACCTGAAGCTCGCCACCCGAACACACATCCATGCCCAGGCCCTCCTCCATCACCATGCGTGCGATGGTGCGAGTGAGCATGGCCTTGCCCGCGTAGTAGACGTTCCAGCCCTCGAAAGCAGTGAGAAAATCGCGTGCTCTGGCCCGGAAATCTGCTTCATCGAAGAGATAAAGCGGCGAACCCTCGCGTTCCACCGCATCAACAGCATTGACGCCGGCAACCGTGATGCGTCCCTGGTCATCCCGGGAGCTGTTGCGGCTCCACAAAGCAGGGTCGAGCGCATTGAGGTCCGCTGGCTTGGTGAGCCACTGGGGCCCCGGAGTGGAGACATCGGCGTGGATCGCGCCCGCGACATGCATATGGGTCACAAGGCGTCATTGTTCCAGAAAGCCGGTCAGGGGGCACGCGGCGTGCAGCGATGGACACCGGCCCGGCGCGTTCGCCGCCCACCCGGCTCGGGCGCTAAGCTGTCCAGCGGTTCGGTGCACACCAATGCGGCGAACATCGCAGGCCCCCTGCAAGCCAAGGGGCAGGCTCCCGTAGCTCAGGGGATAGAGCACCGCCCTCCGGAGGCGGGTGCGAGGGTTCGAATCCCTCCGGGGGCGCCACACACCACGACCAACGTGCGCAGGATGCACCGGGAACAAGGCGGGGCTGATATGGCAGAGACTCCGGTCCTGTGCACTGGCGCCACCGCCACTGCCCCAAAACGTTGGTCCACCCGAATGTCCCGACGGTTCAGCGCGGCATTCACCCGTGAACAACTGCAATCGCCGAAATTTCTGCTCTATTTCTGGTTTGCTGCACGGCTTCTTCTGCTTGCCTACTGGGCATTCCTGTCGCCCGGTGTGCAGGGCGATGTCGTCTACTACTACGAGAAGATCCAGGTTCTCTTCACCGATGGGCCGGGAGCCGCGCTCAAGGAATACCCGACCCCTGTGATCTGGATTCTGCTGATCCCGTGGGTTCTGGGTGGCGGAAATCAGCACGGCTATGTCATCGTCTTCGTGCTGCTCATGCTTGCCCTGGACACGATTTTCTCGTGGTCGCTGTGGCACACCGGTGGCGCAATGCGCGGTCAGGCAGTGGTCTTCTGGACCCTGTTCCTCACCTTCGTGGGCCCGGTGGCATATCTGCGTTTCGACATCATCACCTCAGTTCTCGCGGGATGGTCGCTCATCTTCCTGCTCCGCAGACACAATGCCGTGGCCGGTGGTTTCACGGCATTGGGGGCATCGGTGAAGCTGTGGCCCGCCCTGCTGTGGCCGGCGCTGTTGCCCGGCAATGCGCGCCAGAAGTTGCGTGCCACTGCGGGTCTGGTGGTCACAGGTGTGGGACTGGTGGCTCTGTCAGTGGCCTATGCTGGCTGGGACAGATTGTTCTCTCCCCTGACCTGGCAGCAGGACCGCGGCCTGCAGATCGAGTCCGTCTGGGCCACCTTGCCGATGCTGGCGCGCACAGTGAATCCGCATGCCTATGCAGTGACGCCCTCGCGTTATCAGGCGTATGAGATCTGGGGGCCCGGGGTCAACAGCTTCCTGGCCGCCGCCGACATCTTCTTCATGGTCGGCCTCGGCGCAGCAATGGTTGCCTATCTGGTGTGGCTGTGGCGTGGCCATGGCCACCTCATGGAGGCGGCATGTCTCGTGCTGCTGGTGATCACCGTGATGATCGTGACCAACAAGACATTCAGCCCGCAGTACATGATCTGGCTCGGCGGTCCGATGGCGGCTTCGTTCGCGGTGCTCGGTGCCCGCAGTCACCGGGTCAAGGAGTTCTACACCGACCGGGCCCGGTTGAACAGCCTGGCTGCATGGACGCTGCTCGCCACCTTCCTCACCTGGCTCGTCTATCCCGTGAGTTACAGCACCCTGTTCAACGAGGGCACGACGCGTGACAATCTGTTCCGCATTGCCGGCACCCTGATCCTGGCGGCACGCAATGTGGTGGTCGTGGTGGTGCTCATCGGCGTGGTGCGCTGGGCATGGAGTTTCCTGCGTCCCAGCGCCGTGAAGACTGTGCGCGCACGCCATTCGCTGCCGGGGGATGAGCAGTGAGTCAGCAGGACAAGCCCCCCATCCCCACTCCGGCACCACCCCATGGAGACCCCGTGTCAGTCACCACCCCCGCTCCTGTCCCCGGCCAAGACAGCATCCGAGCCGAAACCCCCGCGTTGCCGATCTCGCCTGCAAGCACTGCGCACGCAGGCTGGCAGGGCTTCGGTTTCTTTGCCATCTGCTGGATCGCGTCCCGCCTGGTCATGGCCTCCATCTACCAGCTGGGCCTGGTCCATCACATCCGTAATGACGTCACCTACTACGGCTTGGCGGTGGCAAATTCCCCGATTCCGGTATTCAGTGACCTGACGCAGGTGCTGGCCGAATATCCCACCCCGGTGGTGTGGTTCATCCAGGTGATCCACAGCCTGTCGGACGGCTCGAGCGAAGGCTTCGCACTCGTATTCATCGCTGTTCTGGTGCTTTTGGACGCGATGGCCGCCACCGCCCTGTATCGGCATGAATCCCCCGCGTCAGCGTGGGTGTGGGCCGGCGCCGGTCTGCTGCTTGGTCCGCTGTTGTGGCTGCGTCTGGATCTTCTGCCCGCGCTGGCGGTGCTCGCTGCGCTCCATTGGATGCATCGTCGGCCTGCACTTGCCGGAGCCATGATTGCGATTGGTGCTTGCCTCAAGCTGTGGCCTGCCCTGTTGATCCTTCCGATGCTCGGGCTGGGACGCACAGCCCGCCGCAGGACGGCCGTATTCCTCACCCCAGGAGTGGTCACCGCTGGAGTTTCCCTGGTGACCCAGGGCTGGGCACGCTCTGCATCACCGTTGACCTATCAGTCAGACCGTGGGCTGCAGGTGGAATCTGTGTGGGCAACAATTCCCATGGTTCAACATTGGATGCCCGACGATTGGCTCGGGACCATTCCCAGCGGCTCCCAATTCCGCGTGTTCTACAGCTCTTTCAAGGCCTATGAGATCACCGGTCCCGGCACCTCGGCATGGATGACTGCCAGCAACATCGCCATGGGTGCCACCATCGGGGGCGCTTTGTTGCTGTGCTGGCTCATCGCCCTGCGCGGTGTGGGATTGCCCGGTCATCTCATGGTGGCGCCCGAAAGTCAGTCAGATCATGCCCGGATCGATTGGGCCCTGCAGATGGCCGTGCTGGCAATCATCTGCGGCGTCATGGTGGGCAACAAGACATTGAGCCCGCAGTACTTCATGTGGCTGTTCCCCTCCCTTGCCCTCATCGCCACACGGGCAGTCAGCCCAGCCCAACGTCGCAGCATGATCAGGCTGTTGGTCATCGGTGGTGGCACCATCGCACTGACCATGTGGATATATCCCATCAGCTACACCGAACTACTCGCTGAAAACCCGACGGGGGCAGCCACAGGATTTCTTGTTGCCCGCAACCTCGGACTGGTTACGCTCACCGCATATTCATGGTTTGAAGCCATCCGAAGTGCCGTCGCTTCGGGCCAGAACAACGTCGAACTGTAAAGTCAGTGGGCGTAGGACGCCCGCCCGGAATCACATGGAAGTGAGGGACGTGGCTCAGCCACGAACACTATGGGAACTGACAATTTTGGAGCCAATGACTGGCTCATCGCCGATATGCGTCAGCG
>CAXYYR010000088.1:0-8298 GCA_964293265.1 uncultured Propionibacterium sp.
GGGCGGGGGGAGGGGCACCCATGGTCCCCCCCACCCGCGCACAACTCAGCTCACAACTCAGCTGATACGACTTACTCCTTGCCGTCCCCCGAGAAGAGGGATGCGATGAGATCGCGGTTCAGCTGGTTGATGGACTCCAACGGAATGCCCTTCGGGCACACCGCGGCGCACTCACCAATATTGGTGCAGTGACCGAAGCCCTCGGCGTCGTGCTGTCCGATCATGTTCTTCACACGCAGCTTGCGCTCGGGCTGGCCCTGGGGAAGATTCGCCAGATGGGTGATCTTCGCAGAGGTGAACAGCATTGCGGAGCTGTGCGGGCAGGCAGCCACGCAGGCACCGCAACCGATGCAGGTTGCATTGTCGAAGGCACGATCAGCCTGACGCTTCGGTGCCGGAGTCGAATGGGCATCCGGGGCTGCGCCGGTGTTCACCGACACGAAGCCACCGGCCTGGACCACTCGGTCCATGGCACTGCGATCGACAACAAGATCCTTGATCACCGGGAAGACAGCTGCCTTCCAGGGCTCAATGGTGATGGTGTCGCCATCATTGAATGACCGCATGTGCAGCTGACAGGTGGTGGTTCGCACCGGGGACACGCCACGACCATGGGCGGTGCCATTGATGACAACACCACACATTCCGCAGATGCCTTCACGACAGTCTGAATCGAAAGCCACCGGCTCCTCGCCCTGATGGGTCAACTGCTCGTTGAGCTCATCAAGCATTTCAAGGAAGGAGGTGTCACCCGAGATGCCATCGATCTGGTAGGTCTTGATGGCGCCATCAGCAGCACCCTTGGCCTGACGCCAGATGTTCAGTGTCAGCTTCACTTGTAACTCCGTTGCTTGAGTTCGATTGCCTTGTAGACCAGCGGCTCCTTGTGCAGCTCGGGCTTCTGACCGTCGCCCTTGAACTCCCAGGCGGCGACATAGAGGAAGTCCTTGTCGTCACGAAGGGCCTCGCCCTCGGGAGTCTGTGATTCCACCCGGAAGTGGCCGCCACAGCTTTCACGACGGTGCAGAGCATCGATGCACATGAGCTCGCCGAGCTCGAAGAAATCGGCAACGCGACCGGCACGCTCGAGGGTCTGGTTCAGATCCTCATTGACTCCGGTGACCTTGACGTTCTTCCAGAAGTCCTCACGAAGCGCCCGGATCTTGTCGATCGCCGTCTTGAGGCCCTCTTCACTACGGGCCATGCCGCAGTATTCCCACATGATCTGGCCGAGTTCCTTGTGGAACGAGTCAACAGTTCGTTCGCCCTTGACAGCGAGCAGACGATCAACACGGTCCTTGACAGAGCTGACAGCCTCCACGACAGCCGGGTCATCGTCGGCAAGCTTGCCCTCGTGGTTTCCGGCCAGGTAGTCATTCATGGTGTTCGGAAGCACGAAGTAGCCATCGGACAGGCCCTGCATCAGCGCAGAAGCGCCGAGGCGGTTGGCGCCGTGATCGGAGAAGTTGGCTTCTCCACCCACGAACAGACCCGGGATCGAGCTCTCCAGGTCGTAGTCAACCCACAGGCCACCCATTGTGTAGTGGACAGCCGGGTAGATCCGCATCGGAGTCTCATAGGGATCGTCGGCAGTGATCTGCTTGTACATGTCGAACAAATTGCCGTACTTGGCGGCAACGCCACGCTTGCCCAGACGCGAGATTGCCTCGGAGAAGTCGAGGTAGACGCCGCGGCGCACCTGACGCTCCTGGCCGTCGGGCCCGATCTCCTTGACGGCAGGCCCCACACCGCGACCCTCGTCGCACATGTTCTTGGCCTGGCGGGAGGCGATGTCACGCGGCACGAGATTGCCGAATGAAGGATAGATGCGCTCCAAGTAGTAGTCGCGATCTTCCTCGGCGATCTGACGGGGATCCTTGTCGCAGTCCTCGGCGCGCTTCGGCACCCAGATACGGCCGTCATTGCGCAGCGACTCACTCATCAGTGTGAGCTTGGACTGCTTCTCACCGTGCACCGGAATGCAGGTGGGATGGATCTGCGTGTAGCAGGGGTTGGCGAAATAGGCGCCCTTGCGGTGTGCCCGCCAGGTGGCCGTGGTGTTGCAACCCATGGCGTTGGTGGACAGGAAGAAGACATTGCCGTAGCCACCCGATGCGATGACCACCGCATCCGCAGTCCACGATTCGATCTTTCCACTCACCATGTCACGCGTCACGATGCCGCGGGCATGACCGTCCTTGACGATCAGTTCGAGCATCTCGTGACGGTTGTGCATCTGCACAGTGCCAGCAGCGATCTGACGTGACAGGGACTGGTAGACCCCGATCAGCAGCTGCTGGCCGGTCTGACCCTTCGCATAGAAGGTTCGCTGCACCTGGACACCACCGAATGAACGGTTGTCGAGCAGACCACCGTATTCACGGGCGAAGGGCACACCGGCCGCAACGCACTGGTCGATGATGTTGGCGCTCACTGCCGCCAGTCGGTAAACGTTGGTTTCCCGGCCACGGTAGTCACCGCCCTTCACGGTGTCGTAGAACAGGCGGTAGACCGAGTCGTTGTCATTCTTGTAGTTCTTGGCAGCATTGATGCCACCCTGAGCTGCAATTGAATGAGCGCGACGAGGGCTGTCTTGATAGCAGAAGTTCTCGACGTTGTATCCAGCCTCGCCCAGCGAAGCCGCTGCAGCGCCGCCAGCCAAACCGGTGCCGACAACAATCACTGTCATCTTGCGGCGGTTGGCAGGGTTCACGAGCTTGGCCGTGAACTGACGGTCGGGCCAGATCTTCTCGATCGGCAGATCGGTGTTCGCCTTGGTGTCATGCACCTCGGCGCCCAACGAGTAGTACTTCTCATCGCCGGCGGAGATGCCGGCCACATTGGTCTCAGTCACTGGGTGATCACTCCAAAGGCAATAAGCGTGGGTACGAGCATGAATCCCACGAACACGAGGGCCGACACAATCCAGGAACATGCCTTGATGACAGCGGTCGATGACCTACCGACGCGCCAGCCAAGGGTGCTCAGGGCCGAGTAGAAGCCGTGCCAGATGTGCAGGCAGACGGCAAGCATGGCCACGAAATAGATCGCGTAGATGCCCCAGTTCTGGAAACCGAGGATGACGCGCAGATGCGGCTGGGTCACTGCCGGGTCACCGTCGGTGTAACCGACCTTGATGATCTGATCAGTGAACTGCAGCAGATGGAAGACCAGGAACAGCGCAATGATGATGCCGCCCCAAATCATGGTGCGCGCAGCAAAGCTGCCGTCCAGGTAACGACGCTGGACATAGCGACGCATGCTGACACCACTGGCCTTGCGATCGCGCATGGTCAGGTCGATGGCCAGCCCCATATGGATGATCACTGCAGCACCGAGCACGATGCGGAAGAGCGTCAGGAAGAAATAGGGCGGGAGGATCGGCACCAAGAACTGACGCAACGCATGCGAGTAGGCGTCGAACTCGGCGCCCGAATCGTTCATGAGGAGCTTGAGGTTGCCGAACATGTGCATAGCTAGGAACGCCACCAGGAAAAGACCGGTAAGAGCCATGAGGAATTTCCTGGCCACCGTGGAGCGCAGCGCCCTGCTCTGCGGAGTCGTGTCCGCTGATTGAGTAGTGAGAGTTGCCACGAGCAACACAGTAGAGCACGAATTGGGCCCTTGAACAGCGCCACACGAGTCCGGTTCGCGTTTTGAGACCAAATTGGTCCGTAATCTCATCCCACGGTCACCAAAGTGGTGAAGGAGCGGTGCTCTCTACCTCTGGCTCGCAGCCCGATCAGCGATTGCCGTCGTTGCTGGCGCCATGCAGATTCGGCGTTGGGGCCAACAGATCCGGGCGGCGCTCGGCAGTGATTTGCGCTGAACGCTCGGCGCGCCATGCGTCAACCGCGCCATGGTCTCCTGAGAGCAGCACTGGTGGCACTGCCAGATCACGCCAGCTGGCAGGCTTCGTGTAGACGGGATATTCGAGCATGCCGGCAGTGGTGGTCGAATAGGACTCCTCCACCAGGGACTCGGGATTCCCGATCACGCCGGGAACCAGCCGGACGATCGCCTCGATCATCGCCAGGGCTGCGACTTCACCGCCGTTGAGCACATAGTCGCCCAAACTGAGTTCGCGCACCTCGAAATGCCGGGACGCCCACTCCAGCACGCGGTGATCAATGCCCTCGTAGCGTCCACAGGCGAAGACGAGATGACTCCGACCGGCAAGTTCGGCAGCAACGTGCTGGGTGAACTGAAGCCCGGAAGGACTCGGCACGATGAGCACGGGCTTGGCTGACGAATCATGTGACGATGTTTCGAGGACTGCATCGAGCGCCTCACCCCAGGGTTCTGGCTTCATCACCATGCCCGCACCCCCGCCGTAGGGGGTGACATCGACAGTGCAATGGCGGTCGTGGGTGAAATCCCGCAGATTGTGAGTGGTCAGCTCCACGCGCCCGGAGTCCAGGGCCTTTCCGATCAGGCTCAGCTCCAGGGGTTCGAAGTACTCGGGGAAGATGGTCACCGCATCCAGACGGATCCTGGGTGCGGCAGCGCCTGAAGGACGGCCATTCGCATGGTCGACATTCGCATCGTCGGTGTGAGCAGGGTTCACTGTGGCGCTCCCCCATTGCTGCCGTCCTCGATGACCTGTTCATCGATCAGGCCTGGAACATCGGCAAGCACCACAACGCCTGCTGCAAGATCGACCGAGGGCACCAGTTGGCTCACGAAAGGAATGAGCTTCTCACCGGCTGCGGTACGCACTGACAGCACATCCTGGGCAGGCAGGTGGAGAACATCCTTGATCTCACCGATGTGCTCGCCCTTGGCGTCATGCACGCCCAGACCAATGAGCTGACGGTCGTAGAACTCATCGGGGCCCTCTGGCATCTGGTCCGCGGGCACATCGGCCATCAGCACCACGCCCCGCAGCGCCTCGGCGGCATTGCGATCGGGAATGCCGTCAAAAGTTGCCTGGAGGCGGCCACCGATCCAGCGCGTGGATCTCACCACGAAGATGCGTGCCGACTCGGCATCCTTCAGATGGGCGCCTGCAGAAATGCGACGGGCGGGCTCATCGGTGCGCAGGATGAGCGTCAGCTCACCACGCACTCCATGGGCCCGACCGATGACTGCGACGACCACCTCAACGGTGTTCATCGCCTGGCTCAACGTCGACGCGAACCGCGACGGTCCACGTCGACGAAGTCAACACGGACCTGCTCAGCACCGGCCAACGCGGATACGACAGTGCGCAGGGCAGTTGCCGTGCGTCCCTGACGTCCGATCACGCGCCCGATGTCATCGGGATGCACCCGGACCTCGAGCATCCTGCCATGACGCAGATCCTTGTCGCGGACCTGCACCTCGTCAGGATGGGAGACGATTCCCTCGACCAGATGCTCCAGAGCCTCATCAAGCATGATCAGGCCTTGGCCTCGGCGTCGTCAGCGGGCTTCTCGGCAGCCTCATCCTTGGCTTCCTTGGCGGGCTTGTCAGCAGCCTCATCCTTGGCTCCCTTGGCGGGCTTGTCAGCAGCCTCATCCTTGGCAGGCTTCTCAGCAGCGTCGGCCTTGGCGGGCTTGTCAGCCTCGTCCTTGGCACCCTTCTTGCTGATGGCGCTGCTGGTGGGCTCGCCATCAGCTTCGGCCAGGGCAGCATTGAACAGATCAAGCTTGTTGGGCTTGGCTGCCTGCTCGGCGACTCCGGAAGGAATCGAGGTGTCGCCGGTGAACTTCTGCCAGTCGCCAGTGCGCTTGAGCAGAGCCACAACAGCCTCGGTGGGCTGAGCGCCAACCGACAACCAATGCTGGACACGGTCGGAATCGATCTTGATCACCGAGGGGTCGTTCTTGGGGTGGTATTGCCCAACGACCTCAATTTCGCGGCCATCACGCTTGGCACGCGAATCAATGACGATGACACGATAATGCGGCTCGCGGATCTTGCCGAGCTTCTTCAGACGAATCTTGGTGGCCACGGTGTGTGGTTTCTCCTGTAGGACTTGCCCAGCTGCGAAGCCGGGACGATGGTTGGCCGTTGGCCCACGCGTGAGGTTACGCAGACAGCGTCCGATGGTTGCATGCGTCGGGCGTGAGAGGGCGCCACGATACACAGACATCGCCATTGTGCCAGATGGATGGGTACGGAGCGAAACCCGCCCCGGAGGGCCGAGGGAACAAGCAGCGTCCGAAGGGCCGTGGAAACAAGCAGGCCTACATGGTCAGCCGATCGGGCGTCCACGCAGTACGACACATTGGGGAGTCTTCAGCACAGCAACCTCGACGCGAGGATCGGCGGCATAGACGACAAGGTCGGCGCTGTCCCCCGGCTGCAGACCGGCACCACCAAGCCATTGCCGGGCGCGCCAGCTCGCTGCACCCACGGCGAAGTTGTTGTCGCCGAGCTGCGTGAGAGCCGTAACTTCATCGCCTATCCGCCCATGGGCGATCGAGCCACCTGCATCGGTGCCGGCATAGACCGGCACCCCCGCCTCATGCGCAGCTCGCAACACCGGGATGTGACGGGCAAAGAGCGCGCGCATATGAGCGGCATAGCGCGGATATTTGGCCTCACCACCAGCAGCTATCGCCGGAAAAGTGGCGAGATTGATCAAGGTGGGCACCAGGGCAGTCCCCTGCCGGACCATCGTATTGATCACGTCGTCGGTGAGCCCTGATCCATGTTCGATGCAGTCGATACCGACAGACACCAGTTCAGCCACCGATTGTTCACCAAAGCAATGTGCGGTCACCCTGGCGCCGAGCTCATGCGCAGCTGCGATGGCACGGGCAGCCTCATCCCGATCCCAGAGGGGCGCCAGATCGCCACAATCACGGTCGATCCAATCGCCCACCCATTTGACCCAACCGTCACCGCACTGGGCCTGACGTCGGGTTTCGGCAACAAGTTCACCGGGCTCGATCTCCACGCCATAGTTGCGCAGATAGCGTCGCGGCCGCGCGATATGACGTCCGGCCCGGATGATCCGTGGCATGTCGGCTTCATTGTCCAGCGGATGGGTGTCGATCGGCGATCCGGCATCACGGATCATCAATGTGCCTGCCGCACGATCGATCTGCGCCTGTTGTCGGGCGGTATCAAGGCTGGTGCCACCACCAGAATCCAGCCCGATATGACAATGGGTATCCACCAGGCCCGGCAGCACCCAGCAGTCGGTCGCCAGTGTCGCCGCATCGGGCAGGGGCCCCTCGACGATCTGGCCGTCAGCGATCCACAGATCCCTCGGCGAATCCGACGCACCCTGATGATCGACGATGACCCCGCGAATATGCCATTGCCCTGCCGGGACAGCTGGATGAGTGACCATCACAACTATTTGTCGAAGAGCTTGCGCATCTCGGGCGGCAGCTCGAAATCTGCCGCATTGGACGGTCCGGTCGAACCGAAGATCGATGCCGGATCAGCGGGCGTCGCGGGCTGCGAACTGCGGGGCGTTGTGGATTGCGCACCACGACGCAGCGGCGCACCATTCTTGCCGCGCTTCTTCTTGCCCTTCTTCTGGTTCTTTCCCCGCATCGGCCGTCCGCCCATGCCTGGCATTCCGCCCATTCCCGGCATTCCGGGCATGCCGCCACCGGAGCCCATTTTCTGCATCATCTTGCGTGCCTCGACGAAGCGCGTCACCAGCTGATTCACGTCATGCACCTGCAGGCCGCTACCGGCCGCGATCCGGGCGCGACGGGAGCCGTTGAGAATGGACACATCGTCACGCTCGGCCGGGGTCATCGACAGGATGATGGCTTCAAGATGGTCAACCTCACGTTCATCAAGGTTGTCCACGGCGTCCTTCATCTGGGCGCCCATGCCCGGCAGCATGCCGAAGATCTTCGACAAGGGCCCCATCTTTCGCAGCTGTTTCAGTTGCGCAAGAAAATCTTGCAGTCCGAACTCGCCCTTTCCACGCAGTAGCTTCTCGGCGCTCTGGCGGGACTCCTCGGCGTCAAAGGTCTTCTCGGCCTGCTCGATGAGGGTGAGCATGTCGCCCATGCCGAGGATTCGGCTCGCCATCCGATCGGGATGGAAAAGATCAAAATCGGACAGTCCCTCGCCGTTGGAGGCGAACATGATGGGCTTGCCGATCACCCGTGCAATGGACAGAGCGGCGCCACCCCGGGCGTCACCATCCAGCTTGGACAGGACGACCGCATCGATACCGACGCCATCCTCAAAGGCGCGCGCCGTGTTGACGGCATCCTGACCGGTCATGGCATCGACAACGAACAATGTCTCATTGGGATTGACGGCAGCCTTGATGTTGCGGGCCTGCGTCATCATCTCGTCGTCGACACCGAGACGTCCGGCGGTGTCGACAATGATCAT
>CAXYYR010000089.1:0-8225 GCA_964293265.1 uncultured Propionibacterium sp.
CGGGAGATCAGACCGTCGAGTGTGAATCGACACCACGCGCCGGCGCCGCTGGCCAGAAAGATGAGCATCCACACCAGGGCAGTTGGCAGACTCACTGTGGGGCCTGCTTGCCGGTGTGGCCGGCCATCCGGGTGGCCAGCTGCATGCCCAGCCACACAAGCAGCATGCCGCCCACCAGACTGATGGCCATGTAGCCGATGCTGGCGACAAGGTGACCGGTTAGGATCAGTGCCATGGCCTGCACGATGAAGGTGCTGTAGGTGGTGAAACCACCGATCATGCCGGTGCCGATGCCCAGCCTGGCCCGGCGATTCCAACCCTCGTCGGGCCCGCTCAACAGCAGGAAGCGCAACAGCCAGCCCAGGGCAAAAGCACCGGCCAGGTTGATTGCCAGAATTGTGGTGGGGAAATTGCCGGCCGGGTCGGGGGACAGGCTGGTGAGGGCGAAGCGGATGCTGCCACCGACGCCGCCGCCGATGGCCACCGTCAATCCGTCACGCCAGCTCACAGCAGGGGTTCCTTCCAATCCACCACCGACACCGGCACCAGAATCACCGGACGATGCTGGTGGTGGGCCAATTGCGTTCCCACCGAACTACGCAGGAATTCCAGAGGATCTCGACGCCTGCCACGGCCCTTGGCTCCAATGAGAAAGGCCGAGGCATCGACAGTGCGGGCAAGATGCGTCAATGACCGATCAATCCGCCCGGCAAGATAGCGGAAATGCCAGCTGACATCGGTGTCCGCGGCGATGCGAGCCACGTCGTCGGTGAGAGCCTGCTGGCGGGCCTGCCACGAGTCATCGGGCACATCCGAATCCACTTCGGTGTGGCGCACCGTGCCATCGGCATGCTCCACCTCCGTCACCCGGGTGGGGTCGGAATAGGCCACATAGACCTCAACGCCCAGCGACTTTGCCCAGGCCAGCGCTGTGCGCAGCACGATTTCCGAGGTTCCCGGCTCCACGCCCACCACCAGTGGTCGGGCATCCGGAGCCACTATGCGCTCAATGCCCGGCTGAGCTGGCATGTGGCTGTTACGACTGGCCATCTGAGCTCCGATCTGCAGGGTCTGATTTCTTGGGGGCAGGCGGAATCAACGGCTTGGCCGAATAGCTGCCCGGGGCGTCAAAGAGCACTCCCGAACCCAATGCTGCGTCAGAAAGCCGCTTGGGCGCGAGCCAATAGGCCAGATGGAAGACGATCACGGTGACCAAGGTGCCCAGTGCGATGCCGCCCAGCGTGAAGTCGTCGGTGAACTTCAGCGAGACATCGCCCACGCCGATGATGATGCCGGCAGCCACCGGCACCAGATTCACCGGATTGGCGAAATCAACATGATTCTCTTTCCAAATCTTGGCTCCGAGCAGGCCGATCATGCCGTAGAGCACCACGCAGATGCCGCCGAGCACGCCGCCGGGCATGGCAGAGATCACCGCGCCGAATTTCGGGCTCAGGCCGAAGAGCACTGCCACGATTGCGGCCACCACATAGGCGGCAGTGGAGTAGACGCGGGTGGCGGCCATCACGCCGATGTTTTCCGAATAGGTGGTGGTGGGCCCGGCGCCGGCGAGCGTGGCCAACATCGAGGTGGCGCCGTCAGCAGCAATTGCCCGACCCATCTGGTGGTCGAGGTTCTTGCCGGTCATCTCGGCAACGGCCTTCACATGGCCGGTGTTCTCGGCGATGAGGGCGATGACCACCGGCAGGGCCAGCAGAATGAAGGCCAGATTGAATGACGGCAGGTGGAAGCCCACCACATTGCTTGCCGGAAAATGAGCCACGCCCGACGAATCCATCGAATAAGTCCAGGTGGACAACTCGGTGCGCGGCGGCAGCCCGAACCAGGCAGCCGATTCGACACCCGACCAGTCGACACGCAGCACATCGGTGGCCTGACCATCAACCACCTTGTGCATCGGGCCGAAGACCATGTCCTGCACCCAGCTGAACACATAGCCGATCACCATCGACAGGAAGATGGCGATTCGTGACAGGAAGCCACGCGGGGCCACCGACAGCACCACAACGATGATCATGGTGATGAAGGCAGTCCACTGGTCTTGTGGCCAGTAGTTCTTGGCCACCACGGGCGCCAGGTTGAAGCCGATCAGCATCACCACGGCGCCGGTGACCACCGGTGGCAACACCTTGTGGATCACCTTCGAGCCGGCGAAATGGATGATGAGGCCGATCATGAACAGCGTGAGGCCCACCACGAACAGCGCGCCGGACACGTCATTGGGCTTGCCGCCAGCTGCATAGATGGCAGTGGCAACACCGGGGAAGGCGGCCGATGAGCCGAGATAGCTTGGCACCTCGTGCTTGGTGACGAAAATGAAGATGAGGGTTGAGATGCCGCTCATCATCACTGCCAACTGCGGGTTGAGGCCCATCAACAGAGGGAAGACGAAGGTGGCGCCGAACATTGCCACCACATGCTGCGCGCCCAGGCCAATGGTCTTGCCCCAGCCGAGGCGCTCATCGGGAGAAACCACCTCGCCCGGTTTGAGAACGCCCCCGTTGTGCAGCTTCCAGATCATGCCTGTGCCTTTCGCCCTCATTGTGTTGTCCGCGGGACAGTGTAGGGCGTGGCAGCGCCTGACATGCCGGTGTTCGGCGTTGTTGGGTCAGATCCAGCTGCGGAACCACATGCGCATCAGCCACTGCTGCCGAGTGAGCAGCTGATCGGTGAGGATCGGATGGATGAACATGAAGTTGGCAATGATCAACACGGTCACTGCTGTGACGATGATTGCCCCGATGCGCCGTCGATGGCGTGGCGCATCGGCTGGCCCCAGCACTTTGCCGAGCATCATTGCCAGCACGGTGGCGGTGAACGGAATCATCATGATTGCGTAGAAATAGAAGGTCGGACGATCGGCATTGGGGAACCAGCCCAGCCACGTCGCACCGGCGGCGATGATCGGCACCGCGAATCGGGTCTCGCGACGCCCCAGCCACAGGAAGAGCGCAATGATCACGGCCAATGCCGCCAGCCACCACAGAATCGGTGTGCCGATTCCCGAGACCACCCGCAGACAGGTGTCATTGACCGCCGTGCAGCCATCAGTGCCCGGCTTGATGTCGTTGACGGCGTCGATGCCGATAACCCGTCCGATCACCGGCCAGCCGAGCGGATGCGCTTGGTAGGTGTGGGTCTGCTGGGCAATCCAATCGCCGGTGTGGAAGCCGTAAATCTCCTTGTGGTACTGCCACAGGCTGCCAAGGGGCTTGCCCAGCAGCTGCACCACGGGATCGTTCGGGTGTGATGCCCCCCATTGACGGTCGTAGCCGCCCTCGGAGGTGAGCCAGCTGATCCACGTGAGCACATAGACCGGAATGGCCACCACGACAATGTGCACGAATGCGGACAAGCCGTCCCGCAGCAATGAGAACCAGGCGCGTCGGCCTGCCCCGGCGGTGCGGCGGGCCTGATAGCTGGTGAACAGGGTGAGGATGCCGAAGGCAGCCATCACATACATGGAATTCCACTTGCATCCGCAGGCAAGACCGAACAGCACCCCGGAGGCCAGCAGCCAGGGACGGAACAGCAGCAGCGGCCCGTACGAGCCGCCCAGATTCAGTTGGCCCCGGTCGGTGAGATATCGCGCGAGTCGCAGCCGGAAGTGGTCCCTATCAGCCAGCCAGGCAGCCGCTGCTGCAACTGTGAAGAAAGCCTGGAAAATATCGAGCAGCGCAATGCGGCTCATGACGAAGCTGAGCCCGTCCACAGTGATGAACAGACCTGCCAGACAGCCCACCAGCGTGGAGCGCGACAGCCGACGGGCAAAACGGATCACCAGACCGATGAGCAGTGAGCCGAACACCAACGAGGCGAAGCGCCAGCCGAAGGAGTTCATGCCGAACAGTTGCTCGCCGCCGGCGATGAGCCATTTTCCCAGTTGGGGATGCACGATGAATGAGGCGTTGGCCTGCCAGATGTCGGTGTTGCCCGCCACGATCTGGGAGTCCGCGTCGTCGGGCCACGCGCGTTCGTAGCCGAAATGCAGCAGCGACCAGGCGTCCTTCGCGTAATAGGTCTCGTCGAATTCCAGTCGCTCGGGCTGGGCAATGTTGACCAGCCGAATGAGGAATCCCACCACCACGAAGGCGGCCGTGAGAATCCAGGAGCGCCAGCGATCACGGCGAAGAACCAGTGAATCGGTCAATCTGTCCACGGTGGGCATGATGAGGCGGTCCCTGGTGGGATTGGCAGGCGTCGGGGGGAGTGCCACCGAGTGGGACTGGATGCTCACCCGCTCATCCTAGAAGGACAACTTGTGGGCCGGTTAATGCGTCAGTGCGCACCCCTTGCCGGCCGCGCCAGGGCCAAGGCAGGTGCTGGGCGGCTATCGTCTAGGCGTGACTGACAGCACCGAAGGCCGCCTCATCCTGGCTGGCACCCCGATTGGCGGGTCCGATCAGGCATCGGATGCGCTGCGCGAGGTGCTGCGCACCGCGGAGGTGATTGCCGCCGAGGACACTCGCCTGTTCCGCACTCTTCTGGCTCGTATCGGCGTGACGACCGAGGCCCGCATCGTGAGCTATTTCGAGGGCAATGAATCTGAGCGCACGCCCGGATTGCTTGCCGATCTGCAGGCCGGACGCACCGTTTTGGTGGCCACCGACGCGGGCATGCCAGCCATCAGTGACCCCGGATTCCGGCTGGTGAATGCTGCCATTGAGGCCGGAATCACCGTGACGGCAGTGCCCGGGCCCAGCGCTGTGACCACCGCCCTGGCCGTGTCAGGTTTGCCGTCGGATCGTTTCTGTTTCGAGGGCTTCCTGCCGCGCAGTGGTGGACCACGCAGACATCGTCTTGCCGAGCTGGCCACCGAGCCGCGCACCATGGTGCTGTTCGAAGCACCGCACCGGCTGGCCCAGTTCCTTGCCGACGCCGCCGACGAACTCGGCCCCGAGCGTCAGGCAGTGCTGTGTCGGGAACTCACCAAACCCTGGGAAGACGTGATTCGCGGCACTCTTGCCGAGCTCCGGGCCTGGGCCGAGGCCAATGCCCGGGGTGAGACCACCGTTGTGATTGCCGGTCACATTGCCAGCGCCGAGGACGGGCTGGCGTCAGCTCTGGCTCAGGTGTCAGAACTGGTGACAGCCGGGGAGCGGCTCAGCTCGGCCGTGTCGTCGGTGGCCGGAGCAACGGGCGTGCGGCGCAAACTGCTCTATCAGGCTGCGCTCGATCAGCGCGCAGGAATGAAGTCAGAAGGGTCAGCAAAGTGACCGCACTCGATGGGCACAACTCAGTTGCCGAGATTGCTGCGCAATTGTCCGCTGCCGGGCTGCCCGCCATGCCGGAAGCGCTCCCTGCTCCGGTCACTGACGACCACACACATATGGATGCCACGGGGGAGTACTCGGGTCTTGATGCCGAGCTCAACCTGGCTGCCGCGGGCGCAGTGGGTGTGCATCGCATGGTGCAGGTGGGCTGTGACCTGCCCAGCAGCCAATGGGCGGTGGACTTTTCGGCCAGCCATGAGCAGGTGATTGCGGCCGTCGCCCTGCATCCCAACGATGGTGCACGACTGGCACAGGACAACGGTGTGCAGGCCGTGGACGAGGTGATGACGCAGATGGCAGAGCTTGCCGTGCGTCATAACCGGGTGCGCGCGGTGGGTGAGACGGGGCTGGACTACTACCGCACCACCAATGATGCCGGCCAGGCTTTTCAGCGCGAACTCTTCGCGGCACACATTGATCTTGCCAAACGCACTGGGCGCACACTGGTGATCCACGACCGTCAGGCGCATGCCGATATTGCTGCCGTGCTCGATGCCCACGGCTGGCCGCCGCGCACCGTGCTGCATTGCTTCAGCGGCGATCCCGGGTTTGCCGCCACCTGTTTGGAACATGGTGCCTGGCTAAGTTTCGCCGGATCGGTGACCTTCAAGGCCAATCACGAGCTGCGTGATGCCCTGCGGATGACGCCTGCCGACAAGATCCTGGTGGAAACCGACGCGCCCTATCTGACGCCGGAGCCCTTGCGCGGGCGTCCCAATGCGCCCTATCTGGTGGCCCATACGGTGCGTTTCACTGCTGCGGCCCGGGGCGTGGAGATCAGCGATTCCGAGGCGCTTGCCGAGTGGTGCCGCAGGGTTGATGCCAACGCCGGGGCTGCCTATGCATCCGAGGTGCCTGCCGCGGGTGCACCTGCTGATGGGAAATGGTGACGTGCGTGAGTGAATTCCTCGATCCCAGCAGCGTGCGTCGTCATGCTGCCGCCCTGAATCTGCGGCCGACCAAGACACTGGGACAGAACTTCGTGGTGGACGCCAATACTGTGCGGCGGATCGCCACGCTGGCAGCAGTGGGTGCCGATGACGTGGTGCTCGAAGTGGGGCCGGGCCTGGGCTCGCTGACCCTTGGGCTACTGGCAACCGGCGCGCGGGTGACTGCCGTGGAGATCGATCCGGTGCTGGCAAACCAGCTTCCGGCCACCGTTGCTGAGCACCAGCCCGATCATGCGGGCGCACTGCAGGTGATCACCGATGATGCACTGCGCGTTGTTGAGCTGCCCGGCCCTGCGCCAACAGCCCTGGTGGCAAATCTGCCGTACAACGTTGCGGTGCCGGTGCTGTTGCACATGTTGGCCACGTTCGACAGCTGGCGTTCTGGGCTTGTGATGGTGCAGCTGGAGGTTGCCGATCGTCTGGTGTCCACGCCCGGAAGCCGCACCTATGGCGTGCCGAGCGCCAAATTGGCCTGGTATGCCGAGAGCCATCGGGCAGGCACGGTGCCCGCCAGCGTGTTCTGGCCGGTGCCCAATGTGGAGTCCGGACTGGTGGCGATTCAGCGGCGCGAACCTCCCACAACCAAGGCCACACGTGAGCAGGTCTTTGCCGTGATCGATGCGGCGTTTGCGCAGCGCCGCAAGATGTTGCGTTCGGCTCTGTCAGGCCTGGTGGGTGGTGGTGCCGCGGCATCAGCAGCGATCGAGGCTGCTGGTATCGACCCCCGGGTGCGTGGCGAGGCGCTGATGATTGACCAGTTCGCGGCAATCGCCGAACAGCTTCCCCCGCTGGCGCCGCGTCACTGATCGGGATATAGCGTGAGAGCGTGAGCACGTCCAAGACACCGGTGAATCCGGTAGCCAGCGCGCCGGTGCATGGGCCAAGGATGGCCCATCCGCATGATGAGCGCGTGCGTGTGCGGGTGCCTGCCAAGGTGAATCTGAGTCTGCGGGTGGCGGCTCGTGGCAGTGATGGTTTTCACCGGCTCGCCACCGTGTTCCAGGCCCTCGACCTGTTCGATGAGCTGTGTGCCGAACCGCGCCATGACGGCCGCATCACCGTGCAGACCAGCGGCGATCAGGCCCATTTGGTGGGTGATGATGCCTCCAATTTGGCGGTGAAAGCGGCGGTTGCGCTGCGTGAGCAGTTCGGGCAGCCCGCCTTGGGTGTGGATCTTGTGATTGACAAACACATTCCCGTTGCCGGAGGAATGGCAGGGGGCTCTGCCGATGCAGCGGCGGCGCTTCTTGCCTGTTCGGTGATGTGGGATCTGGACACCGGGCCGGACGAGTTGGCCGCATTGGGTGCCCAGCTCGGATCCGATGTGCCTTTTGCCCTGATGGGTGGAACGGCGCTGGGCTTGGGGCGGGGTTCGGATGTGATGCCGGCACTGACACGTGGGAATTATCACTGGGCGTTGGCGCTGAGTGATGAGGGACTGTCCACCCCAGCCGTTTACAACTGCTTCGATGAGCAGCTGGCATCAGGCAGGCGGCAGGCCTGGGATCCGGAAGATCTGGATGCGCCGGTGCCGCTGCTCAATGCGCTGGCCAATGGTGACCCGGGCGAGGTGGCGAAGCTTCTGGTCAATGACCTGCAGGCTGCGGCCTGTGAGCTGCGTCCCGACCTGGCCGCGACGCTGGCTTCCGGTCTGGCTGCGGGTGCGCTGGGGGCCCTGGTCTCGGGTTCGGGCCCAACATGCGCCTTCCTGTGCGCCTCAGGTCCTGAGGCGCGAGTCGTGGAACATGCTGTCGGCGAATTGGCGCAGGTGAGTCGGGCCCTGTACGTGACGAGCCCGGCGCCCGGGGCGCAGCTGATCACTGCTGATTAGCAAAGGCCTGGCATCTGGTTTTGTGCCCGTATGGGGCAGTGGTTCAGCTGGGTTCGTCGTTGGGGACGAGCACGGTTTCGAGTTCGATGATTTCGAGTGTTCTGGTGCCGGTTGCTGTCTGGGTGATGGTGTCGGTGCCGGTGGTGCCGA
>CAXYYR010000090.1:0-8159 GCA_964293265.1 uncultured Propionibacterium sp.
GCCTTGAGATGCGATCCCAAGCCCACAGAGAGAAGGAGGGTGACGGGTCACCCGGGGCCAGGGTTTGGGACAGAGACGAACCATTGGAATTGTCGAAAATCCAGCGGATGACATTGAGATGGAAAATATTGTCATAGGTCTGGGAGAAATTATCCGGCCTGCCCAGCATCCTGAGCATGTGCCAAGCCGTGAGAGCTACGCCCAATGTTCCCCCGATGACCCACCACCACATGGAAGGTCCCGTGGTTGCTGCTCGTCGGGCAGGCGCACTGCCAACTGCAGTTTCGTGGCGTCGCGCAAAATGTGCCACGAGCAAGGCGGCGATGCTGCACACCACGGTGAGACCCATGGGTGCAAGCAGATTCCATGCCAATCCCAGGCGGTCGGCAATGATGGCTGAAATCGCGATGATGACAGTGGAGACAGCTGGCGCCAGACCGAGCGAAGTGTGCCAGGACAGCCGCGCGCAGCGATTCACAATGGTCCCCGGGACCATGAGCAGCGCTGTTGCAGCCAGCGCCAGTACGCAGAAGGAAATCCAGCTCAACGGTCAAGCTCCGTGAGCTGCAGCAGGTATTCGCCGTAGCCCGACTTGGCATATTTCTCTGCCCGCACTGCAAGTTCATCGTTGCTCAACCAGCCCTGGCGCCAGGCTGCCTCTTCGGGGCAGCCAACCTGTAGTCCCTGGCGGGCCTGAATGGTGCGCACGAAATCTCCGGCGTCGTTGAGCGAGTCGAAGGTGCCGGTGTCCAGCCATGCCGTGCCACGCGGCAGCACTTCCACATGCAGGCGCTTGGCCTCCATGTAGATCCGGTTGATGTCGGTGATCTCCAGCTCGCCGCGCGGGCTGGGCTCCAGGTCGCGGGCTATGGACACAACATCGTTGTCGTAGAAATAGAGCCCCGGCACAGCCAGATGCGAGCGGGGATGTGCGGGCTTCTCCTCGATGGAGATGGCCATACCGGCATCGTCCACTTCGACCACACCATATGCCTGGGGATCTGCCACCCAATATCCGAAAATGGCTGCGCCGTCGACGTCGACATTGCGTGCCAGCTGCGTGCCGAGGCCGGGGCCGTAGAAGATGTTGTCGCCCAACACGAGGGCAGCCTTGTCGTCACCGATGAAATCAGCACCGATGGTGAATGCCTGCGCCAGTCCCTTGGGTGCGTCCTGTACGGCATATTCAAGGTTGATGCCGAAACCGGAGCCATCCCCGAGAAGGCGATGGAAGGACTCGGCGTCCTCGGGTGTGGTGATGATGAGCACATCACGAATACCCGCGAACATGAGAGTGGACAGCGGGTAATAGATCATCGGCTTGTCATACACCGGCACCAATTGCTTGCTGGTGCCCATGGTGATCGGGTGCAGGCGGCTGCCGGTGCCCCCGGCAAGGATGATGCCCTTCATGGCTTCTCCCAATGAGTGTGCAGGTTGTTGGGTGAGCGCAGGCCAGTGCCATCGGCAGTTGACTGCATGGGGCCAATCTACCGAGCAGTGGGGCCCTGCGCTCGATAGACTCGGGCGAGTTGAGGCGGCACAACGCCGTTGGCCACCCGACGAGGGACATCTGATGACCACACCATGGGGGGTGAGTATGACCAAGACGCTCATCATAATGCCTGCATGGAATGAGGAAGAGGTCATCGGTGACACCATCACCGAGTTGCTCACCGTCATGCCCCAGTGCGATCTGCTGGTGGTCAACGATGGCTCCACCGATTCCACTGTGAGAGTTGCTGAAGCAGCTGGGGCTAGAGTGCTGAATCTTCCCTACAACATGGGCGTGGGTGGCGCCATGCGCGCCGGATTCAAATATGCGCGCCGCTTCGATTACGACCGCGCCATCCAGGTGGATGCCGACGGCCAACACGACCCCCGCGATGTGCGTCTGGTGCTCGATGGGCTGGAACACGCAAACATCAGCATCGGTGCCCGGTTTGCCGGTCGAGGGGAATATTCGGTGCGCGGACCCCGGGCTTGGGCCATGCGCTTCCTGTCCTGGATCGTGTCACGCCTGGCCCACACCACACTCAGTGACATCACCAGTGGGTTTCGCGCTGCCGACCGCAAGGCAATCGAGCAATATTGTCGGCATTTCCCGGTGGAATATCTCGGCGACACGATTGATTCCCAGGTAGTGGCAATCCGTTCGGGAGTCACCGTCACCCAGGTTCCGGTGGAGATGCGCGCGCGGCAGGCTGGCACTCCTTCACACAACCCGGCCAAGGCAGCCATCTATCTGGGGCGCGCCATGGTTTCCCTGCTTGTTGCGTTGACGCGCCGTCCCGTCAAGCATGGTGTGCAAGACCGGCATGACCATGAGCAGGAGGCGACCGAATGAAAAGCACGATCTTCTTCGTGATTCTCACCGTCTTCATGCTGATTCTGGTGGGCAACCTCTTGCGCAGTCGCAAGATCAGGGAGCGCTATGCCGTGCTCTGGGTTGCTGTGGGGCTGTTCATGCTGATTCTGGTGGCGTTCCCGGATCTGCTTGCCTGGTTCGCCGGTCTGGTGGGCGTTGCCGTGCCCTCGAATCTTCTCTTTGCACTGGCAATCATCATGCTGCTGGGCATCACGCTCCAACTGACGCTGGAAGTGTCGCGTGCTGAGGACCGGAGCCGTGTGCTGGCTGAGCATGTGGCCATCCTCAATCTCGAGATGCGGGTGGCGGGCCTCAACCGCCTTCCCGATGGAGCCACGGACGGCGATGAGGCCGACGACAGCACCCTGCATGACTCCGAGCACAATGGATCGGCGACTCTGCCGGATCTGACCACACGAGAGGCTGAAACCGACGATGACCGTTGATGTCCTGTTCCCGTTCTACGGGGATGTTGAGCTCATGAAGTTGGCTGTGCTGAGTGTGTTGCGTCAGAGCCATGCCGATTTTCGGCTCATTGTGGTGGATGACGGATATCCCGATGATTCAATTCCGGGGTGGTTCGCGTCGTTGAATGATGACCGTGTGACCTACGAGCGCAATGAGACGAATCTCGGCGCAAACGGCAACTACCGCAAATGTCTCACCAAGGTGACCAATGACCTTGTGGTGGTGATGGGCGCTGACGACATGATGGAGCCCAACTATCTCGAGTGGCTGGTGAAGCGCGCAGCGCAGCATCCCGAGGCAAGCATTTTCCAGCCCGGTGTCGTGGTGATCGATGAGCATGGCAGCGGCGTGCACGGGCTGGTTGACCAGGTGAAATCTGTCTATCGTCCTCGTGGGGACGGCGTGCGTGTGCTCTCGGGAGAGCGACTGGCAGTGTCACTGTTGCGTGGCGATTGGCTCTATTTCCCCTCACTTGGCTGGCGCGCGGAAGCCATCACCGGAATCGGCTTCCGTGAGGGATACGACGTTGTGCAGGACTTGGCCCTCGTGCTTGATGTGGCAATGCGCGGTGGATCGCTGCTGGTCGATTCTGAAATCGCCTTCATGTATCGACGTCATTCGGGTTCGGATTCATCGGTTCGGGCACTGTCGGGCACACGCTTTGATGAAGAACGTCGCTTCTTCACCACCATGGCCAACGAGATGGATGCGCTGGGTTGGAAACATGCTGCCCGGGTGGCACGCCTGCATCTCTCGTCCAGATTCCATGCAGCCACATTGCTGCCGGGAGCCTTGCGCCATGCCAACAAAGATGGCTTGCGCAACCTTGGCCGCCACCTGGTGAAGTAGCAACCTGCGGGGTCCTCAGCGTGGTTGGCGCTCTTTACCCATGGCATAACGCCTGACCAGGACTCGCTGGGCGGGGACCAGAGTGACAACCAGGATGAGGAACTCGCTGAGGGCCATCCCCGCAGCAATTCCCGCTGAACTACCGGTCTTCCCTGCAATGAGCATGACGCTGATGCCGAAGACTGCGCTCACGATCGTGGCTGCCAATACCGTGCGGGCGCGTCCGTTGGGCAGGAGAAGGTTGCGCAGGAGGGGCGTTGTGGCAGAGATGAAGAAGAAAGCAATGCCATACCAAACCATGGTTGTGGGCTCAGCGGCCACCGATTTTCCGAAGAGCACCGTACTTGCCCAAGGGCCTGCAAGCCAGATGGTCACGCCGCCTGCAAGCCCCAGCAACGCACACAGGGCCATGGCCCAATAATGGCGGCGGCGACCGGCGAAACCCTCAACTTCGAGGCTCCATCCCTGGAGGGCATTGCCCAAGGAAGTGACGGCATAGAGCGCATAGCGGAACAGCTGATCTGCTGATGCGAAATGACTGGATGCCGTCGCCGCAAGTAATGCTGTGGCAATGGGAACCGGAGCATAGGAATAGGCGACTCCGATGAGATTGGTCCCTGCTGCAGAGGCCATGGAAGCGACGTCATGGAGGCTTTTGCGAATACTGTGTGGAGGATTCGGGCGCTCAGGGAATACGCGGCGGGGAAACAACCAGAGTGAGAAGGCGATGCCCACCAGCAGAAGAATCGGATAGGCCAGAATGCTGCGTGTGGCCAGCATGATGGGTAAGGAGATAATCGTTGTGGCGACCCGGGGGATGGTGTCGTAGAGGCCCAGCAAGGTGGGCTTGCCGATACCGATGCAATACCACTGGGGAAGAAGCCCCACCGCGGAAAATGCGATGGCTATGAGTACGGATTCCAAGCGCAGCTGTGGAACCGATAGGAAAGCCGTGATGATGGCAGTGAGGGGTAGCACCAGGGCGCTCAGCAGCAGTCGGGTGTGGACAGATTCCCGATAGATGCTCCATCGCATCGATGGTTCTGCCTGGGCCACCCGCGGTGGGCCCACCAAACTCCAGCCCCATGTGATTGCTGCCATGCCGAATGAACCCACTGACATGGCAGTGACAACGGAGGACCAGCCATCGCCCGCCAGCCGCGCAATGTAGGGGCTGACGACCAGGGGTGTGATGAGCGCCAGCATGGGCCAGCCCGTGAATCCGGCGAGACGCCGACTCACCTGGCCCACGGCCCCCATACGCTCCCGATCCACGGCGTTCAGACTATCTGGTGGCCGGTGATGCTGTAGTGCGTCCAGTGCCATCCGGTATTCGGTGATGCCGATGGAGTCCCCTAGGATCAACGGTGGGCTTCCCCAGCGGATTGCCTGCCTTGAGGAGAAAATGACGATGACGCCAGCCGAAGCAGACATCATGGCCGTCGACAGACCGCGGGTGAGCGTGTGCATGGCCACGTACAACGGCGCTGCCTACGTCGCTGAGCAGATCGCGTCGATCCTTCCCGAAATGAAGCATCACGACGAGCTGGTCATTGTTGATGATGCATCCACGGACAACACCATTGAGGTCATTGAGCAGAATTTTGATCCTCGGATCCGTCTGCTGCGCAACGAGAGCAATCGTGGATATGTGCACACCTTTGAACGGGCCTTGGCAGAGGCCCGGGGTGATGTGCTCTTCTTGTCCGATCAGGATGATGCGTGGATGCCCGGCCGGGTGGACGCCATGCTCGATGCCCTTGGAGACCGGCTCATGGTGGTGAGCAACTGGAAAGCCACGGGTGGCCGTCCGGGGACCTTCGAGCGGATTCGCCTCCGATCAGCTGATTCGGGGCACCATCTGCGCAATGTGGTGGGAATCTTGGTGGGATACCGACTGCACTGGGGATGCGCCATGGCGGTTCGGCGGGAACTTCTTGATCTGGCGTTGCCTTTTCCGTCATGGATGAATGAGTCCCACGACCAGTACTTGGCCATGGCAGCCAATGTGGTGGGCTCCGTGCGCTACATGGAGACTGACACCGTGTGGCACCGGCTGCATGATTCCAACCTCACCCCACAGGGGATGCGGTCGCTTTCGGTGGTCCTGCGGGCGCGCTTGAAGTTCTTTGCCGAATTGATGGTTCTCATCGGACGGTTGGTGGGTAGTCGCGGTCGATTGCCAGCGCGGTCCGTGGGTCGTGAACCATCCGCCTCCACGATTGCCGTCGTGATGTCGGCATTCAATCCGCCGGATGATTTGGTCGCCCGTATTCGGGATTGGGTTTCCTGGTTCGGGCCGGTGGTTGTGGTTGATGATGGCTCGTCGCGCGTTGACAGCCGCTACTGGGAGGCCTTGGCTGAGGCGGGGGCAATCGTGCTTCACAATCCGCAGAACATGGGTATCGCCCATGCACTCAATGTCGGCGTGCGTCATGCCCGGGAGCAGTTTTCCCCCGACTGGATCCTCACCATGGATCAGGACTCAAGCATGGATGCGGACTATGTGCACCATGCTCTCGAGACGTTGGGGAGCGCTCCTGATCCCGAGCGGGTCGGGATGATTGCTGCGGCGAGTCAGAATGGCGTGGCCCTCAAAACCATGGCTGGCCCGCGCGGGGTGGTCGAGGTGCTGGACCCCATGCAGTCGGGCACCTTGGTGCGCTGCGATCTGTTCGACGATATTGGTTATTTGCGTGACGACTATTTCATTGACTCGGTGGACAGCGAATTCAATGCCCGGGCCCGGGCACATGGCTATCTGCTGCTCGCGGCTCCGGGCTGTGATCTGGGTCATTCACTCGGGGTCTCGCGTCCAATGAAGATTGCAGGTTGGGCTGTGCACATTGGCCCCAAGAAACTTCAAGTGGTGTATCACGCACCATTCCGCGTGTATTACATCACTCGCAACAATATTTATACGGCTGCTCGTTATGTCTGGCGTCAGCCCGTATGGGTCGCCAGACGCATGTGGATGGAGGTGCAGAGCCATCTTGTGCGCTTTGCCTTCGGTCCCAACCGACGGTTGCTTTTCATTGCCATGGCACACGGGTTCGCTGATGCCTTGCGTCACCGCACGGGCCCCATCGACCCGAAGCTTGCCGAGAGATTGAAGCCCTAGATCACGGCACGAGCATGACGACGGCGCTGAGAGTCAGTCCTGCGCAAGGTAGCTGGCCAGACGCTCGTCCGCATCCGACGGCCGGAAACCTGCCCCTTCGATCTTCGACAGATCCAACGTGGAATCCAGCGGTCGCGGTGCCACATCCTTGCCGGCGAAATACTCCTCGGTGGTGATCGGAGTCACGTCATCGGGGTTGTGCCCGGTGAGCTCGAAGACCCGCTTGGCCACGTCGGCCCAGCTCATCACCGCACCCTCGTTCGAGAGGTTGTAAGTGCCCCAGGGGGCACGAGTGCTGAGCAGATGGATGATGCCGGCTGCCAGATCGGTGGTGAAGGTGAGCCGTCCAATCTGGTCGTTCACCACCTTGGGGGCGATCCCGCGCTCGGCAAGATCAGCCATGGTGCGCACGAAGTTCTTGCCGTTGCCCACCACCCAGCTGGTGCGCACCAGATAGTGCTGCGGTGCGGCTTGGACGGCGGCATCACCGCCGGCTTTCGACTGTCCGTAGACGCTCAGTGGGCTGGGGGGCTCGGCCTCGGTGTGGTGGCCGCTGGTGCCATCGAAGGTGTATTCGGAAGAAATATGCACCAGTGTGAGGCCATGTATGGCGGCAGCGCGGGCCAGATTTGCGGGTCCGGTGGCATTTGCCGCCCAAGCCTGCGGTCGGCCCACTGCCGTCTCGGCGCCGTCCACATTGGTCCAGGCAGCGGCGTTGATGATCACGTCCACGCGTGACCAATCAAAGGCATCAACTGCGGCGCTGTCACCAATATTGAGTTCGGCAAGGTCCACACCTGTGGCGATGAAGCCGGCCTGCGGCAACTGTGCCATGAGTGCGCGCCCGAGCTGGCCGCCGGCGCCGGTCACCAATACGCGCGGCTGCTTTGCTGCAATGGGAGTCACTGCATCCAGACGGGGATGGCCCTTGTCCTTGTCAGACACAATTGCCTGGTCCAGCGGGATCGGCCAGTTGATGGCCACCGTTTCATCGGCCATGTTCACGAAGGTGTAGCTGGCATCAGGCGACCAATGGGCATTCACAAGATAGCTGTAGGCCGTATTCGGCTCGAGCGTCTGATAGGCGTTGGCAACCCCGGCGGGTACATAGACCGCGATGCTCGGATCGATCTCGCAGGTGAACACGGCACCGAATCCGGGGCCCTCACGCAGATCGACCCAAGCGCCGAAGACACGACCGGTGGCCACTGAAATGAACTTGTCCCAGGGCTCGGCATGAATGCCGCGGGTTACACCCACTTCGTCGTTGAACGAGATGTTGTTCTGCACCGGGCCGAAATCGGGCAGACCCAGTTCCAGCATCTTGGCGCGCTGCCAGTTCTCCTTGAACCA
>CAXYYR010000091.1:0-8107 GCA_964293265.1 uncultured Propionibacterium sp.
CACGCTTCCACGCGCAATGCCGGCGTCCACGGCGCGCTGCGCACCCGACGACAGATGCTCCTCCACGGCTTCCACCACTGCCGCGTCGGAATCGTCGCCGTAATGCACACCCACAGGGTCGGTGCGCGGCGGTAGTCCGCCGGTGTGGGAGACCACATAGCCCACATGCTGGCTGGCGGCCTCGGTGAGCAGCCGGGGATCGGCGCCGGCCCAGGTGTCGTTCACCAGATCGATGAGCCCGGCTGCGGCGTGGGCAACCCCGGCGCGCCAGGTGTCGAGACTCAGCAGCAGGCCCCGATGGCGCGCACGGGCAGCCGACAACAGCGGAAGCACCCGGTCGATCTCCTCCGCCTGGCTCACCCAGGGGCCGTCCTGCCCGGCGCGCACACCGCCCACATCGATCACATCGGCGCCCTCGGCAACTGCCTGGTTGATCCCTGCCAGGGCATCGTCAAGGCTGGTGAAGCGTCCCGGCGCATAGAAGCTGTCGGGGGTGCAATTGATGATCGCCATCACCGCCGGATGAGCGGCATCGAAGCTCTGCGCGCCCAGCACCAGGCGTGTTGGTTCCACCGGCCACATCAGTTCGTCAGGCGACATGTGATCACACTCCTGGAGGAATCCTGCCATGGGATCCGCCATGAGAGAGGGTGCCGCCATGGCAGGGGTGCCACGAATGCCCGGAACGTGATTACATGGCTTGGCGGTGGTCGTCCGACTGCCGCGATCATTGGGGGAGGGTCTCGCGTTGAGCGAACCGGCTGGCGAGGCCCAGCCAGGCCTGCGTCGTGGCCTGAAGAATCGTCATATCCAGCTCATCGCCCTGGGTGGTGCGATCGGCACCGGCCTGTTCTACGGCTCGGGGCAATCGATCAGCCAGGCCGGTCCGGCCATTCTCATCTGCTATCTCGTGGGCGGTCTGGCCATCTTCATGGTGATGCGCGCGCTGGGCGAGATGAGCGTTGACACCCCTGTGACAGGCGCATTCAGCTTCTACGCCTATCGCAACTGGGGTGAGCGTGCCGGCTTCGTCTCGGGCTGGAACTATTGGTTCAATTTCGTGGCCGTCTCCATGGCCGAGCTCACCGTGGTGGGCAAATACATCCAATTCTGGTGGCCGGGTATTCCGGCCTGGGTGTCGGCAGCCGCATTCCTGGTGGTGGTGACGTTGGTGAACCTCATCAGCGTCAAGGCCTTCGGCGA
The DNA here is from genome assembly GCA_964293265.1 of uncultured Propionibacterium sp. Lineage (GTDB taxonomy): Bacteria > Actinomycetota > Actinomycetes > Propionibacteriales > Propionibacteriaceae > Propionibacterium. The sequence goes on from CAXYYR010000091.1 coordinate 1,204, forward strand.
ATTCGAGTTCTGGTTCGCCATCATCAAGGTGGTGGCGATCATCGCCATGATTGTGCTCGGCGTGCTCATCATCACCACCGGACTGGGCAATGGTGGCACACCCATCGGCATCGAAAACCTGTGGGTGAACGGTGGCTTCTTCCCCACCGGAATCACCGGAGTGCTGCTTGGCCTGGTGGTGGTGATGTTCAGCTTCGGCGGCGTCGAACTGATCGGCATCACCGCCGGTGAAGCCGAGAACCCCCGCAAGACGATTCCCAAGGCCATCAACCAGGTGGTCTGGCGCATTCTGGTGTTCTATGTGGGCGCTGTCTTCGTGATGCTGGCGCTGTTCCCGTGGAACCAGGTGGGCACCGCCGAAAGTCCCTTTGTGACGATTTTCGACAAGATCGGCATCAGTGGCGCGGCAAACATCCTCAACGTTGTGGTGCTCACGGCAGCGGCCTCGGCATACAACTCGGGGCTCTATTCCAATGGCCGCATGCTCTACAGCCTGGCCCGTCAACACAATGCGCCCAAGGCCCTGATGAAGGTGAACCGTTTCGGCTCGCCATGGCTCGGTGTGCTCGTCTCATCGGCGGTCACTGCCGTGGCAGTGGTGCTCACCTTCCTGTTCCCCGACACCGTGTTCCTCTATGTGATGGCCATTGCCCTGATGGCAGCCATGACCAATTGGGTGTTGGTGGTCTACACCGATGTGAAATTCCGCAAGCGGATCGGCCCTGAAGGCGCTGCAAAATTGGCCTATCGCATGCCCGGCGCGCCATGGACGAATTACGCCACGCTGGCATTCCTCGGCTTCGTGATGGTGCTCATGGCCTTCACCCCCGACTACCGCATCTCGCTGTTCACCGGTGCGGTGTGGATGATTGCCCTGCAGATTGCCTATGCGCTGCTCAAGCGCTGGCGCGCCCGGCACGGCATCAGCTATGCCGACGAGGGCCTCTACCGCCTGTGAGGGCAACGGGCTGCGCGGTTGTGATTTGAGTCCGGCGCGGGCGGCTGCCTACCATGGGGCCACCCCAACCGAGGAGTTTTGTTGAAGCTGTGAGATCCGGCACCCGGGAAATATCGGTGTTCACCGATTCCGGCTGGTGCCATACGGCCCATCGTCGTCGACCCCAGGATCTCGCATGTCACATTTTCCTCATTCAACTTCTGCCCGCTCGGCTTCCGTAGCGGCATCCAGCCCGTCCGTGGTGCTCGACTCCGTGAGCTTCGAGCTGCCCGATGGCAAGCCGATCGTCACCGATATCTCGGCGGCATTCCCGTCCGGTCATACCGGCCTCATCGGTGACAATGGCACGGGAAAGTCCACTCTGCTGCGCCTCATTGCGGGCTTGTTGACGCCCACTGCTGGGTCGGTGCACGTTTCCGGCACGGTGGCACATCTGGCACAGGACGTCACCAGCGCCGCCGGAGTGACCGTTGCCGATCAGCTGGGCATCACACCGGTTCGTGCCGCCCTGGCACGCATCGAACAGGGCTCGGTGGAGGTCGCTGACTACGACGCCGTGGGTGACGACTGGGATGTTGACGCCCGTGCCGTCGCCGAGCTGGCCGGCCTCGGTCTGGCCGCTGATGTTGGCTGGCTTGATCGCCCGATGACGCAGCTGTCCGGTGGGGAAGCCATGGGTGTGGCGCTCGCAGCCACCCGGCTTGCTCGTGCCGATGTCACGCTGCTCGACGAGCCCACCAACAATCTGGACGCCCACGCCCGCTCGCTGCTCATCGGCCAGATTGTCAGCTGGCCGGGCGCGCTCATTGTGGTGTCACATGATCGGGAACTGCTCGATGCCGTTGATGCCATCTGCGAGCTCAGCTGGGTTGGTGGCGGCTCGGCCCGGCACCAGGTGATGACCAGCTTTGGTGGCAATTTCAGCGAATTCGAGGCCTACCGTGACACCCAACGTGAGGCGGCGGCCAGAGACCTCAAGGCCGCTGATGCCGAAGTGGGGCGGGTGAAGGCCCAGATGCGTGCCGAGCAGCAGCGTCAACAGCAACGCGACCGATCGGCCAGGAATGAGAATGCACGCGGCAATGTGGGCAAGGGGGCGCAGCATTTCTTCGCCAACCGGGCCGAGAAGAACACTGGCGGCAAGAAGCTGCTGCACCAGGCCCGGCTTGCCGGCGCCGAGCAGGCCCGCGATGCCGCCGAGATCGCTGCCCGCGCGCCCGATGTGATCCGCATTCCGCTGCCCGACACCCGGGTGAATCAGGGCAAGCAGATTGTGCAGCTCAAGATTGGTGAAGGCCAGCAGCTGCGCATCGATGGCGCCGAACGGGTGCGTATCGCAGGTGACAATGGCACCGGCAAGTCCATGCTCATTCGGCTCATGACTGGCGAACTCAGGGCCATGCCTGCGGGGATTTTTGCCGAGTCGGTGCACCTGCAGCTGGCGCCCACCGTGCCCACCGGGGTGTTGGCGCAACGCACTGATGAGCTGGATGCCTTCGATTCCTGCGTTGACGCGCTGCTGGCGGTGGCGCCCGAACGTGAGCCCGGCAAGGCCCGCGAACTGCTGGCCAGATTCCTCATCACGGGCGATGCGGCCTTCCAGCGTCCCGACACCCTTTCTGGCGGCGAGCGCTTTCGGGTGGCGCTGGCGCGTGTGCTGTTCAGCGATCCTGCGCCGCAGTTGCTGGTGCTCGATGAGCCCACCAACAACCTCGACATGGCGTCGGTCGATCACCTCATCGAGGCGCTCGATGACTACCGGGGTGCCTTGCTCGTGGTCACCCACGACGCCCATCTGGCCGATGGTTTGCGCATCGACAGAAGCTGGCAGCTTCACCGCAGTCCGCTGGGAACCGTGATCGACGAACAACTCGGCGCATGAGCAGCTGGGCGCCTGACGATAGGCTTGCCCGGTGAGTGAGCAGCGCCCCGATCAGGCCCCATCGTCCCAAGCCAGTGTTGATCTGCCCGAGCAGATGCGGATTCGCACCGAGAAGCGTCAGCGCTATCTCGACGAGGGCAAGCAGGCCTATCCGGTTGATCTGAGGCGCGATCACACCCTCGGCCAGGTGCGTGAGAAGTGGGACGGCCTGGGGCCGGGTGAGGAAACCACCGATGAGGTGACCATCGGCGGGCGCGTGATGTTCATCCGCAATTCGGGCAAGCTGTGTTTCGCCACCCTGCAGGATGGTTTCACACCCGATCATGAGGCCCCTCGTCTGCAGATCATGCTGTCGAAGGCAGAGATCGGCGAGGAATCCCTTGCCGCATGGAAGGCCGATATTGATCTCGGCGATTTCGTCTGGGTGCATGGGCGTGTGATCGCCTCGAAACGTGGCGAGCTGTCGGTGATGGCTCAGCAGTGGCAGCTGGCGTCCAAGGCTCTGCGGCCACTGCCCACCCTTCACTCCGAACTGTCCGAGGAATCCCGGGTGCGTCAGCGCTCGAACGACCTGCTGGTGCGCCCTGCCGCCGACACCATGGTGCGTGATCGTGCGCTCATCACCCGCAAGATCCGCGAGACGCTTGAGGAGCAGGGTTATCTGGAGGTGGAGACGCCCGTGCTGCAGTCGGTGCACGGCGGGGCGGCAGCGCGTCCGTTCAGCACGCATCTCAATGCCTTCGACATCGACATGTATCTGCGCATTGCCCTGGAGCTGCACCTCAAGCGCGTCATGGTCGGCGGCGCCGACCGGGTGTACGAGATGGGGCGTGTCTTCCGCAACGAGGGCGTCGATTCGTCGCACAGCCCTGAGTTCACGATGCTCGAGGCCTACCAGAGCTGGGGCGATCAGTTCACCATCGCCGAGACGCTGAAGTCGATCATCATGAAGGTGGCCGACGCGCTCGACATCCATGAGATCGCCACCGACAAGGGCACCATCGACCTGCGTGGTGAGTGGACCTGGCTGCCGGTGTACGACGGCCTGTCTGCTGCAGTGGGCGAGGAGATCACTCCCAGTACACCGCTTGCCACGCTGCGCAGGATTGCCGACGCCAAGGGCGTTGATTACGACGAAGCCTGGATTGACCAGAAGCTTGTGATGCAGCTGTTCGAAGATCTGGTGGAGAAGGGCCTCACGCAGCCAACATTTGTGTGCGATTTCCCCGAGATCGCCCAGCCGTTGGCGCGTCGCCACCGCTCGAAGCCCGGCTGCATCGAGGCCTGGGACCTGATCATCGGCGGCATGGAGCGCGGCACCGGATTCTCCGAATTGGTTGACCCGGTGATCCAGCGTGAAATTCTCACCCAGCAGTCGCTGGCTGCGGCAGCCGGTGACCCCGAGGCCATGCAGCTCGACGAGGAATTCCTCAATGCATTGGAACAGGGTTGTCCGCCCATGGGCGGCCTCGGTCTGGGAGTTGACCGCCTGGTGATGCTGTTCACCGGCGCTGGAATCCGCGAGACTATCCTGTTCCCGCTGCTGCGACCGCTGCAGTAGAGAGGCGGCGCCAAGGCGTCAGGGCTGAGGCGCCGCGGCCCGGTTTTAGTCGCTACGTAATGATGGAATCGGCGCCTGCGGTGAACGTCACTGCTGCTTCCAACTGGTCAATGCGGATGCCGGCAGCGATAGCTGCCTGGCCACGGATGGCTCCCGACACCATCACTCCCGTCGCATTGAGCGATGAGGAACAGGCTGCGTCGGAGAGATTGAGCATGGTGGTTGCGTAGGTCTTCACGGCCGCATAGTCCACGAACAGAGCAGCCTGCATGATCCTGATGGCCAGGGACAGCACCATGTCCTGGAAGAACACCTCCATGTCTTCGACCCATTCGTTGAGCCCGGCCTCTGCCGATTCGAGAAATCGCGCATATTCGTCAGCAGCCGCGCTGAGATTCTTGGTTGCAGTGACGATGTCAACTGGTGAAGGGTTTGAAACTGCCATGATCAACCTCCCATGACGAAGGCGAATGCGCCTTGTTGATCGGTGGCGATGATTCCATCGACCACTGCTTTGATCCGGGTTTTCAGGGTGGCTGCTTCCTCGGCCATTTTGCCCATCATGTAGTGGGTACGAGCCACAGCGTCCTCGTCGAAATGGAAACGTGGCTCCAGTCGCCGGTTGATGATCTCCTGCTGCAGCCGCGCCCGGTCGAGCCCCGGGCCGCCGAAGGCAATGGCGGTTGCCAAGGCCAGATCGAAGGCCTCTTGCATGCGTTCGGGAATGCGGTCGTTGGCGCTCATCGTTTCCTGGATCGAGTTCACCACCATGTCGAGGGTTGGTCCGATGGCAACGGTTTCAGCTTCCTGGACAGCCACCTTGATACGGCCCGTGATCAATACTCGGCCAGCGATCGGATCGAGCATCAACAAGAGATCACCAAATCGCCAGAGTTTCTGTTTGGTCTCCAGGATGTACCTGTCCCATGCTGAGAGATCATCGATCCGGGGCGTTCCGTCGTCGTTGAAGTCCATATTTCCCAGGTCGTGGCCATCTCCATCAATGAACCAGGTGATGCCATAGCGGTTGATGCTGCCCGTGGTGAGATTGTTCGAGGAGCCGGTGACGGCGTCGTCCTTGGACCGAATGTCGATGAGCCTGTCAGGGTGGGCATCGGCCCATGCCCGGTCTGCTGGACTCATGAGGATCGTGGGGTCTGCTGCTGCGAATGTGAGGCAACTCGTGCCGAAGCGAGCTGCAGCCCATTCCGCATAGCCACCGCCCATGGAGTGTCCGGTGAAAAGCACCTGCCCCTCACCGCCATGCTCGCGTGAAATATCGATGGCGCGTTGAGCCAGGTCAAGTGCCGCATCCGGCTGACCCGCAGTGCTGCCTGCTCCGAATGCGGTGGCGTCTGCGCCCCAATCCGCGGGTGTGTCAGTGGCGGCATAGACGACCGTAACATTGGCCCAGTCTGGATTGTCATTGGCATCAACGGGCACCACGATCATGCCTTGGAAGTCATTTCCGGCATTGACCTGCTCGATCACTTGGTAACCGTTTGCTTCTCCTCCTGCATTGGGAAAGTGATTGATTTTCCCGACGCTTGGACGGCGGGCCTCAGCTTCTGTGTTTCCGGCATCCGCACGAGGGTCGATGAGGGTTGAGTCGCGACACATAGCTGCGATTTGTGCCTCGCTGAACTTTGACACGGTGACTCCTAGAGTGAATGGGTGTTAGCCGAAGCAGGGTTTGGTGGTGAGTGCAATGTCTGCCAGCGAGGCTGTCCTGTAGTCGAGGTCGGTATCTCGGTACCGCATGCCAGTGGACGGATCTCCGGCGAACCATCCCTGCCGGTTAGCTTCAATGTCTTCGATTTGGACGATGTAGTGTGCATGTTTCAATGTGTAATCGGAAAAGTCGCCTGGATGCCCACCTGCGGTTATACCGGTGGAGTAATTGTTGCTTGAATACCAATAGGTCGTGCCGTAATTCATGCTGTAATTACAGCCCCGAAAGGTGATGGTGTGGATTCCTTCGTATCGGGAGACCAACACTTGGGCGAGTAGTCGTTGCTGTTCCAGCACTCGTGCCTGCTGATTGGTGGAGCTCACTGATCCGATGCAGATTCCTGCTCCGAGGCTGATGATGATGGCCAGGGTGATGATGAGAAGGCCCTTGACAGCATTGCTCGGCGGCGCAGGCTTCTGGAGTGGCGGCGGCGCACTGTGCGGGGAGTGGTACATATGGGCCTTCGATCGGGGATATCGACGAGCTGCTGAGGTGACTGTAAGGGGTCTTCAGCCGCTAACGCCAATCGCATATTCACCGGGGATTGCTGTTGTGACCAGTGATGCCCTGTGAGAGTTTCCAACATGATTGTTGGATGTCCTCTTGACTAGGGAACTTGGGCGAGTGGACGGCCGCTCCTCTTGCCGGGAAGCTGGGTGTTCCGCGTGGACGTTCTGCGCTGGGCGAAGCAGGTTTCTTACTGCGGAACTGTGCGGGCTGGAGCGAAGCTTCTGACTCTCGCAGTGGTCGAGCCAGTAGTGGTGTAGTGGG
>CAXYYR010000092.1:0-7843 GCA_964293265.1 uncultured Propionibacterium sp.
CTCGCGTTCCCCCAGAGCCTGCTCGTGGTGTAGGAGAGACTTTCAGCTGGAGGGGTTTGGTGATCCGGGAATCCCGGAACTCATGCGCTAGGCACGACCGGTGGTCTTGAGGCGCTCACTGGCCCCCTTGCCACCAATCTCTTCCACATGAATCTCTACCTTGGTCCGGGCCTCGTCGCGCATGGCGTCGAAGTCCAGCGGCTCGGCCTTCTCTCGAGAGCCACGCAGCAGGCGATAGATCAGAGCCATGAAGGCCACCCACACCGGCGCTGCCAGAATGGCGATCCGCGACTCCGGCGACAGTGCCAGCACAATCAGGATGGCCACGAAGAACACCAGCGTTGCCCACGGCATGAACCGCGCCAACGGCACCTTGAAGATCGACTCCTGGTGACGCTCGGGGTGCTTCTTCAGATACTTGATGTAGCAGACCATGATCAGGCCCCACACCGACAGATACAGCACCGACGAGATGCCGGCCACCAAGCTGAAGGCGTCCATCACGGAATCCGACAGCATCACCAGCACGATGGCCGGCGAAATGCAGAATGCGGTGAGGATCAGTGCATTGCGCGGAATGTGCCTGCTCGACAACAGCGAGAACTTCTTCGGGGCGTTGCTCTCCCGCGCCAGGCCATACATGATGCGCGATGTGGAGAACACCCCCGAATTGGCCGAGGACGCTGCCGAGGTGAGCACCACGAAGTTGATCACATGGGCCGCTATTGCCACGCCGGTGAATGCGAACATCTCCACGAAGGGGCTCTTGTCGGGATCGATGAGATCCCAGGGCTGCACAGACATGATCACCACGAGTGCCAACACATAGAAGATCAGCACACGAGCGGGAATCGAGTTGATGGCCTTGGGCAGATTGTGCTCCGGGTCGGCCGTCTCAGCAGCTGCCGTGCCGGCCATCTCAATGCCCTGGAACGAGAAGATGGCGATCTGGAAACCAGCCATGAATCCGCCGAAGCCCGTCGGGAAGAACCCTCCTCGATCCCACATGTGCGCGAACGACGCGGCGGGCGCGCCCTCCAGCGGCGGCTGGAATGCGGTGATGGCCAGAATGGCACCCACCAGGATCAGCGCAATGATCGTGACGATCTTGATCATGGCAAACCAGAACTCCAGCTCACCGAAGACCTTCACTGCCACCATGTTGAGCCCGGTGAGCAGCAGGACCACACCCAGAGCGGGAATCCACTTGGGCAAGTCCGGGAACCAGAAGGCCAGATATCCACAGATGGCGGTGGTGTCGGCGATGCCGATGACCACCCAACACATCCAATATGTCCAGCCGATGTAGAAGCCGGCCGCCGGTCCGATGAGATCGGTGGCGAAATCGGCGAACGACTTGTAGGCCAGATTGGAGAGCAGCAGCTCACCCATCGCCCGCATCACGAAGAACAAGAAGAAGCCGATGACCACATAGACCAAGACGATCGAAGGGCCGGCCAAGGAGATTGTGCGCCCGGACCCCAGGAACAGTCCTGTGCCGATGGCGCCGCCGATGGCAATGAGCTGCAGATGCCGATTTTTCAGTCCTCGGCTCAGCTCGGGTTCATTGCCGGGGAGTTTTGCTTCTGGAGGTAAACCAGTCCAGTCCGTCATGAAAAAACCTCTCCTTTGAGGATTGACCGATCGCGGTGCGAATCCAGGAGACGGACAACCAACCAGGGGCAACCCGAGTTGGCTGCTCGTTCCATCATCCCACCACGCAGTGACCGCCCCCGAACGGTCGGATCGGGTGGGAGGTGGGGCGGAGTCGGCGCATGGTCTTCCATTCGCCGACTCCGCTCCACGGAATCCCTGGTCACCGTCCTGCTGTAGCAAAAGCCGCAGCAGGTGTTGAAGGGTGCTAGCCCAACACTGAGGACAGCGGCTCAACATCCATGCCGAGAGCCTCGCCAACACCTGCGGTGTACAGCTGGCCGTCATGGGTGCTGAGTCCGAGCGCCAGATCATTGCGTGCTCGGATTGCCTCAGCCCAGCCCTTGTCAGCCAACAGACCCGCATAACGCATGGTCGAGTTGGTCAGGGCATAGGTGGACGTGATCGGCACTGCGCCGGGCATGTTTGCCACGCAGTAGAAGATCGAGTTGTGCACCTTGAACGTCGGATCGGCGTGGGTGGTGGCATGTGAATCCTCGAAGCAACCGCCCTGGTCGATGGCGATGTCAACGAGCACTGAGCCCGGCTTCATCTCGGCCACCATGGAGTTGGTCACCAGATGCGGGGTGCGAGCACCGGGCACCAGCACCGAACCGATCACCAGATCGGCTTCCTTCACTGCCTCCTGCACCATCAGACCCGAGGAGTAGACAGTCTGGATCTCTCCACCACTGATCTCCTCGATGAACTGCATCCGTGCTGCATTCACGTCGTAGACGGTGACATCGGCGCCCATGCCGTTGAGCACGCGTGCCGAGCACAGACCAGCCGTGCCGCCACCGAGAACAACTGCCTTGCCGGTGCGCACACCGGATGCGCCACCGAGCAGCACACCGCGCCCGCCCTTGGGCTGCAGCAGGCTGTCGGCGCCCACCTGGGCGCTCAGTCGTCCGGCAATCTCTGACATCGGTGCCAGCAGTGGCAGCGAGTGGTCGGGCATCTCAACCGTCTCATAGGCGATCGAGGTGACCTTGCGACGCAGCAACTCTTCTGTCAACGGACGATCCGCTGCCAGATGCAAATAGGTGAACAGCAACAGGCCCTCATGCATGAGGCCGTACTCGGAGCTGATGGGCTCCTTCACCTTGATGATCATTTCCGAGTCATTCCACACCTGCTCGGCGGTGTCGATGATGGTTGCGCCTGCGGCGACAAAGTCATCATCTGTGATCGACGAGCCCAGACCTGCGCCCTTCTGCACAAACACCGTGTGTCCGTGCTGGGCCAGGCTGTGGACACCTGATGGTGTGATGGCCACCCTGAACTCGTTGTTCTTGATTTCCGTCGGAATACCGATCCGCATGCTCTTCTCCTTTGACGAGCAAATCCCGGCTTCGTTGCCGAGTTGTCTCCTGTATAGCAGCGCCCGACGAGCCGCGGGGGCCCTCGGACGGATACCTTTACGTACTCTGTTTGTATTGTACGTATGTGCATACAAAGCTGCGTACTACTTTACATCTGTGCAGATTCCGAGTGTCAAAGGGGTGTGCTGAAGCGAGCTTCTGCTATCACCGGAGGGACTGTCGCGCGAGCGTGTTTAAAAACTGTGTTACGAAGTGCCGCCTGGGCTGAGAACGGGCCTGCGGCAAGGCCTCGAGGTGCTCCAATGAGCATTGCGAATAATTGAGGAGATCCACTACATGCCGACAGGTCTTGACCCCTATCTGCCCACGATCCACGACGAACTCGTGGATCTGCGCCACGAACTGCATCAGATTCCCGAGGTTGGTCTGCAGCTGCCACTCACCCAGAAACGGGTGCTCAGCGCGCTGGAGGGCCTGCCGCTGGAAATCACACTGGGCGCCGGGCTGAGCTCGATCACCGCTGTGCTCAGGGGCAGGGGAACACCGGTTGCCGGCAGTGCAGCAGCCAGCAAACGCAAGACAGTGCTGCTTCGCGGCGACATGGACGGCCTGCCCGTGGCAGAAGAAACCGGCCTGCCCTGGGCAAGCACCAACGGCGCCATGCACGCCTGCGGCCACGACTGCCACACCACCGGTCTGGTGGGCGCAGCGAAGGCGCTGAGCCACCGGGTTGACGAGTTGCCAGGCGATGTGGTGTTCATGTTCCAGCCAGGCGAGGAAGGCATGAACGGCGCCGGCCTCATGATCGATGAGGGTGTGCTTGACGCCGCTGGCTCCCGTGTCGATGCCGCCTACGGTCTGCACGTGTGGTCGGGACTCGACCGAGCCGGGGTTTTCCACTGCAAGCCGGGGCCGGTGATGGCCTCGTCGAACAAGGTGGACATTGAACTCGTGGGCAAGGGCGGGCATGGTTCCGCGCCCCACCTGGCGATCGACCCGGTGCCGGCGATGGCCGAGGTGATCCTGGCACTGCAGGTGATGGTGGCCAGGCACTTCGATGTCTTCGACCCCGTTGTGGTCACCTGTGGACGCGTGGAGGCCGGCGTGGCCCGCAATGTGATTCCCGAGCGTGCCACGATCAATGCCACCATGCGCTGCTTCAGCCAGAAAGCGCGTCTGGAACTCTTCCGGCGCGTGCCCATGGTGGTGGAAAAGGTTGCCGAATCGCAGGGCGTGAAGGCCAATGTGCACATCGAGAATCTCTACCCGCCCACGGTGAACGATCCCGTGGCCGCCGCTCTGGTTGCCGATGTTGCCACCGATCTGTTCGGCGCCGACAACTATGTGCAGATGGAACACTCGCTGGGCGCTGCCGAGGACTTCTCGCGCGTGCTCGCCGAGGTGCCCGGCGCTTTCGCGATCCTTCCCGCCACCCCCGCGGGGATGGATCCGCTGGAGGTTTCGGGCAACCATTCCGCCAATGCGCTCTATGACGATTCCGTGCTCGTGCCTGCCGCCGCCCTGTTGTCTGAGTTGGCACTGCGCACGCTGCGCTCGTAACCGGCGCCCACCGGTTGGGGCTTCGGCCCCGACCCCCCAGACCCCTCACTTTTTCACCTATTGGAAGGCCTACTGTTTTGTCTGTTTCCACTTCGTCGTCACCGACGGCCTCCCACCAATCTGCAGCCAAGACCCTGCTCGGCACTGGCGTGGGCAATGCTCTGGAATGGTACGACTGAAATGTCTACGGCTCCTTCGCCGTCTACATCTCCCATGCCCTGTTCAACTCGGCCGATCCGGCGTCCGCATTCCTGCAGACCATGGCCATCTTTGCGGTGGGCTTTGTGGCTCGTCCGTTCGGTGGCGCCTTCTTCGGCTGGCTTGCCGACCGTATGGGACGCAAGCATTCGCTCACCATGGCCGTGCTGTTCGCCTCGGGCGGCTCCCTGCTCATTGCGGTGAGCCCCACCTATGACGCGGTGGGCTTCTGGGCGTCACTCATTCTGTTGTTCGCCCGCATCATGCAGGGCCTGGCCCATGGTGGCGAGCTGCCCTCGGCGCAGACCTATCTGGCAGAAATGGCTCCCGACAACCACCGCGGTCTGTGGGCGAGTTCGATCTATGTCACCGGCATCTTCGGCAATCTCACCGGCCTGGTGCTCGGCCTGCTGCTGCGCACCCATCTCGGCGCCGACGCAATGAACGAATATGGCTGGCGCATCCCCTTTGCACTGGGCGCGGTGCTCGGCCTGGTGGCGTTCTGGATTCGCAGCAATCTCGGGGAAACCCAGGCCTTCGTGGAGGAGAGCGAGAAGAAGGTCAAGCGCCACATGATGCGCGACGTTCTTGACCACTGGAAGGCCGGCCTGCAGGTGATCGGCATGACCTGTGGCCTCACCGTCGCCTATTACATCTGGGCTGTGTCCACCGCCTCGGTGGCGCAGAAGAATCTGGGCTATTCCACCGAGGATGCCTTCGCGGCATCGATCATCGGCAATGTGGTGTTCATGATCACGCTGCCCCTGTGGGGCATGTTCTCGGATCGTTTTGGACGCAAGATCAACATGCTCATTGCCATGATCGGTTGCGCAGTGCTCTATGTGCCGCTCGACCATGTGGTGCGTTCCGGCACCGAGATGTGGCGGCTGGCTGTGGTGATCTGCGTGATGCTCATTCTGCTGGGTGCCTATCTGGCCATCGCGCCCGCTGCCTACGCAGAGCTGTTCCCGACCAATGTGCGCGCCACTGCCTTCGGCATTCCCTATGCCATTGCGATTGCTGCCTTCGGCGGCACGGCGCCCTACATCATGTCGGCACTGAGCGACCGTCCGCATATCTTCACCGGCTATGTGGTGATCCTGCTCATCGTCTCAACCATCACGATTCTGACGCTCAAGGAATCGCGCGGCATCAACCTGCGCGAACATCCAGATTTCCCCGAGACACACGAGGTGACGAGCACCGAAGGCGCCGAGAGCAAGTAATGGTCGAGTCGCTGACCATCAGTAAATAAGAAAATGGAGGGTTGCCCCGGCCACTTGGCTAGGGCAACCCTCCATCACTGTGAATTGGGGCCGGTGACACTCTCACATTGAGGCGGCCCACGTCGGAGGTTTAGCCATTCCAGTTGAGAATTGGCAGGCCGTTGTTGTCGGTGAAATTACCCATGATGATCATGATGAGATCAACAATCGAACCGACTCCGAACAAGCCCAGCGTCAGGAGCCAGATCACACCTGTGCCAACTTTTCCGGCATAGAAGCGGTGAACTCCGAGACCGCCCAACAAAATCACCAGAATCAGGGCGACTGTGCGGCTCTTGGGACTCATCGGCACGCCCATGGGGTTTCCATTGATGGGCTGGCCACCCATCGGAGCCCCCGGGCCATAGCCATTGGCAGCATAGGGATTCGGCTGATGGGGTGGGAAGGCATTCGGATTGGGCTGAGTCGCCCACGGCTGCTGCGGAGGCTGCTGAGGTGGGATGTTTCCCTGTCCCCACGGCTGCTGCGGCTGCACTGGCTGTGGTGGCACAGCGCCCTGGACCCATGGCTGGGCAGGCGGGACGCTTCCCTGGGCCCAAGAATCTTGTGGAGCATCAGCTGTGAACGGCTCCGCCTGGGGCGGTTCCACCGTGGTCAGTGACTCATCGGGAGCCGGCGCAAGGGGCTCCTGACCCAGAGTTTCGGCTGCCTCACCACCAGCAGGCGTGAACTCGGGTGTTGAATCTGCAACAGCTTCCTCGGCAGATTCTGACTCGTTGGGCACCGGGTCTTTGTCGAATGGATTGTTCTGTGTCATTGAGTGCTCCACATCGATGGGTTAGCCACGGGGTAATTGACCGAGCAGACATTACGCTATCCGGGCGCACTGACAGAGCTGTTCTGGTTAATTCCGGCTTTCCACCAAAACCGAGCTCGCTGGGGGCTGTCCCCCACCCAACTCGGGGGACAGCCGGCTGGTGCAATGGTGCCCGGGCGACGAGTCTGGACATATGAGCACCATCAACGATTTCGATGCACCCGAGACACCTGCAGACACAGGCCATGAGGACGAACGCACCGTGAGCCTGTCGCAGAGCGACGCGATCCAGGACGATGCGGCCGAACCAACCCTCGTCATGCCCGACACCGAGAGCTCCCGCAACGCCAACACCACACACCCCACGGTGCCGGACTCGGCAACTCCTGCAGCCGGGATGCCCGGCAAGCAGCCACTCGTGCCGGGAATCTGGTCGTGGCGCAGGTTGCCGGGACGCATCGGATACATGATCTCGGGCCTGCCCGTGGCGGTGGTTTCGTTCAGCGTATTGGTGACGCTGGTGTGCACGGGCACCTCATTGCTCATCATCACGCCGGTGGGAATGGCGATTCTGTGGGCCACCTCATATGTATCGCGCGCCTTCGGCCGGGTGGAACGCACCCGGCTGCGTTGGGCAGGCACACAGCCAATTGAGGGACCCAGGCCGCTGCGCGCCGAGGGCTCGGTGTGGCACAGGTGCTGGTCGGTCATCGGCGACCCCGACGCATGGCGCGCAACAGCGCATTCAATGGTCAATTTCGTGGCCACAATGCTTAGTTTCACCCTCACCATGGCGTGGATCGGCTTCATTGCCGAGGGCATTGCCACCTGGATTCTCTTCGGACCCCTGGACCTTTTCGGCACCCTCGAAATGACCGGTGAGACGCTGCTGCCCCAGGCATGGCGCACCTCGTTGAATGTGCGTCTGGCCGATTCGGTGCTCGGTCTGGTGGCGCTGATCACGCTGCCCTTCCTGCTGTTCGGCCTCACCGCCATGCATCGCGGTCTGGCCCAGGGTTTGCTCTCACGGCGACGCAAGCAGGAGCTCAATGCACAGTTGAGTG
>CAXYYR010000093.1:0-7759 GCA_964293265.1 uncultured Propionibacterium sp.
ATGTTGGTTTGATTCGTGGCCCCGCCACCGATGGACGCTGTGCCTTCGTGGCGCGGGCTGATGTGGCGCCGAGCGCTGCCACCATTCTTGGTGATCCGGCAGCTCACCGGGGAAAGACATATGAGCTCACCGGACCTCGGGCGATTGATCTGGACGAGGTGGCGCAAACCATTTCCCTGGTGCGTGGACGTCAGGTGAGTTACCACCCCGAGACCCTTGACGAGGCCTATCGCTCGCGTGCTGATTTCGGCGCGCCCGACTGGCAGGTGGACGCCTGGGTGAGCACCTACACCGCGATTGCGTCAGGGGAGATGTCCAAGCTCACCGACGATGTGCAGCGACTTGTCGGGCGGGCTCCGATGGGTCTGGAACAGTATTTGCGGTCAAACGAATAGGGCTGACAGCCGACGAACCAGGTTCAGCGCCCGGTCGGGTGCGGGTGTGCATCGATGCATGGCGGCCCCGAGACGATTCGAACGTCCGACACATGGTTTAGGAAACCACTGCTCTATCCCCTGAGCTACGGGGCCAGCGGCCTTCAGATTAGCGGCTCCACGAGCACCGGTGCGAACCATGACGGTCTGGTGACGAGGATACGTGGATTCTGGGTTGCACAGTATTTGTAGACGCCCGGATTCGTCAGGATGCACAGATTTGTCAGGATGTCCGGTGTTGGACTGGGCACTGATTGAAAAATACTCTAAAATGAATCACGAAGACGACGTTTCACCGTTGAAGGTCTCCTGGGGGTGGGTAGACAGCTTCGGCTCCTCGGTGGAGCGTCGTCTTCCCTGACTAGGCTGAACCCATGAGTGAGCACGGCTTGAACGAGCATGGCCTGAACGAACACGGTCTGAAAGCGGCGCGCGACAAGATGGTCGCTGCGGGTATCGGTAACACTGCGATCAATGTTTTTGCCGACTACTACGCACAGCTGGCCACCGGGGCCACCGGACTCATCGCCGAGCGGGACATCCGCCCCATCGACGAGCCCCCGAGCCTTGCAGACGTGGTGGTGAGCGAGCAACAGGCCCGCGATGCGCTGTCAAAGACCGTCTTCATCAAGCTGAATGGCGGGCTGGGCACATCCATGGGGCTTGCTCGCGCAAAGTCCCTGCTCGAAGTGCGGGACGGCAAGAGTTTTCTCGACATCGTGGTTGACCAGGTGCGAACCGCCCGCGCGAAATGGGGCGTCACGCTGCCGTTGCTGTTCATGAACTCCTTCAATACACATGCCGACACCATGGCCGCGCTGGCTGCCCATCCCGATCTGGCAGTTGATGGCCTGCCCCTGGATTTTCTGCAGAGCAAGGAGCCAAAACTCACTGCCGGCGAGCTCGAGCCGGTGGGCTGGCCCGATGATCCCGAGCTCGAATGGTGCCCGCCGGGACATGGCGACATCTACGCCTCACTGCACGACTCAGGACTGCTGAACATGCTCATTGACAAGGGCTATCACTATGCCGCCGTGTCGAACTCCGACAATCTGGGCGCAGCTCCCGATGCCACCATTGCTGGCTGGTTCGCCTCCACCGGCGGGGACTGGTGCTCCGAGGTGTGCACCCGCACCGCCAATGACACGAAGGGCGGACACCTGGCCATTCGCAGGCGCGATCACAAGGTGATCCTGAGGGACAGCGCCCAAGTGGCCCCCGAGGACATGGACTCCTTCACTGATGCGGGTCTCCATCCCTATTTCAATGCCAACAATCTGTGGTGGGACCTGGTGGCGCTCAAGGCCAAGCTGGAGGAACGCAACGGTGTCCTGGGACTGCCGCTCATCCGCAATGAGAAGACGGTTGATCCCACTGATCCGAACAGCCCGAAAGTGATTCAGGTGGAGAGCGCAATGGGTGCCGCCGTGGAGCTCTTCGACAATGCTCGCGTGCTCCATGTGGGGCGCGACCGTTTCGTGCCGGTGAAGAAGACGAATGAGCTGCTGCTGCTGCGCTCCGATGTCTATTCGGTGGGGGACGATGGCATTCTGCACGCCCGGGTGGAGCGATTGCCTGCCATCACATTGGGCGATGACTACAAATTCGTTGATGATTTCGATGCCCGTTTCCCGGCGCCGGTCGGTCTGCTGGAAGCGCGCTCGTTGAGCGTTGAGGGCGACTGGCAGTTCGGGCATGATGTGCGCATCCACGGTGACGTGCACCTGGGGTCCGAGGGCGGTCAGGTGCCTGATGGGCAGGTGTTGACCGGTGAGTGAGCCCGGGCTGGGTAGTGCTGGTGCGGCATCTGCTGGCGGTGCAGGGGCTGTCGATGCGGATACGGCTTCGTGCGTGGCCTTCGTGCTGACGGGTGAGTTCGACGTACTGGGCCCGGATGCTGTGGTGGCCTCGCATGCAGTGTTGGCCCCGCATGAGCTGGTGGAGCAGCTGGCTGCTGCCGGCTGGAATGTGGAACAGATTGCTGCGCTGCGGGACCGGGTGCATGCTGTCGGCGAGAGGTGGCCCATTCCGCTGCCCTCGGATGTTCATGCGCCGGGCGGTGCGGCGCGTTTCCATGCCTGGGTGGCAGACGTCGTCGCAGCGCTGGGGCTGGATTCCCATGACGGGGGTGTGCGTGATGCCTCGCAGCCCCAGGACGCCGAGACCCGACGTCTGCTGGCCGATCGGCCGCCGCACTTTGGCTCCGTGGGTTAGAGCTCGTGGGCTAGAAGGGTTCCGTGGGCCAGGGCCTTGTTCAGCTGACCGGGTTGGCCTGACCAGAAGCTCAGTCAGCCGACCGACGTGGCGTGCCGGGGCGCGCCAAGGAAGGGCTGTTGGAGGCTGCGAGCTCCTCGAAGGGCTGCTCATTTTCTTGGGCGTCAGCTTGGGCATTTGCCTTGACCAGCAGGTCGCGGATCTCAGCGAGGATCTCGGCCTCGGATTGTGTCTCGGCGTCGTCATCGGGGCTGGTGAGCCCGGTGATCTCGTGCATCTTGTTGATCGGCACAACGATGGCGAAATAGACCACCGTTGCCAGAATGAGGAATGAGATCAATGCCGTGAGAAAGGTGCCAACGTGCACCCCGCCCGGCACCCAGGCGCTGAAATTGGGAGTGCCACCCAGCTTGCCCAGCAGATCAAGCACGATCTGGGTGAATGTGGTCACCACGGTGCCGAAGGCAGCGCCCATGATGAAGGCGACTGCCGTATCAATAAGGCTGCCGCGCATGATGAAGTTCTTGAAGCCCTTCATGATTCCCCTCAGCGTCGTCATCGTGTTTCTCGTTCTTCACGTTACGACAAGGGATGATGCACGATCGCGGCGGGTCGTACGACCCGTGGTCAGCACATTCAACTGCTCAGCAGGACCACGCTGAGGGTGTATTGAGCGCTGGCAGCGGCTAGTGCTTCAGCGGTGTCCGGCTCGGCTGCAACGATCACCAGGGCACCATCGCCAGAGGAATCTCCACCCAGGGAGCTTGATGATCCTGACACTGGTAACGCCGCGATGCGCACGGCAGTGGCAATGGTTTCAGAACCGCCGCCGCTGCTTGCCGCCACCACGCTGATCTCGTCACCCACGCGTAGCACGCCGACCACACCCGGATCGGCGATGCGGAAAGGCACCAAGCTCAGTCCGTCGGACCCGGATACGAGATCTTTGCCCAAGAAGTCCGAGGTGGTGAGGATCGCACCGGCCGGTCGGGGCGTGACAACCACCTGGCCGATAGCTTCCGCAGGGCCACTCAGAGTGCCTTCAACGGCCAGCTCACCCGGCACCTGAATGGTGGTGATGTCGTCAGCATCGATGGTGGTGCCTGCCTGTAATGCGCCGGAGGTGACCACAACGGTGTGCACATCCCCGGCGCCGGGATTCAGGGCAGCGAGTGCTGCGACCAGACAGACAGCAGCAGCGAGCATGCCCAAACCGCGGCGATGCCAGCGGACGGCGCGGAGCAGGGACTGGAGCCAGACGGGAGTGTTCACAGCTGCACCATGTGCGCACAAAGAACAGTAGGGCCCGGCTGTGGAAAACCGGGCCCTACTGTTCTTGCGTTGTTGATGCGCCGAGAAGCTGTCTCAGGCGACCTTTGCCTTGGCTGATGAGCTGCTTGAGCTCGACGAGCTCGAATCGGAGTCGGAACTCTTCGACGAGCTGGAATCGCTTGTGGCTGCCGAAGTGCTCGCGCCGGAGCCAGTGCCAGTGGGCGCTGCCGAGCTGCTCGACTTGGAGCTGTCGCCGGACTCATGATGTGCGGCGGCCTCGGAGTCATGGAGCGAGGTGCCCGAGGCGGTGGTGGCGCCAGAGGTGCGATTGTCGGTGGCGTAGAAGCCCGAACCCTTGAACACAACGCCCACCGCGCTGAACACCTTGCGCAGATGGCCCTTGCAGTCGGGGCAGACGGTCAGGGGGTCGTCAGTGAACTTCTGGAAAACCTCCAGATCATGACCGCAGTCGGTGCAGGTGTATTCGTAGGTCGGCATCGTGTCTCTCGTCTTCGTGGGCTTCGCCCCTGCGGAGCCTTCCTGAAATCCAAATGGCTCTGCCTCAGCGGGGCCGTCACGATTGTACGTGTGATGGGCACAACGCCAGAATCAGTCCGCCCATTCCCGATGTGGGACCTCAGGCTCAATCGCGAGCGAGCCCGCGCCCTTGCCTGTCGGTGTCGGCAGCCACGATCGTGCGGCGTGGAGTGACGATCACATCCATGCGCTGGTCGTGAGCGCCCTGCGGCAGGCTGTCGCGCACCTCGTCGTCGTAGAGCAGGAGCCAGCGCAGAGCGCCGGGGCGGCAGTGGGTGAGGGCACGGTCGTACCAGCCTGCGCCCATTCCCAGCCGCGAGCCGTCACGTCCACCGGCAAGCCCGGGCATGATCACCACCTGTGCCTCGCCCAATGACTCAATGCCCAGGGGCGATCCGGTGGGACGGTCGATGCCCAATGCGCCGCGCTCGAGCTTGTCAGGACCCTGGAACCAGGCCCAATCGATGTCATCGGCAGCTGGGCCGCCACGCATGTACGGCACCATCACCCGGAAACCCATCTCAGTGAGGGAAACCACCAGTCGGTGGGTGTCGGGCTCATTGTCTGTGGACAGATAGCAGGCGATCACCGACTGCGCAGGAATGCGACCACGCACGAGATCGAGTACGCGTGCACGGATCAGCGGTTCACTGTGTGCCAGCTCGGCCGGGTCTGCGGTGCTGCGGTGTTCCCTTGCCTCGTGACGCAAGGCCTTTTTGAGCTCCCGGGCTGCCTCGAGGTCTGCAGCATGGGATGACCCGGTGTTCTGATCGCCTGCGTCGGGTGCGGTGCGTCCCGCGCTGTTGGACCCTGACATGCACCTATCGTAAACGGCATGGCTCTCTTTGGACGCAAGCAGGCTCCGGTTGAAACGGAACCGGAGCCGACGCCTGATCCCACACTTGCCGGTGCTCCTGCGCCGCAGCCCAATGGTCTGCGGTCGGTGAGTTCACAACGCGAGTTCATGCTGTCGAAGGTGGAACCGCTGATGCCCTTCGGCATGCGCCTTCTTGACGCCTGGGGTTTGTCGCTGTGTGAAGATCTGGTGGCCGATGGCGATCTGCCGCCGGTTCCCGAGTCGGAATGCGACGGCTATGCCGTGCGAGCCAGCGATGTGGCCAATGCTGCTGCCGGTGTGCAGGTGGACCTGAGTGTGCGCGGCGATGCCCACAAGGTGGGTTCGGCCGTGCCGGTCTATGCCGGACAGCCCTTGCCCGGTGGTGCCGATGCCGTGGCGCCGTTGGCGCTTGTGCGGGCGGAGGGCAAGCGTCTGCGCGTGTGGGAACCCGTTGCAAGCGGTCAACATGTTCGCTCGGCAGGCATTGATGCCGCTGACGGCGAAGTGCTCATTCATGCCGGCACGCAATTGGACGCCCGGGTGATCGGTCTGCTTGCCGGCGCCGGTTTCGACAAGGTCTTCTGCCGTCCTCGTCCGCGCATTGTGGTGCTCGGCGTGGGCGATGCCCGCCAAGCCGATGAAGTGCCCCAGGATGCGCCGGCCCCGCGGCGTGATGCGGCGTCCCATCTGGTGGCGGCTGCGGCAAAGAGCGACGGAGCCCAGGTGTGGCGCGAATCGGTGACCGGAGTGACGCCCGACGAAGTGGCAGATGTGGCCTCCGACCAGTTGATCCGGGCCGATCTCATGATCATCTGTGGTGGTCTGGCCGGTGGTCGCGAGGGTCTCTTGGGCCAGGCGATGGCGAGCCTGGGACATACCGATTTCGCCGAGATTGCCATGGAACCCGGTGGCCTGCAGGGCTTCGGCATCATTGGCCAGGACCAAGTGCCTGTGCTCATGTTGCCCTCAGACCCACTGTCGGCCTTCGTGGCCTTTGAGTTGTTTGCCCATCCGCTGATCCGCACGCTGATGGGCGCGCGCGATATTGGCCTGTCGCAGGTGGACTGCCGCCTGACCATGGATGTGGCCGGCCAGTCGGGTGTGTTGCAGGTGGTTGGTGGGGTGATCACCCGCAACTCGGAGCAGTGGCAGGTGACGCCGCTCGACTTTGCCGAGGGAAGCCTCACCACGTTGGTGGACGCTGATGCGCTCATCATGTTGGGGCCCGAGCTCGGCACTGTCAGCGCTGGGGCCGTGGTGACCTGCTGGATGCTCACTGCCGACTGATCGAGGGCGTCGGCGTCCTGTGGATTGACTAGGTAGTTTGCTGATTCGCGGCGTTGCGCGGCGGGGGTCTTGGCTCCACCTCATAACGTTGGGCTCGTGGCGATGACGGGATTGATCTGGCTGGCGATTGTCGCCGGGTGGCTCGTCTATCTGGTGCCGCGATTCCTGCTGCACAAAGACGTTGATGCCTCACCCAAGCTGGCGGCGGCACGCGATGCCCTGGCGGCCCCGATGCATCTGGTGCGCAGGGGCTCCAACGATGATTTTGCTGAACTCACCGACCCCGAGCTCGAAATCTCCACACCGCTGCAACGCGAGTCCGTGGCATTCCAGGCCCATCGGGCTGCAGTGATTGCCACGAAACGTCGTCGCTCCGGCCTGCTCGGCAGCCTGGCGGTGGTGATTGCCGGCGTGGCGCTGGCCGTTTTCACGTCGGCGCCGTGGTGGCTTTCACTGGTGGGTGTCGGAGTGCTGGTGGTGTTCGTGGTGCTGAGCCGCATCAGCGTGCACACCGTGAACGCCATGATCGATGAGAAGTTGGCAGACGCCGATCAGGACTGGGCCGAGGAAACCATCACCGTGTGTGAGGTTGATCTGACCCACGTGCACGACGAGAACACCGAGATCTCCATTCCGCTCAATCTCCCCGTTGCCGCGACGATCGGTGATCTGTGGGAACCCATAGCGGTGACTCCGCCCACCTATGTGTCGAAGCCACTGGTGCCGCGTTCGGTGCGCACGATCGATCTGAGCGGCACGCTCGATCCGGTTTCCCAGCCGAAGTTGCCGGTGACAGCCGAGCATCCCCAGGGCGAGGGTGTGGCAGGCCAACAGGCTGCGCAGGTCAACGAGAGCGTTGAGCACGACGACCATGGCGACGAGGGTGAGCTGCCCCGCGCAGTGGGGGAGTAGACACAGCTGAGGTGCTAGTCTGGTTCCCGCTCAGCGGGCGCGCCGGACTTTTCGGCAGCATGGCTGACACAACAAAATTCTGGGGCTATGGCGCAGTTGGTAGCGCGTCTCGTTCGCAATGAGAAGGTCGGGGGTTCGAATCCCCCTAGCTCCACCCAAAGTGTCTTACGGGAACACGCGACATCGAAAGATGTGGTGTGTTCCCGTTTCGCTTCCTTGCCTTCGTCGCCGCTGTTGTGTGCTTCGCGGAAGATCGGCGCGGAGG
>CAXYYR010000094.1:0-7711 GCA_964293265.1 uncultured Propionibacterium sp.
TGCCCGGCCCCATGGCCTGAACAAGCGCATCTAGGGCCCCGACATCGTTGGTCGGCGGGTGGTGGTGGTTGAGGACCCCTCCACGACGGGTGGTTCGGCGCTCACCGCTGTTGAGGCATTGCGTGAAGCCGGTGCGGCGATTGTCGGCGTGATCGACATCGTCGATCGTTCTGGTGGTGTGGTTGCCCGGGCCATGGCGGATGCCGGGCTGGATTACCGTCATGCCTTCAATGCGGACGATCTGGGATTGTGAGCGATACGGTTCTGTGACCGGGCGCAGAATTGGCCCCGCCCGACTGAGCCCCAGCTCGCGGTGCCGGTCCGGTGACGAGTGCCGCAAAGCGTGCTGGTTCAATTAGTGTGAGATGCAAACCCCCGGTTCAACCGATCGGGGAACCCCCAAACGGAAGGCTGCACCATGATGATTGCCATCATCGTGATCATCGTCGTCCTGCTGGCGATCGTGGCAGGCCTGTTCATCGGGCCCTACAACTCGCTGGTGGGATTGCGCAACAAGCTGCAGGAAGCCTGGCGTCAGGTTGATGTGGAGCTCAATCGCCGCTACGACCTGATTCCCAATCTGGTGGAGTCCGTGAAGGGCTATGCCACCCACGAGCACAATGCCCTGGCCGACATCATCTCGCTGCGCAACCAGGCGCGTCAGATGGACACCGGCGCCGGGGCCAGTCAGCAGCGCGCCCAGGTGGAGTCACAGCTGACTGCGGCCCTGGGCGGTATCAATGCTCTTGCCGAGGCCTATCCCAATCTGAAAGCTGATGCCGGTTTCCGTCAGCTGTCGGACCAGCTGGCCGCCACCGAAGACCGGATTGCCAATTCCCGGCGCTATTACAACGCCGTGGTGGGCGACTACAACACCAAGGTGGAGAGCTTCCCGTCGAACATTTCGGCCTCGATGTTCCACTTCACCCAGGCCGCCTATTTCCAGGCTGACGATCCTGTGGTGCGTCAGGCTCCCCAGGTGGATTTCTCCAATATGGGCTACGGCTCGGGAGTTGATCACGGCGCAGGACAGCCGCAGGTGGGTCAGGCCCAGCCGGGTCAACCGCTCCTTGAGCCGCCGGCCACCAACCAATTCCAGCCGCCGGCCCAGGCCCAGGGTCAGAGCTTCCAGCAGCCTCCCCAGGCCCAGCAGCCACCCCAGCCCTGGCCAACCGATCCTCAACAGGGCTCCCAGAACGGCCAGCAGGGCAATGGTCAGCCGGGCACCCAGAACGGTCAACAGCCACCGACCCAGTGAGTTCGGCCTGAGCCGGGTCAGGGGCTTGTCCAGCCCGGTGACCTGATCACTCAGTGGTCCGTCAACATGTTGCTGCCCCGTACGAATCCTCGTACGGGGCAGCTTCTGCGTGTATGCAGTGGCGTGGTTCTCGACCTCAGCCGGTCAGTTGCTCGGCTGGGCCTCCACAGCCTCGGTCGCTGCGGCTGCGGCTGCCTTGCGTCCGCGGCGGCGTTCCATCAGATATTCGACGACCATGGGAATCACCGAGATGAGCACGATGGCCACGAGCACAAGATCGATGTGCTCGCCGATGAAGGCAACATTGCCCAGGAAATAGCCCAGCGCAGTGACGCCCCAGACCCACAGCACGCCGCCGACGGCGGTCCACAGAATGAAGTGACGGAAGGTCATTCCGGCAGCGCCGGCGACCATGGTGACAAAGGTGCGCACGAAGGGCACAAAGCGTCCCAGCACCAGCGCCTTGGAGCCGTAACGGTCGAAGAACTTGTGGGTGTCGTTGAGGTGCTTCTGGCTGAAGATCTTGCCCACCCAGCCGTCCCTGGGTTTGAACAGCCAGCCCGAGACGAATTTGCCGATGTAATAGCCGGCCATGTTCCCGCCGACGGCAAAGATGGTCATGATGAGGCACGAGACCACATAGACCATCGGCTTGCTCATATCGCCGAAGGTGATCGAGGGCGGCACCATGGCGGTGAACATTCCCACGGTGAACAACAGGGAGTCGCCCGGCAACACCGGGAAGATGGCGCACTCGATGAACAGGATGGCGCACACCCCCCACAGGGCGCCGTTGCCGAGGGCGTGGATGATGGTCGCGGGGTCCATCCAGCTCGGCAGCATGGGTACCAGCGCGGGCATGAGTGACAGAAGCAGCACGCGCCAAGGGTAGCGTTGCATCCCGTGGATCTCCCAGCTTCCGACCCCGGCGCGGCCCCTGATGTGACCCCAGTCAGCTCTGGCGTCACGCCTGAACAGGGCGGCGCAAGGCTCCCGACAAGTAACCCAGCCGAGCCCGAACGTGAGAACGGGATGCCACCGGACCCCACAGTTCCGCGGGTTGGCGTGGGTCCGGCGCCGAAGCCCTGGCCAACTGATCCCCGTTACGACCCCGAGCTGCTGGCAGCCGGCGATCACCGCAATGTGCTCGACCGTTACCGCTATTGGACGGTCGAGGCCATCGTGGCTGATCTGGACGCTCGCAGACACTCGCTGCACATTGCCATTCAGAACTGGGAACACGATTTCAACATCGGCTCGATCGTGCGCACAGGCAATGCCTTCAATGTGGCTGGCGTGCACATTCTCGGACGTCACAAGTGGAATCGCCGTGGCGCGCTGGTCACCGATCGCTATCTGCATGTGCATCACCAGCCCGATGTGGAGTCACTGGTGGGCTACTGTGCCGAGCACGAACTCACGATGATCGGCGTGGACAATCTGCCCGGCTCGGTGAGGCTGGAGACCGCCGAGCTGCCCGAGCGTTGCTGCCTGGTCTTCGGCAGCGAGGGTCAGGGGCTCACCGATGATCTGGCTGCCGCCTGCGAAGGGTTGGTGGCGATCACCCAATACGGCTCAACCCGTTCGATGAATGCCGGTGCTGCAGCGGCTGTGGCGATGTATCACTGGGCGCTGCAACATGCCGGCGGAGAAGCCGATCGTGGTGTGACCACTGCCGTCGGTCCCATTGGCCTGGCTTCCGGCGGGGCACAATCCGGCAGCAAGCCGCCACTGCCGGGGCAGCTAGGATGACCGGCATGCAGCCCTCGGCCCCCTTCGCTTCCATGGCGCCCGCCCAAGCGGCAACGCCAGTGGCAGCTCCGGCGCGCACCATCGGTGTGGCTGATGGTTTTCCGTTGGCCACAACACCTGCCAGACTCGCCCAGCGCCATGCGGCGTTGAAGAAGAGCACAGTGCGTCTTGTGATCTTTGCGGTGATCTTCACCGCAGTGGGCATCGGCTGGCTCTATGTGGGCCTGACTTCTTTCGGCTGGTCGCTCGACGTTCCCGGCATCCTGGCGCTTCGGCTGCCATCGGTGGCAATGGCGCTGCTCCTGTGCTGGACGATCGTCTCGGGCTGGGTTCAGGTTGCCAGGGTGGCCATGTTGCGTCACGACCACAGCCGGGCGCTGGCTCGGCTGGCGCCGGGACCGGCGGTCGTGTTCCGAAGGGATGGCCTGCTGCTGGCGCACCCGGGTTTTCAGGAGTTCCTGGCCTGGGACCAGGTGCGAGCAGTGCGCGGGGTTGCCCAGCGCGGCATGCCCGGCCCCGAGATGAGGGTTGAGCGCGTCGACGGCAGCCATTGGTCAGTGCCCTTCGTGCTGCTTGAGCTCATGCCCGGCACGGTGGATTCGGCCGTGTGGTCGTTCTCCGGCCGCCGCATTCATCTCGACATGAGTGCCTGTGAGCAAGTTTGGTGACGCGCGACGCGCAATTGTCCGAATGTTCAGTCAATAATTCCTTCTGAGGGCTTCCACCTGGTGGAAGTTCCTGAGAGAATCAGGCCAGTGCTGCATCACTCATGCGCTGCAGCACCAAAGCTGACCTGAGCCAACCACAAAGGTTCATCACCGCGGCCACGGCGTGCGCGGGATCACACCGGTGACGAACCAGAAAGAAGCACACATGCCTATCGCATCTCCCGAGGTCTACGCGGACATGATCGACCGCGCCAAGAAGGGTGGCTTCGCCTACCCTGCGATCAACATCACCTCATCGCAGTCGCTCAACGCGGCGATCCAGGGCTTTGCCCAGGCAGAGTCCGATGGCATCGTCCAGATCTCCACCGGCGGCGCCGAGTATGCCTCCGGCCAGGCGGTCAAGAACATGGTCACCGGTGCGGTGGCGCTGGCCGAATATGCCCGAGTGGTTGCCAAGAGCTATTCGGTGAACATCGCCCTGCACACCGATCACTGCCAGAAGGAAAAGCTGGACACCTACGTGAACCCGCTGGTGGCCATCAGCCAGGAGCGTGTTGACCACGGCGAGGATCCGCTCTTCAACTCCCACATGTGGGACGGTTCGGCCATAGATCTGGGCGAGAACCTCGAGATCGCCCAGGAACTCCTGAAGCGCACCTCGAAGGCCCACATTATCCTCGAGATCGAGGTTGGTGCGGTCGGCGGCGAGGAAGACGGCGTGACCGGCGAGATCAATGACAAGCTCTACACCACAGTTGCCGACGGCATGCGCACATTGGAGGCGCTCGGCACCGGTGATCAGGGCCGTTACATCACCGCTCTGACGTTCGGCAATGTGCACGGCGCCTACAAGCCCGGCCATGTGAAGCTGCGTCCGGAAATCCTCAAGGAAATCCAGGATGCCTGTGGCCAGAAGTACGGCATCGACAAGCCCTTCGATCTGGTGTTCCACGGTGGTTCGGGTTCGAGCCCCCAGGAGATCGCCGACGCCGTGTCCTACGGCGTGATCAAGATGAATGTGGACACCGACACCCAATACGCCTTCTCGCGTCCGGTTGCCGATCACATGTTCAAGGGTTACGACGGTGTGCTCAAGATTGACGGTGAAGTGGGCAACAAGAAGGTCTATGACCCGCGTTCATGGGGCAAGAAGGCCGAGAACGGAATGGCTGACCGCGTGGTTGAGGCATGCAAGGAGCTCGGCTCGCTGGGCACCCACACTGCCTGATCCCGGCGTCAAGGCCAGGTGAATTTCCGGCTGTAGCCGGTGGGGGCCGCATCCTTCGGGGTGCGGCCCTCGGTCAGGTGCGGCCTGTGCGCTCCTGCAGTGACCCCTTCTGAGTCTGAATCTCGCTGTGTGGTACACCGGTTTGGGTTCTGGGAACATCTCACGTACTATTTCATTTGTCAGGTCAATTGAACGAGACCGGACATTGCCCCGAAAACACATTGGCGTGCGTGGCGCTGCTGATGTGGCGTCTGCGCGCCTCAACCTGAAAGGCGTCGACATGACCGACACTCTGCAGAAGAACAATCTGACCACTGCAAGCACCACCTCCACCAGCGCTCATACCGCAGCCGCACGTGCCGCCGAAGCTGCTGAGACCAACCGCCTCAGCCTGATGATCGCTCTGTCCGGTGTTGCTGTTGCAGTCATGGCCCTGGTGGTGATTGGCGTCATGTCCACCAGCACGGTCCTCATCGCCGCAGGTGGCCTGCTCATGGTCGTTGCCTCGTTCGTCGGTATCTACTCCGGCGTGAACATCGAGGCCGACCGGACTGTCTGAGGCACCGTCCAACCAGGGGCTTGGTCACGTAGTGACCAGTAGTTCTGGATCGCTCACGCAGTGACCAGTAGTTCTGGATCGCTCACCAGGTGACCGGCCCCACGAGAGCTCAAAGGGCAAGCGTGTCAACGACGCCCACGCAAACCCATGGAAAGAAGCGCCGGTCATCGGGGACCGGCGCTTCTTTCACGTCACGGGCAATCCGACTGGACGCCCGGCAGCTGACTACAGCGACATGTCCACCACGCCGCGGCCCTGGATGCCGCCGTGGGACAGCAACTCATAGGCCTCATT
Source organism: uncultured Propionibacterium sp. (assembly GCA_964293265.1). GTDB lineage: Bacteria > Actinomycetota > Actinomycetes > Propionibacteriales > Propionibacteriaceae > Propionibacterium. The sequence goes on from CAXYYR010000094.1 coordinate 5,760, forward strand.
GGCCTGCTCGAGGCTGAAACGGCGGCTCACCACGTCCTTGTAATTGATGATGCCCTGATCGGCCAGATCGATGACGGCCGGCAGGTCCTGACGGGTGCGTGCACCATAGGAACCCAGGATGGACTGGCTGCGACGCACGGTGCGATTGATCTCCACCCCTGCGGTCTGCACGCCGGCGCCCAGGCCGATCGGCACCATCCGGCCGCCATCGGCAATCACATCCAGCGCAGTCTGCCAGGTGGCAGGAATTCCCAGGGCCTCGAAGGCCACATCCACGCCCTTGCCGCCCGTGAGACGCAGCACTTCTTCGCGCGGATCAGTGGTGGTGGAGTTGATGGTGGCGGTTGCACCGTAGCCGGCCATCGGGGCCAGCTTTTCGTCGGAGACATCAATGGCAATCACCTGGCGGGCGCCCATGGCGCGTGCCACCTGCACAATATTGGTGCCCACGCCGCCGACCGCCACGACAGCGACGGTTTCGCCGTAGCGCAGATCGGCACCCCGCCGCACGGCGCCGTAGCCGGTCATTGCGGCGCAGCCCAGAATTGCCGAACTCACCAGATCGATGGACTCGGGAACCGGGGCCACGGCTGTGGTGGGAATCACCGCATACTCGGCCAGACCGCCCATGGAATACATCGCGATGGGCTGGCCATCGGTGCTGAACAGACGGGTCTGGCCGTCGTACAACTCGCCCTTGAGGCGGTTGAGATTGAAGAAATTGAGGCACAGCTCGTCGTGGCCCTTGGCGCATTCCTCGCATTTGCCACAGGGCATGAGGAAGGCACCGGCAGCGCGCTGGCCGACGTGCAGATTGCTGAACTCATTTCCGGGGCCGAGCTCGACGATGGTGCCGGACACCTCATGGCCGAGCACCGCGGGGCTCGGGAAGGCGATGGCGCCACTGATCACATGCAGATCGGAATGACACAGGCCACAGGCGGCGATCTTCATGAGCACCTCACCCGCCTTGGGATGCGGGGTGCGGATGGTTTCCACGCCAAGCCCCTTGCCCGGCTCGCGCAATACGGCAGCGCGCATGCTCTCGGGAATCTGGAATTCGTCTGAGTGTGCAGTGGTCATGGCCATGTCTCCTCACGTCGATGATCGACACCCATCAGCTGGGGCATCGATGACGTCAGGTTAGCAAGGCTGGGGGTATTTGTCAGGACATATGCACAAGTTGCCTTGGCGTGGAAATGTCGATATTGGTTTCAGGAAATGCGGCGCATGGTCTGCGGCAGGGCAACCGTCAACACGAGCAGCAGAACGAGCTCGGCAATGGTTGCCGCAACAGCTGTTGTGTAGGCACCCCGGGTGGCGATCAGGGCAGTTGGCAGGAACAGGCACAGCGCCCGGGCACCGGCCGCCATGATGTGTGTCGAGACCGTGTGATCGCGCACCAGCCACGGGGGCACCAGTGGCTCCACCGAGCCCCTGGCAGCCGGCGTGACCATCACGAACTGGGCCGCGGCAAGCAGGGTGGCTGCCACCAGGACGATCACCAGAGCTGCCGTTCCACCTACCACCGAGGTTGCCAGCACCATCAGTGTCAGAGCAGTGACGGCCACGGCTATGCCCATCATGATGCGCGCAAAGGCGTGGGTGCGCAGTGGCCGGTAGACGGTGACTGCTCCCAGCACCAGGCCCATCACACCGAGCACGAGCAGGGCGAGGGTGGAGCTGCGGTCGGTTCCCGTGTCACCCACCAGCACCGGCACCAGGACCATTGCCGCCAGGCCGAGCGGCGCCTCGCGCACAAATGCCAGCACCGCACCCGCAATGACTGTGCGGGTGAGTCCGGGAAGTTTCAGATCACGCCAGCGCAGGCGGCGTTCCTCGGCGGCGAGATCACGCGCCATGATCACCCAGTCGGGCTCGATGCTGGCCTCAAGAGTGCCGAAGGGCCGCACCAGCGCGGCATAGCTGTCTTCCATGCGCCCGTGCACGGC
>CAXYYR010000095.1:0-7577 GCA_964293265.1 uncultured Propionibacterium sp.
CCGCCCGAACTGCGCTCTCAACAGTCTCGTCACAGTCACTGACCACCGATCACCGGCCGCAAAGGCGGCCACAACCAACGTCGGCCACATTGCGTGCCGACCACCAGAAAAGGTCCCGTCACATGTCACTACTCATCACCCAGCTCGCGCCCCGGGAGTTGGACGAATGCGCAGCAGTCATGGCCGCCGCCTTTGCCGACGATGCCTTCATCGCCCAGATCGTGCCGCCCGGCCCGAAGCGCCGTGCTCGACTGGCTGCGCTGTACCGGGTGTCGGTGCGCACAAACTCTTTCCACAGTGGCCTGGTCGACGTGGTGCGGGCCGAAGAGAATGGCCCGATCCTGGGGCTGGCTGCCTGGCAGCCACCGCAGGCAAAAGCACCGCTCAATGCCCATCCACTCAATACGCTGCGTGGAATTCTCGGTTATCTGAGAGCACTGGGGCCTTCCCAGCTGTTGCGTGTGTCGAAGATCATGCATGTGCTGGAAAGCTCCCATCCGCAGGCACCACATTGGTATCTGGAGGACATCGCCGTGCGTCCCGATGCCCGCGGCATGGGCGTGGGAAATGCACTGCTGGAGCATCGTCTGGCGCAGATCGATGCAGACGATCCGCATGTCTGCCATCTCGAATCAACCACGCCGGGATCACAGCGTCTCTACGAACGTCACGGCTTCCGGGTGGTCAAGCCGCTGAACATCACCAGCGACGGCTATCCCATGGCCATGCAGCGGCCAGTGACGCCGAGGGTCTGAGCAGGCGCCCCCCGAGCAGGCACACCGCTGAGTCGGCACGCCCTTGGACAAACGAACAAGGGCGTGGGTCAGCCCACGAGCTCGGGCAGGAGCTCCGCCACGTCACCATCGAGGCGGACAGCGGCGAAGTCATCGGCGCGGGTTGCGCCGTGATTGATGATGATCACCGGTTTGCCCGCCTTGTTCATGTGGCGGGCGAAGCGCAGGCCTGACATCACGGTGAGGCTCGATCCCGCCACGAGCATCACGTCGGCGCCGTCACACCAGGGGAAGGCTGCTGCCCCCCGGGCTCGCGGCCCTGGTTCGCCGAAGAAGATCACATCTGGTTTGAGCATGCCCCCACAGTGGGGGCAATCAGGCACCACGAAGCCCTGCCAGTCCTCCACCTCGGCGTCGGCATCGGGGCGCAGCTCGGCCGGACCCAGATTGTCCTTCATGGCCACACCCGGATTGAGTTCAGCCATGCTGGTCTGCAGTTCGGCACGCGGAACAATGCGTGTGCAATTCAGGCAGACCACATCGGCACCACGACCATGCAGGGTGAGGATCCGTCGGCTGCCGGCCGCCTCGTGCAGACCGTCAACATTCTGCGAAATGAGCCCGATCAGTGGACCGGGCGCCCCCGAATCAGGGCTGGCGTCAGAGTGCTCCCAGCGCGACAGGGCAAGATGCCCGGCATTGGGATTGGCCCGGTGCATCACAGCCCAGCCCTGGTAGTTGCGGGCCCAATAGCGCTGCCGCGCCACCGGGTCGTGCACGAACTCCTGATACAGAATCGGCGTGGCGCGGATGGAATCAGGCCCACGATAATCGGGCACTCCCGAAGCGGTGCTCATTCCGGCGCCGGTCAGCGCCACCGCGCCCGATGAGCCCACCAGTAGCTCACGAGCCTGGGCAAGATCACCGTGCAGATTGGTTGACGGTTGCCAGCTGCCGGTGGCTCTGCGCACATGGGAGCGCGCAAAACTACTCAGGGCCGACGCTCCGGCCCCTTCTGGCTGACCCGTGCCACCGTCGCCGGGTGCAATCGGCTGGCTCAAAGACGTGCCCATTCGGGGCCGGTCTCACCAAGCTCCTCGTCCAACTTGCGGAACAGCGGCACCGGCTTGGCAAGCGGTGTGCCGGGCGTCACAGGAATGGACTTCCACACGGCGCCTGCCGAGGCATAGTCACCCATGATCACCGGATAGCTGTGTCCCGTCTCACCCTCGCCCTCGCTCACCTGATGAATCTCGGGCATGGCCGCCCAGACCCCTTGGCCACCCAGCATCTCGAAGATCTTCTGCGACGAATGGGGCATGAATGGCGTGAGCATCGTGTTAGCGTCCGAGACCACCTGCAGAGCCGTATTGAGCACGGTGTCGCGGCGGTCGGTGTCGTCCTTGAGCTTCCAGGGCTCCTGCTGGCTGATGTATTGGTTGGCGGTCGCCACAATGCGCATGGCCTCGGTGATCGCAGCCTTGAACTTGCACTGTTCGATCAGGCCACCGACGGTGTCGAAAGCCGCCTTCGAGCTGTCGAGCAGCTCACGATCCACCTCGGTGAGCTCGTGGGCGTCCGGAATGGAGCCATTGTTCTTGAATGCCATCGAGATGGAGCGGTTCACCAGATTGCCCCAGTCGTTGGCCAGTTCGTTGTTGTTGCGCCGCACGAACTCGTCCCAGGTGAAATCGGTGTCCTTGTTCTCGGGGCCGGCCACCGCAATGTAATATCGCAGCGTGTCAGGCCCGAATTCGCGCAGGAAGTCACCGACATAGATCACCACACCATGGCTGGTGTCCACCTTGGAGCCCTTCATGGTGAGGAACTCCGAACTCACCACCTCGGTGGGCAGATCAAGCGTTCCGAGCCACGTGCTGGGCTCACCGCCGCGCGAGCCCTCACCGTTGAGGCCGAGCAGCATGGAGGGCCAGATCACCGAATGGAAGACGATGTTGTCCTTGCCCATGAAGTAATAGCTGCGCGCCGCCGGATCCTGCCACCAGGCCTTCCAGGCATCCGGGTCGCCAGTGCGCTGTGCCCACTCGATGGACGCCGAAAGATAGCCGATCACCGCGTCGAACCAGACATAGATGCTCTTCATGTCTTCGTCTTCCCAGCCCTTGACGGGAATGCGGATGCCCCAATCAAGATCACGGGTGATGGCGCGCGGCTTGAGTTCCTTGGCAAAGTTGTAGCTGAAATTCAGCACATTGGGACGCCAATCCTGGCGGGCATCGAGCCACTGCATCAGCTCGGTGGCCAGCGCCGGCAGATCAAGGAAGAAATGCGTGGTCTCAACGAAATCGGGCTTTTCACCATTCACCCGGCTGTGCGGATTGATGAGGTCGACCGGATCGAGCTGGTTGCCACAGTTGTCGCACTGGTCGCCGCGCGCGAACTCGAAACCACACACCGGGCAGGTGCCCTCGATGTAGCGATCGGCCAGGGTGCGTCCGGTGGAGGGCGAAATGGCACCCAGCTGACTCTGCTCGATGATGTAACCATTGGCATACAGCGTGCGGAAAACCTCCTGGGTCACCGCCTCATGGTTCTGGGTGGTGGTGCGGGTGTAGAGGTCATATGACAGGCCCAGACCCTGCAGATCATCAACGATGATGGCGTGGTATTTGTCGGCCGTCTGCTGGGGTGTGAGTCCCTCGGCGTCGGCCTTCACCTGGATGGCGGTGCCGTGCTCGTCGGAACCCGAGACGAGCAGCACATCGTTGCCGCTCATGCGCATATAGCGTGCGAACACATCGGAGGGCACACCGAAGCCCGACACATGACCGATATGGCGGGGGCCGTTGGCATAGGGCCACGCGGCCGTGGCAAGAATATGAGCGCACATACCCCTCAGAATAGTGGGACCGGAGGAACTCTGGGCCACGGCTTGTCACGGTGGGCAAAGCCCACAGCAGGATTGGGGCGGGCAAGCCCACGGGAGGTCCGGGCGGGCGCGCCTCGCTAGAGTCGAGTCTGCAATTCGACAGCAAGGAGACGGCAATGGGGCGCGACGCCAGCGAACAGGTTCAGTGTGAGGTGCGTCAGGGGGTGGGCCATGTGCGGCTCACACGACCCAAGGCGCTCAATGCTCTGACGCCCGAGATGATCACCGTCATCACTGACCAGGTGGCCGCCTGGCGTGACGATGACGCCATCACCGCCATGGACATCAGCGGTGAGGGGCGCGCCTATTGTGCCGGCGCTGATGTGCGGTGGATGCGCGCCACCATGCTTGACGCCGGTGTGGACGCGGCGCTGGATTTTCTGGCCGCCGAGTATGAAATGGACCGGCTGGTGGCCGAATTCGGCAAGCCGGTGACCACTCATCTGCATGGCGTGGCCATGGGCGGCGGGCTCGGGCTGGGCATGCACAATGCCACCCGGCTTGCAGATTCCGATCTGAACCTGGCAATGCCCGAGGTGGGCATCGGCCTGTGCCCCGATGTGGGCATGCTCTTCGAGCTCCCGCGGTAGCCCGGCGAGATCGGCCCCTGGCTGGCCATGACCGGCCGCACCATCGATGCACCACCCGCCATTGCCGCCGGCCTGGTGCAGGCGGCAGACCCCGGGCAGCGGGTGGGCGCTGATCTGGGCTGGCTCGACGAGTACTTCGCGGGCGATGATCCGGTGGCGATCATTTCGCGCATGGAAGCATCGACTGACCCCCGCGCAATCGGAACGGCCTCCCTGATCAAACTGCGTTCGCCCTTGTCGGTGTGCGTGTCATTGGCCGCCATCCGTCGCGCCGCCAGCCTGGACAGCCCAGCACAGGTGTTGGAACAGGACATGGCCATTGCGCGGGCACTGCTGCCCGATCCGCAGTGCGATTTCGTCGAGGGTGTGCGGGCCCAGCTGGTGGACAAGGATCGTCACCCTCAGTGGTCCATCGGCTCGATCGCCGAGGTCGACCCGGCCAAGGTGGCGGCAATCGTCGGTTAGTTCTGAACTGCCGTGCCCTGGGCAAAGAGCAGACGCCACCGGGGCCGGCCCAGTTCGCTGTCGCGCACCCAGACCGAGCTGCGCAGGCTTGTGGACGCCGAATCAATCGCCTTCCATCGCAACAGAATGCTGTCTGCTCCCAGGCGTTGCTGGCCCATCACTTCCAGGCTCACTCTGCGCTCGAGTGGCCCGATCTGGGCCATCAGGCGAGCTCGTGTCCAGATGCGTCCATTGGCGGCATATTCCACGAAATCGGGATGCAGGATCACCCGCAGCTTTGCCGGATCGCTGCGCACCTCGTCACTCAGCAACGCACGTTCGCTGCGGGTCACCGCATCGAAGTCATCAGCTCGTGATGCCCCATCAACACCGACCGCCCCGTCAGCACTCAACACCTCATCAGCGGTGGCGGCCTGGACGCTGAACAAATCAGGCTCGGGCTCCGGCGACATTGTCGGCGCAGGAGCGGCCAGGATCGGGACGGCAACAGCCGGAGCGCTCGTGAGCGAATTCGCACCGGCAGCAACATAGCCGGGTCCACCATTGGGTTCCTGCCCATTCCGGAAGGCAGTGGCGGCACCCCGCGCCAGCTCATCGGCAGCCTCGTTAAGTGGGTGCCCGGCGTGGCCCTTCACCCATTCAAAGGTGACATCGCGCCCGGTGATCGCCGCATCAATGGCTTTCAGCAATTCCAGATTCTGCACCGGCTTCTTGTCGGCCTTCACCCAGCCCCGCCGTTTCCAACCCGCCATCCACTTCGACACCGAATTGATCACATATTGCGAATCGCACAGCACCCGAAGTGGCTCGTCGGCAACCACGGCGGTGGCATTGAGCAGCTGCAGCAGAGCCATCAGTTCGCCCATGTTGTTCGTGCCACGGGGCCAACCACCACAGGCCCAGTTGTCACGATCAATGAACCATGCCCAGCCCGCGGGTCCGGGATTGTTGAGGGACGAGCCGTCGGCGGCAGCGGTGATCACAGCGTCAGACTAGCGGGCAGCAGGCCTGCGCAGAGCGCACATTTCGTCGCGAGTGGCATTCGTCAGGAAACGGTGGACGGCGAGGTCACTTTCACCGTGCCCGCGGCAACAGCCTGGCGCACCTGCTCAAGCTGGTCACTCACATCCTGCGACACCGAGGCATCCTTGCCCACCGACATCAACGCCACGCCCTGGTTGTCCAGTGTGGCCACCAGGGTGTCACTGGTGAAGCCCTCGCCCAGCTGCTTCACCAGTTCGAAAACCATGGCATCCACCGCCGTGCCGGCTGTGGCGAGCGTCACCGAGCAGGTCTGCGAGTCTGCCGTGCACAGATCATCACCCGTGCCGATCACCCGCACACCGGGGTGCTCCCCCGCCGCCTGTGCGGCTCCCGAATTGGCAGCCCCTGCAACCGGCATGACCACATCAGCTCCCTGCGCGATCAGCGCATTGGCCTGGGCGGCAGCCCCGGCGGTATCACCCGTGGCATCAGCGCCTCCTACAAAGGCACCGCTCTGGGAGCCCGCTGTCCAGCCGACCACTTTCACCTGGGCTGGCTTCTGTTGATTGAAATAATTGACGCCCTGGCTGAAGCCGTCCATGTACAGGGTGACGGCGGGAGTGTTGGTTGCCCCGAATGTGCCGACCGTTCCCGATTGGCTGCTTGCAGCTGCCAGATAGCCGGCCAGGAACCCGGCCTGCGGGCTCTGATATTTCACGAGTTTCAGATTGTCCTCCGCCACATCCTTGGTTGCCCCCACCAGAGCAAAGTGCACATCAGGATTGGCACGGGCTGCTGCCGCCAACGCATCGGACTGGTCGGGGCTGATGCCGATGACATAGCCGCATCCGGCGCTCACCATTGCCTGGATGCCGGTTGCATAGTCACTGGCGGCGTGGGCCTCGGCCCTGCCGGTTTGCACACCAAGTTCTGAGGCGGCCCGATCAAGACCCTGCGATGCCAGAGTGCCCCCGGCCGAGGAATAGCCGTCGGCGCCGGAAACGAGACAGGCCTTGATGTCACTGAGATCGGCAGACGTTCCCCCGTCCGGGCTCTGGGCGCAACCTGCCAGACCGGCAACGCTGAGGCCGAGCACTGCGGCAACAACGGGGGCGATTGCTGGGGACCTGTGTACTCGGGGCTTGTGTACTCGGGAGCTGTGGGCTGGAGTCATCTGCACGCGCCTGATGCTACCGACGACATGCGTGCCGACAACGCAGAACATGCCCGGGCCCAGGCTTCTAGACGTCAGCAGCCTCGCGCATCAGACGTTGCGCGGCATCCAGGGCAGCACTTGTATGACGCGGCCATTGGGGATCTTGTTCGCTGAAGGGTCCCGTTGCCAGGGACAGGGCCACTGCTGCCGCCCTGATGCGCAGATCCGCCGGATCAACACGCCCGTCGAAGGCTGCAAGATAGCCGTGGGTGAGCGACTCCACACGGGCAATCTGGCCGGCATCGGCCCCGGGTGAGCCATCAACAGAATGCACAGTGCGCAGATGCGCGATCATGCAGGCAAGATCATCCACCCGGCGTCCGGGGCCGGCCGCCTCGACATCGAGCAGGCCGGACACCTTGTGCGCAGCCACATAGATCTGCCCCTCATGGAAATCACCATGCGTGGCTTCGTCACCGGGCAGGGCCGAGGCCACACAGTCCGTGATGTCGTCGGCCAGCTGGTGGGCTCGCTCCGCCTCCTGGGGCAGCTGCCCGGCGACCAGGCGGGCATAGTGCTGGACGCCTTCGGGCCAGGGTGCCCGGGCGGGCAGCGCAGCGATCTCAGCCGGCATGGCATCGAGCAGCTCAACCAGCCGCTCGCCGGTGACCGAAGGACGTTCATCAAACAATCTGCGCGCCATCGGACGGCCCTCGACAGGCGCCAACACCGCCAGATGATCCGTGGTGGCAGCAAGC
>CAXYYR010000096.1:0-7478 GCA_964293265.1 uncultured Propionibacterium sp.
CCTTGCCGGGATCGAACGTGGCGGCCATCGCATGGTCCTCGCCGCCGGTGAGGATGAACTCCAGGGGGTCCTTGTTCACAGCAGCTGCCACTGCTGCAACGGCATCGGGCACACCGAAGGCAGCCGACTCGACATCGATCGACACTCCCGAGGCCTGCGCCACATGGTTGAGATCGGCCAGGAGACCATCAGAGACATCCAGCATTGCCGTGGCTCCGGCCTGCGCCGCGGTGCGCCCGGCGCCATAGGGAACGGAGGGCACTCGTTGGGCATCCACGGCGGCACGAGGGCTGCGGAAACCACGCTCCAACGCCGCCAGACCCGCTGCTGCCCAGCCCAGTCGTCCACATACGGCCACGGTCTGTCCGACACGGGCCCCATTGCGCAGAACCGGATCAAGACCGGCGGTCTCGCCGATGACAGTGACGGCGATGGTCACCTTGTCGGCCTCGGTGATGTCGCCACCCACCAATGCGATCCCTGCCAGATCTGCCTCCGCGCGCAGTCCCTTGGCGAATTCACGCACCCAGTCCGCGGAGAGATCACCGGGCAGTCCGAAGGCCACAACCATGGCCACCGGTTTGGCTCCCATGGCCTCCAGATCGGCAACATTCACAGCCACCGCCTTGCGGCCGATTTCGGCGGGGCTCGACCAGTCGCGACGGAACTCGATGCCCTCGACGAGCATGTCCGTGCTGGTGACCGTGGAGCCATTCACCAGGAAGACCGCGGCGTCATCGCCCGGTCCGACGGAGACCGCCGGAGGTCGACCAAGCCCCTTGATGATGGTGGCAATGATCCCGAACTCGCCCACTTCGGCAGCGGTCTGGACGGATCGAGCTGAACTGACTGAGGCCATGGGGCAAACGCTAGCCTGCCGGGAGCCATAACGCGGCGTCAACGCACCGTTGTCCGAAGCCGGACGGCCTGCCCGAGTGTCCCGGTCGATCCCCGGGAGTTGCCCCTAGCGCAGGACCGTATTCGGCCGTGCCAGTGCCAGACCAATCAGTCGGTCGATCAGCTCGGGATAGTCGATGCCCGTCGCCTGCCACATGCTGGGATACATCGACAGCTGGGTGAACCCGGGCATGGTGTTCACCTCATTGACCAACACATCCCCATTGGGCAGCACAAAGCAGTCCACCCTGGCCAGGCCCTCGCAATCAAGGGCGGCAAAGCTGGCGAGCGCCAATTCACGCACCCGAGCCTCGATCCGCGGCTCAAGCCCTGCAGGAACCTTGAGATCCACTTGTTCCTCGGGCAGATATTTCGCCCGATAGTCATAGAAGCGGTCCTGCGTGTGCATGACGATCTCGCCGGTGTATGAAGCCTGCGGAGGCATCCCTTCCCCGCCCAGAACACCACATTCGATTTCCCGTCCACCGACGATGCCCTGCTCCACCAGCACCTTGGGATCGACGCGACGTGCTGCATTGATGGCATCGGGCAGGTCCTCGGGCGCGCTCACCCGACTGATGCCCACCGATGATCCGCCCCGTGAGGGCTTCACGAACAGTGGAAATGTGAGCTGCTCAACAATGCGCTGGACCACGGCTTCGGGATTGTCGTGCCACTCACTTCGACCCACCGACACCCACGGGGCAGTAGGAATGCCAGCAGCATCAAGCACAATGTGGGTGAACTGCTTGTCCATGCCCAATGCACTGCTCGTCACGCCGCAGCCCACATAACGCAGGCCAAGCATCTCCAGTTGACCTTGTACGGTGCCGTCCTCTGCATATGCGCCATGCATCAGTGGGAAGGCCACATCGATCGGCACACACTCGTCAAGACGCTCCCCGGCCCGGGTGGCCAGGATCACACCCGAGGGATCACCGACCAATTCAGCGAGCGGGTGATCGTCACCAATGGCCGGCATGACGCCATCGACCACAGCCAAGGAACGGATCTCATCGGCTGAGTAGCGATGCCAGATGCCTGCCTTGTCGATGCCGATGCCATGCACCCGGTAACACCGCTCGTCAATCGCGCCCAGGACGCCAGCTGCCGTGAGACAGGAGACCTCGTGCTCGTTGGAGCGTCCGCCAAAGATGACGGCAACATTGGTTGGCTCTTCACTCACCGATGTCATGGGCGTCCTTTCGATCGCATACCGGCACTGCACTTTCCCAACAGCATTGTGCTGCGAGGAAAGCGTAGCCATCCAGAACCGGTCACAGGAGCGCATACCTTTTCAGAACCGGTCACAGGACCGCATGCCCTTTCAGAACCGGTCACAGGACCGCATGCCCTTCCAAAACCGGTCACAGGACCGCATGACTCAGATCGATCCGCTGTTTGCGCCCCGGATGCCAACGCAGCTCCGGCGCCGGGCAGCCTCGCAGGCTGGCCACCTGGTGGGTTATGGCGTTCATGATCCGCACCGTTGCATCGTGCACGGCATGGCGATCGCCTTCACCCCGGCCGATCAGATCACCGAGCTCCACGGGCGTGCCGACATGGACGCTCACATCAGTTCGTCCGATCAACTTGGGCTTCGCGATTCCGCGCGGCGGCAGAACGACACTGCCGCCCCACTGCCCCACCGGGATCACAGGCACCCCTGTGCGCAGTGCCAGACGTGCAGCTCCAGTGTGGCCGGCCATCGGCCATTGTTCGGGATCGTAGGTGAAAGTGCCCTCGGGATAGATCACCACAGCACAACCAGCCTCGAGCCGGGCCTGGGCTGCAGACAGCGAATCACCCGCCCTCGACGATCCACGCATTACGGGAATCTGGTCGAGGGATTTGAGGATCCTTCCCAGCACCGGCTTGTCGAACAAATTGTCCCGGGCCATGGAATAGGGCCACCGTCCCGAATATGACAGGAAGTGCCCTATGACCAGCCAATCAAGGTTGGAGATGTGATTGGGGGCGATGATCACACCGCCGCTCATCGGAAGATTTTCCTGCCCGCTGTAATGCAGTCGCGCCACAGGTTTCAACATGAGATCAGCGCACCGGGCCGCTCTGGGGAAAGCCCGGTTGGAGGGCTCGTGATTCACCCGTCCAAGTTTTCCCCGAAGACCCCGGCCAGTTTTTTCCCGAGGACTGGGCGTTGAACCCGGCACATTGCTCATGGACGTCATTCTTCCAGCCGCAGTGCCATTGAGCGCGCCAACAGCGGGCGCTGACATGAATTGCACCCGGGCAAACGCCACAGTGTGCGCTTGACCCGGGTGCGATTGTCGGATCTGCGATGCCTAGACCGCGGTGGTCACCGGCTTGAAGCTTGGACGCTTGGCCTCGTAGGCCGCGATCTCATCGGCATGCTGAAGGGTCAACGAAATGTCGTCAAGGCCCTCCAGGAGACGATGCCGGGTGTAATCATCCACGTCGAAGGGATAGCTGTTGTCGCCGGCAGTGAGCTGACGCTTTTCCAGGTCAACCGTGACTGCTGCTCCCGGATTCTGCTCGGCATAATTCCAGAGCTGCTCAACCACATCCTGAGGGACGGTGGCCAGGAGCAGCCCGGCCTTGGCCGAATTGCCTCGGAAGATGTCGCCGAAGCGCGAACCAACGACTGCCTTGAAGCCATAGTTCTGCAGCGCCCACACGGCGTGCTCACGAGAGCTTCCGGTGCCAAAATCCGGCCCGACAACAAGCACGGTGCCATTTTTGTAGGCCTCTTGGTTGAGCACGAAGTCGGGGTCGTCGCGCCAGCTCTTGAACAGGCCGTCCTCGAAGCCGCTGCGAGTCACCCGCTTGAGATACACCGCGGGAATGATCTGGTCGGTGTCGACATTGCTGCGGCGCAGCGGCACGGTGACGCCGGAATGAGTGGTGAACTTTTCCATGATGTTTTTCCTCAGTTCAGGTCGGCGGGAGCGGCCAGATGGCCGACGATGGCGGTGGCGGCGGCAACAACGGGACTCACCAGATGAGTGCGCCCACCACGACCCTGTCGGCCTTCGAAATTACGATTGGATGTGGAGGCCGCGCGTTCTCCGGGAGCCAATTTGTCCGGATTCATTGCCAGGCACATGGAACAGCCGGCATGCCGCCATTCCGCCCCGGCGTCGGTGAACACCTTGTCGAGGCCCTCCGACATTGCCTGCTCACGCACTGCGTCGGAGCCGGGCACCACGAGCACACGCACTGATTCTGCAACGCGGTGGCCCTTCATCACCGAGGCAGCTGCCCGCAGATCTTCCATGCGGCCATTGGTGCAGGAACCGATGAAGACCGTCTGCACGGCGATGTCCCGCATGGGTGTGCCTGCATCAAGACCCATGTATTCCAGGGCCCGGGTCGCAGCGGCACGCTCAACATCGGTGCTGAAATCGGCCGGATCGGGCACGCTGCCGCCGAGCGGAACGCCCTGGCCGGGATTGGTGCCCCAGGTGACGAAAGGCGTCAATTCGCTGACATCCAGCGTGACTTCGGTGTCGAAGTGTGCATCAGCGTCGGTGCGCAGGCTCTTCCAGTATTCGACAGCTGCATCCCAGTCGGCACCCTTGGGAGCATGCTCGCGGCCCTTGACATAGGCGAAGGTCGTTGCATCCGGAGCGATCAGGCCTGCCTTGGCGCCCCATTCGATGGACATATTGCAGATGGTCATTCGGCCTTCCATCGACATGTCCTCGATGGCCTTGCCACGGTATTCGGCCACATGTCCCTGACCGCCACCGGTGCCCACCTGGGCGATGAGGGCCAGGATGAGGTCCTTGGGGCCGACGCCGGGCTGCAGTTCACCCACAACATTGACGGCCATCGTCTTGGGACGTGCCTGGGGCAGCGTCTGGGTTGCCAGCACGTGCTCCACCTCGCTGGTGCCGATGCCGAAAGCCAGTGCGCCGAAGGCACCATGCGTGGCGGTGTGTGAATCGCCGCAGACGATGGTCATACCCGGCTGCGTCAGGCCCAGCTGAGGACCCATGACATGCACAATCCCCTGCTCCCGATCACCCATCGAGTGGATCGGCACGCCGAACTGCTCACAGTTGGTGCGCAAGGTCTCCACCTGGGTGCGCGAAACCGGATCAGCGATGGGCTTGAGCACATTGATGGTGGGGATGTTGTGGTCCTCGGTTGCCACCGTCAGTTCCGGACGACGCACCGGACGATTGGCCAGACGCAGACCCTCGAAAGCCTGCGGACTCGTCACCTCGTGGGCGAGCTGAAGATCGATGTAGAGCAGGTTGGACTCGCCCGCGGTGCTGCGAACCACATGATCGTTCCAGATTTTTTCCTCGAGTGTTGGTGCCATGCCCTACATTATGCTCTGGACATACCAGAATGCGAGATGGTAATCTCACTCTATGGACAACTCGAGTGGTGTTGGCGTCCTCGACAAGGCAGCCCTTGTACTGGGCACCTTGGAGCAGGGCCCCACGACCTTGGCCGGTCTCGTGCAGACTACCGGATTGGCACGCCCCACGGCTCATCGCTTGGCCGTCGCGCTGGAACATCATCGTCTGGTCGGGCGCGACCTTCAGGGACGTTTCGTGCTGGGCCCCCGACTCGTGGAGCTCGCAGCCGCAGCAGGTGAGGACCGTCTGCTGGCCACCGCTGGCCCCATACTCGCCCGATTGCGTGACATCACCGGCGAATCGGCGCAGTTGTATCGTCGCCAGGGCGATGTCCGCATCTGCGTAGCGGCCGCAGAACGGCCCTCCGGCCTGCGCGACACCATTCCTGTTGGCGCCCAGCTGACCATGAATGCGGGATCGGCTGCCCAGGTTCTCCTGGCCTGGGACGACCCCGAGCGCATCCAAAGCGGGCTCTCGTCAGCAAGTTTCTCGGCAGTTGCCCTCAATGCCGTCCGCCGCCGGGGCTGGGCCCAATCCGTGGGTGAGCGGGAGCCGGGTGTGGCATCTGTTTCCGCGCCAGTGCGTGCCCCAGCCGGAAAGGTCCTGGCAGCCGTATCGGTCTCAGGCCCGATTGAACGTCTGACCCGCCAGCCGGGTCGGCTCCATGCCCCGGCAGTGATTGCCGCAGCGGAACACCTCTCCGAGGTGCTGCGCAGGGCCGCCGTGGCCGAGAAATAGACGACACCGCCGGTCATTGTTCAAGGCACCTGTCTGGCTGTAAACGGATCAAGGGTTGCCACCTGATGGTGGGAGCCCTTGGTCACTTGTAGGCCCGAGCGGATTCGGAACGCCGTTTCAGCCTTGGGAGGGCCGCGTGCTAGGCCGCTACACAACGGGGCCAAGTGGTTGAACATCTATTGAGTTGTCTCACCAACACACACCGTGGGAATAATTTCTTCACCCATCATGTGCGTTGGGGTACCAGGACTCGAACCTGGACTGACGGAACCAGAATCCGGCGGGCTGCCAATTACCCCATACCCCATCATCATCTCGGCCCGATCAAGCTGGCCCGAACGCGATGACAACGCCCACAAACTCTAGTGGATCGTGGCACAGCTAATCAAACCGAGGTGTCCGCCGTCGTTCTACGAAGCTTCCACAGTCTGGCCACCAGCACCGCGATGGCACCAGCCACCAGATAGCCGAGCGCATTACTCATGGTGGTTGCCCAGCTGCTCGAGCTCACTTGCCGGGTCTGGGCCAGGGTGCCGCCGGCAATGGCATAGCCGAAGCTGCTCACATTGTTGACCGCATGCACAGCGATGGAAGCTTCCAGGCCACCGGTCAGCAGCACCATCCCTCCCGCAATCAGACCAAAACTGAAACGGTCGATGAACAGCGGAAGATCCTGGGCCCCATGCATGGCGGCAAAGATCAGAGCCGAGACGATGAGCGCGATCCAGGAACGTCCGGTGAGAGCACCGATGGCCTGCTGCAGATAGCCGCGGAAGAGGAACTCCTCCCCCGCCGCCTGAAGTGGCGAGGTGAGAAGAACGAGCACCGCGAGCAGCCAGGCATTGGACGCCGGGTTCCATTCCAGATCAGCCCTGGCCGGGCCCAGCAGATAGATCCCATTGAGCACCACAAATCCGATACCCGCGGTGACAGCAAGATATCTCCACCGCATGCCCGGACGAACCGAGCACAGCCATGCAGGCCGGCGTCCGTTGCACCAGCGGGCAACCACCATCACCACCGCTATGGCTGCCGCCAGCGCAAGATTGACTATCACTATGCCCTCGGGCACCTGATAGCCCGCAACAGCGGCATATGCGTCGGCGAAACCGCCGTTGCTGCCGCGTGCCAGCCACGAGATGTAGGCACCCAGATAGAGCAGGAGCTGAGTGGCAAGCAGATAGCCCGCCGCCACGAGCACCAGGCCGGTGAGTGCACGCGTGGCGTTACCGGGTTCGGGTGACCGCATGATGTGGGCATAGTCAACGCCCGGTTCCGGCTCACTGGCCGGTGCGGTGAACATGGGCTGATATGGATAGTCAGCGCGGCCAGAGCCGGGCGATGCCTTGCTGCCCTTGTTCACTGCTTTCGAACCGCGCTGGGCAGGCCCGACGTTCTTGTGGCCTTTGGCAGTCACGATCGGCTCACCTGTCCCCGCCTGGCGCACTGTTCCCACGGGGCGCACTGCCCGGCTGCCCCTCGGTCGGG
>CAXYYR010000097.1:0-7445 GCA_964293265.1 uncultured Propionibacterium sp.
GAAACGGACACACATCAACCAACACCCCAAAACAGGGACACCAGCCAAGGCAACCAACCTTCGTCTCGGATCAACCATCATCCACAAGCATTTGCATGCCATTGGATCCAATTGAATTTCCACTCGGCGAGAGCAGAACTACAATTTTTCTTGGTTAATTTTCACCCGAAGGCCTTTATCAACTTTAGGCCAACTCTTCGTTTCCGTCAAGTTGGGCCCTCATCCTTTTCAATCTCATCGACTGATCCGGATGACCTCCACAGGAGCCGTCACGAGCCGTCCCGAAGGGCTGATCCGCGGTGCTTTCCAGTAGTGGAGGCAGGAGAAAACTATACAGGGGACAACCCGATCACGCAAACCGGGCTGTCCCCAAGCAGTTGGTGATGCACTCACCGAAGTCAGCCCGTGACAATCACTCCCCCGACCGTCTTCTTCCCACGGCGCAGCACCGCGTACCGGCCCTGCAACAGATTGTCCACACCGAGATGCAGCTCGGGGTCAGCCACCTTGATGTTGTTCAGATAGGCCCCGCCCTCCTGGATCGTCCTTCTGGCAGCCGACTTCGACGCCACAACACCGCTTGCAGCAAGGGCATCAACGATCGTGGGACCTGCCTGGTCTTCGGATGGAGCCATCTCGACAGCCTTGATCTCACCCATCACGGACTTGAGCGTGTCAGCATCCAGTGATTCAAGCTCTCCCCGTCCGAACAGGGCCTGAGCTGCGAGATCTGCCGCACGGCGGGCATCAACACCGTGCACCAGGTCAGTCACATCATCAGCCAGGGCACGCTGGGCGATTCGCTTGTGCGGAGCTGCCGCGGTCTGTTCCGCCAGCTCGGCAATCTCGTCACGGCTGCGGAAGCTGAAGATCTTGAGATAATCCATCACTTTGGCATCCTCCGCATTGAGCCAGAACTGGTGGAAGGCATAGGGCGAAGTGAGCTCGGGATCGAGCCAGACCGTTCCGCCCTCCGTCTTTCCGAACTTGGTGCCATCAGCCTTGGTGAGCAGAGGTGTCACAAGGCCGTGGACCACATCGCCAGTGGTGCGTCGGATGAAATCGGCACCAGCAGTGATGTTTCCCCACTGGTCCTGGGCCCCGGTTTGCAGCGTGGCGCCATAGAGACGGTGCAGCTCGGCGTAGTCGAATGACTGCAACAGCACATAGCTGAACTCGGTGTAGCTGATGCCGGCCTCAAGCCGACGCGCCACGACATCACGGGCAAGCATGCGGTTCACGCTGAAGTGCTTTCCGATGTCACGCAAGAAGTCGAGAGCGGACAAGGGCGCGGTCCAGTCAAGATTGTTCACGATCTTGGCAGCATTGGGTCCTTCGAAGCTGACATAATTCTTGGTCTGCTCCGCCAGACTCGAAACCCAGTCCGCGACCGTCTCCTTGGTGTTCATGACACGTTCGCCGGCCATTTTGGGATCACCGATCTGCCCGGTGCTGCCACCGATCAGCAGAAGTGGCCGGTGACCTGCTTCCTGCAAACGGCGGGCCAGGATGAGTTGCATGAGGTGGCCGATGTGCAGACTTCCCGCCGTGGGGTCAAAGCCCACATAACTGGTGACCATGCCCTCATCCAGATGGGCGGCCAGAGCTTCCCGGTCGGTTGAGTCGGCGATGAATCCTCGCCAGGACAGGTCATCGAGTAGTGCATTCACCCGGCCACTCTATCGAGACAGGAGGGCAGCGCCGGGGCATCGCAATCCGCTGGGATGTTCACCTCGGCAGGCAGCGTCAGAAGGCGCGCTCCGCCCACTGCTGGAAATCCCCGCTCTGCTGCTTCACCGCAGACAGCTGCTCGGCAACCCGCACAGGGGCAGTTCCGCCTCGCCCATCACGGGATGCCACGGAGCCGACAACATTGAGCACTCCCCGCACCTCGGGAGTCAATGCCGGATCGATCTGGGCCAACTGGGCATCGTCAAGGTCGGGTAGACCGAGATCATGGGCTTCGCAGAACTTCACTGCGCGCCCTGTGATGTCGTGGGCATGCGCGAAGGGCTCGCCCTGACGCACCAGCCAATCAGCCATATCGGTGGCCAAGGAGAACCCCCGTGGGGCATCGGCCAGCATCCTGTGCTCATCGAAAGCCAGTGTGGCTACCATGCCCGCCAGCGCCGGCAGCAGAACATGCAGCTGATCGATCCCATCGAACAGCGGCTCCTTGTCCTCCTGCAGATCGCGGTCGTAGGCGGTGGGCAGACCCTTGAAGGTGGCCAGCAGGCCGGTGAGATTACCGATCAGGCGGCCCGCCTTGCCTCGCGCCAGCTCTGCCACATCAGGATTCTTCTTCTGCGGCATGATGCTTGACCCCGTGCTCCAGGCATCGTCGAGCGCAGCAAAACCGAACTCCGGGGTGGTCCAGGCAATCACGTCCTCGGCCAGGCGGGAGCAGTCGACACCGATCTGGGCCAACACATAGGCTGTTTCGCTCACCAGATCGCGAGCCGACGTGCCGTCGATGGAATTGAGCGTGGAATCAGTGAAACCCAGATCATGGGCCACCTGTTCGGGGTCCAGCCCCAGCGAACTACCGGCCAGAGCAGCCGAGCCATAGGGACTGAGGGCCAGGCGCTTGTCAAGGTCAGTGAAACGATCAAGATCGCGCAGCAGCGGCCAGGCATGGGCCAACAATTGGTGAGCGAGCAGGACTGGCTGTGCCGTCTGCATATGCGTGCGCCCGGGCATGATTGCCGACGGATGGGCATCGGCCTGCGAGGACAGGGCTGCAATCACCTCGATGACATCAAGACTCAGCGCCCGGATCTCACGGCGCAGGTACATGCGGATGAGGGTGGCGATCTGATCATTGCGGCTGCGTCCGGCTCGCAGACGTCCACCAAGCTGTGAACCCACTCGTTCAGTGAGAATTCGCTCCAGCGCACCGTGCACATCCTCGTCGGTGGGGGCGGGCTGCAGCGTGCCAGCGTGCACCTCGGTGAGCATCTGGGACAGGGCAGCCTCGATGTCACGATGATCGGCATCGGTGAGCAGACCGGCTGCATGCAGTGCCGAGGCATGGGCGATGGAGCCGGCAATGTCCTCGGGCGCGAGTCGCCAATCGAATTGGGTGGACACACTGAGGGCAAACATGGCTTCGGTGGGTCCGCCCTGGAAACGTCCACCCCACAGGAAGCCCTCTTGATGGTCACTCATCGCTCATACGCTCCGTCCGCCCCAATGGGCCCCTGCATCTTCGGTTTTCCTGCTGCAACAGCTTCGTGCCCGGACGTCCCGTCCGAATCGTCGTGTCTGGACGTCCCGTCCGGATCGTCATGGTTTGGACGTCCCGTCCGGGCCATCGACACAAAATACTCGGCCATGTCAGTGCCGCCCTCGGCATGCCGCGAAATGACCATCACCGTATCGTCCCCGGCAATGGTTCCGGCCACCGCATCGAGTGCCACTCGGTCGATGGCTGAGGCAAAATACTGGGCAGCACCGGGTGGTGTCTTGAGAATTGCCAGATTGGCCGAGGCATCGGCGCTCACCAACACCTCGGCACATATCCGGGCAAGGCGTTGCTCATGAAGCACATGGTCGGAGGCGATCTCGCTGCCGGGCGGGGCGTAGACGAGCAGACCGGAGGCAGAACGCACGCGGACTGCACCGATATCCAGCAGATCCTTGCTCAGGGTGCCCTGGCTCACCGAGATGTCATCACTGGCCAGCATCTCGGCCAACTCGGCCTGCGAGCCGATCTCATGAGCCCGAATGAGCTCCAGAATGCGTCCCTGCCGCGCCACTCGGTTGGAGCGATTGCGGTCTGACGGATTGGCACCTCGCGATGGAGAATTAATGCCGTGCTGCGCGGTGGTCACTGCTGCTGCTCCGCAGTATCGAGAAGCTGCGGGAGCACAGCAACGAATTCGTCGATTTGCTCATCCGTGACGATCAGGGGCGGAGCCAGACGAAGGACCGAAGGACGCGGCGAGTTGATGATCCAGCCTGCTGTGAGTGCAGCCTCGACAGTGGCCGGACCGATCGGCTTGTTCAATACGATGCCGCGCAGCAGCCCCCTGCCCCGAACTGCTGCGATACGTGGATCATCAAGAGCCGAGATGGCTGACACGAGGTGCTCCCCCGCCTGTGTCACGCGAGTGAGCAGATCATGGGAGCGCAGGAATTCGATCACCGCCAGGCCTGCTGCGCAGGCAACGGGATTGCCGCCGAAAGTGGTGCCATGCTGGCCCGGGCCGAAGAGCTCGGCGGCCCTGCCCAATGCGATGCAGGCCCCCATCGGAAAACCATTGCCCAAGCCCTTGGCAACGGTGATCAGATCAGGCGTCACACCCAGGCGCTGGTGGGCGAACCACTCACCACAACGCCCCATCCCGGTCTGCACCTCGTCAACCCACATCAGGGCACCATGTTCAGCAGTGATCCGCCGGACCTCGGGAAGGAACTCGTCTGAGGGCTCGATGACGCCGTTCTCACCCTGGATGGGCTCGGTGACCACCGCTGCAACCGAATCATCAACCAGCTCGGCCAGCACCTTGGCATCCCCATAGGGCGCCCAGATGATCTCACCCGGAAGGGGCTCGAAAGGCTTGCGGTAGTGCTCGTTGTAGGTGATTGCCAGTGAGCCCATGGACCTGCCATGGAAGGAGCCGATCATGGCCACGATCTTCGTGCGACCCGTCATCCGGGTGGCCTTGAACGCGGCCTCATTGGCCTCCGTGCCGGAGTTGGCGAAGAACACCTTTGCCGGCGTTGACCCAGCGGTCGTACGCGTGGCCAGATGGGCCAATTCCTCACCCAGACGAATCTGCGTCGGGGAGGCAAACAAATTGGAGATGTGGCCAAGGGTGTTCATCTGCTCGGCCACAGCCCGGTTCACCTCGGCATTGGCATGGCCCAGGGCATTGACCGCGATGCCCGCCAGGAAATCGGTGTACCGCTTGCCGTCGGCATCCCACACATGCACGCCTTCACCGCGCACCAGGACCCGCTTGGGATGGCCGAAAGTGTTCATGATCGCGTGGTCATAGCGCTGGTCCCAGCTGCCCTGCGCACCACTCGATGGTGAACCGTGGTCCCGCATGGCAGTCCCCTCGGATTCCCTGTTCCGGCTGGTCACAGCTCGTGTCCTTCCTCGGCATGCACCATGGTGCCGATGCCCTCATTCGTGAAAATTTCCAGCAACAAGGAGTGCTGGACCCGCCCGTCGATCACGGTGGCCCGGCTCACCCCACCCTGGACGGCCCGCAGGCAGGCCTCCATCTTGGGTCGCATACCCGATTCGAGCCGTGGCAGCAGCTCTTCAAGCTCGCGGGGACCGATCTGGGTGACCACATCGGTGCTGTTGGGCCAATCGGCATACAGACCGGCCACATCGGTCAGCATCACCAGGCGCTCTGCCCCCAGGGCAACAGCCAGAGCCGCTGCAGCAGTGTCGGCATTGACGTTGTAGACCTCTTCGTTCTCACCCGGCGCGACTGTGGCAACTACCGGGATACGGCCTGCGTCCATGAGATCGCGCACCGCCTCGGGATGCACCTCGGTGACCTCGCCCACTTGACCGAGTTCCTCAAGTTTCCCGTCAACCAAGACCGTCTTGGGCCGTGCTGTGAACAACCGGGCATCCTCACCGGAAAGGCCGACCGCAAACGGCCCATGGCCATTGATGAGATTGACCAGTTCTCGTCCGACCTGACCCACCAGCACCATCCGGACGACATCCATCGCCTCGGGAGATGTGACGCGAAGTCCATTGCGGAATTCCGTCTCGATGTCGAGACGCTTGAGCATTCGGCTGATCTGCGGCCCGCCACCATGCACAACGACAGGTTTCACACCACAGCGGCGCAGAAAAACGATGTCCTCGGCGAAGGCATGCTTCAGGTTGTCATCGATCATGGCGTTTCCGCCGTATTTGATCACCACCGTCTTGCCCGCATATTGCTCGAGCCAAGGCAGGGCCTCGATCAGGGTGCCAGCCTTGGCAATGGCGGCCGCATGGTCCAGACTGCGCGTGCGACTCACGATGAGTACTCCGCATTCTCCTTGACGTAGTCATAGGTCAGGTCATTGGTCCACACGATTGCCTGTTCGGCACCGGCATGCAGATCAATCGCCACTGTGCATTCGCGGGGGCTCAGGTCAACCAGTGATCGGTCTTCACCGATCTCCCCCGCCCGGCACAGCATGACCCCGTTGAAGCTCACATCCACCTGATCGGGCTCGAAGAGCGCATCCGTTGTGCCGATCGACGACAGCACGCGGCCCCAATTCGGGTCGTTTCCGAAGATGGCGCACTTGAACAGATTGCTCGACGACACCGAACGCGCCACTGCCAGGGCATTCGCTTCGGAATGGGCATGGGTGACATGAATGGTGATGTCGTGTGAACTGCCCTCGGCATCGGCCAGCAGCTGGTGGCCGAGATTGAGGCATATCTCGGCGAGTGCAGCCACAAATGACTCGGTGTCGAGCGTCTTGCCCGAGGCGCCGGAAGCCAACAACAGCACTGTGTCATTCGTGGACATGCAGCCATCGGAATCCAGACGGTTGAAGCTCACCTCGGTGGCTGCTGTGAGCGCCGTTTGTGCTTGTTCAGCAGTGAGTGACAGATCAGTGGTGACCACGACGAGCATGGTGGCCAGTTGGGGTGCGAGCATTCCGGCGCCCTTGGCCATGCCCCCGATGGACCAACCGTCGCCCTGGAAAACAGCGGTCTTCGGATGGGTGTCCGTGGTGATGATGGCATTTGCAGCGTTCAGACCGCCCTCGTCGGACAGTCCGGCAACGGCAGCGTCGACACCGCCGAACAGTCGCGCCATGGGAAGGCGCTCACCGATCAACCCTGTGGAACAGACGGCCACATCTGCCGCATTGGCTCCGATCTGCTCGGCAAGATGGGCCGCGGTCGCCTCGGCATCTGCCAGGCCCACTCTTCCGGTGCAGGCATTTGCGCCACCCGAGTTGAGCACCACTGCCGAGACCCGATGGTCGGCAACTGCCTCACGGGACCACTGCACAGGGGCAGCACTGAAACGATTGGATGTGAAGACGGCAGCAGCTGTCGTCTCCGGGCCATCGTTCACCACGACAGCGACATCAGGCTTGCCCGAGGATTTGAGTCCGGCCGCCACACCGGCTGCGCGGAATCCCTTGGGTGTGGTCACGCTCATGGTGCAACTCCTATCGTTGTAAGGCCGGCGCTCTCGTCCAGTCCAAGAGCAAGATTCATGGACTGGACGGCACCGCCGGCGGTGCCCTTGACCAGATTGTCCAGCGTGGCAACCATCACCAGTCGTCCTGCTTGGGCATCGATGGTTGCATTCACGTGCACAGCGTTGGATCCCACAACGTTCTGGCTCGCAGGCCACACATCGGCTGGCAGGAGATACACGAAGGGCTCCTTGTCATAGGCATCGTGATAGGCGTCGCGCACCTGCGTCACAGAGATGGCGGGATCGACGGGTGCCGTG
>CAXYYR010000098.1:0-7406 GCA_964293265.1 uncultured Propionibacterium sp.
GGATGTGAAGTCCTTGAGGACCGGGGCTCCGGCTGAGGCACTGACCAGGGGCTGAGGCTTCGTCGAGCGGCTGGGCAGCACCAGGCGCCGCCCAGGAATCAGGACACAAAAAGGGGCCCTCCGCGCACCCGGAAGAGCTCACTTACCCTTGCTGCCTTCCGGCCCTGGGGGAATTGGGCGAGGTACCGCCGCGCGGAGGACCTTGGCTTCATCGTACCCGGGCGCGCCCAGCCCGATGCAAGCGGGACCAGTGCCGTCCCCGAGCTGATGGCATTGCTCGAGCTTGTCCCGTGAGTTGCATAACGGGCGCGTACATGGTGAAATTTCCGGGCCCCAAGAGATGGAGTTAGTTGTGTCCACAATCTTTTTCAGCTGATTGTTCGCCCGGTCCGCGTCCATGCCGTTCAACGGCTGACCCACCTGCCCACTGCCCTCGGCGCCCCTGCTTCTGAAGTACGCGTCGAGCTGGCCCCGCGTCATGGTCATCCTGACGTCCTGAATCATCCATCACTTGCAAGGAGTCGTTGCCCGCATGGACAACCGCTGGAAAAAACAATTCGCGCTGATCTATTCCGGCCAGGCGTTTTCGCTCGTCGGCTCGGCGGCGGTGCAGTTTGCCGTGATCTGGTGGATCACGGTGAAAACCGAATCTGCCATCACCCTGACCATCGCCACCATCGTGGCGTTCATTCCCACCATGGTGATCAGCCCGTTCGCCGGGGTGATCGTCGACCGCATCAATCGACGCATCATCATGATGTGTGCCGACGGATTCGTGGGCCTCGTGAGCGCCGTGCTCGGTCTGGTGTTCCTCAGCACCGATACGCCCTCGCTGGGCTTCCTCTACGCCATCCTGTTCCTGCGCGGGCTGGGCAGCGCCTTCCATCAGCCTGCCCTGCAGGCGGCAACCCCGCAGCTGGTGCCGGCAGACATGCTGGTGAAAGCTGGCGGCTGGGCCAATCTTGTGGCCTCGGCCGCGCAGATGCTGGGGCCTGTGCTCGGTGCCGCCCTCATGGCGTTCATGCCCATGGCTGCGATCGTGTTCATCGACACCATCGGCGCAGCCATCGCCGTGGACACGTTGGCCTTTGTGCGCATTCCCGATGTGGAGCGTGATGGCAGCCCGGCCCGGGTGATCGGTGACCTCAAGGAAGGCCTGGTGGCCATGCGTGGCAATCCGGCCTTCATGGCGTCCGTGGCGCCGCTTGGTCTGGTGATGCTGTTGTTCATGCCGCTGGGGTCGCTCTTCCCGCTTCTCGTGCGCGTCGGTTTCAACGGCGATGCCTGGGACAACTCGATGGTTGAACTCGCGTTCTCGTTGGGCCTTGGTGTGGCGTCGGCCGTATTGGGTGTGTGGGGCGGCAAGCGCCGCCGTTTCACCCTGATCTCTGCAGCGTGTGTGCTCCTGGGTCTGATGAGTGTGGTGGGCGGATTGTTGCCGCCCGAGGGCTTCTGGATCTTCGTTGCCTGTTCGTTCGTGATGGGTCTGGCTGGCACGGCGTTCAATGTGCCGTTCATGGCCTATCTGCAGGAAAGCTTTGCGCCCGACGTATTGGGCAAGGTGTTTGCGCTGTGGATGAGCCTCATCTCGTTGGCCATGCCGATCGGCCTGCTCGTTGCGGGCCCGGTGAGCGAGGCAGTGGGCGTTTCCACCTGGTTCTGGGCGTCGGGCATTGCCGTGGCTCTGGCGGGCGCATGGGCCTGGTGGGTGTTGCGTCATCACGATGTGGCAGCCATCGAACTGGCGGGCGCTGATGACGCCGTGGCCGATCCTGCTCTGTCGGGCGCTGTGGGAAGTGAGCCCGCAGCGCAGGACTCAGTGGTGGACGAGGGTGGCGCGCAGGCAGTCTGAGTCCTATTATTACAACGACCTTGTAATAAATGCGGCGCATGCGTCGCAGACCTGCGGCCACGGCCGTCCGAAGGGATATCAATGACTGACCTGCCCATCACCGAAACCCACAACTGCGCCTGCGGCGAGCATGACGACGCCATCCCCGAGCTGGATGCCACCCAGATTCCGCATGCCATCCGTCACGCCACCATTTTCGGCGCGCTGCAGGGCATCAGCCAGGGTCAGTCGATGATCCTCGCCGCCCCGCACAATCCGCTGCCCCTGCTGAGCCAGATCGACGCCATGTGGCCCGGCGGCTTCACCCGCGAATACGTGCAAGAGGGCCCCGACGTCTGGAAGATCTGCTTCACCCGCGTTGCCGCCTGACCCGGTGAACGGGTGAATGCCCGGCGACGCCCATCATTCCGTTGACCTCGCGGCCGGAACGGTGGGCGTCACCATGCTGCGGAACAACCAGTGCAGGGGCTGGATGGCCAGCAGGGACTGAACAAGCCAATCACTGAACAAGGGGGTGTGACTGTGCAGAAGCGATCAACCACGCAAGCCCCTGCCGATGGTCACTCATCGGTGGGTGTCTCGCCCGACCGCACCCGCCAGCGCGTGCTGCAGGCCCTGCTCAGCTCGTCGACGCCCTTGTCAGTGGCCGAAGTGGGCGAGCGGATCGCCATGCATCCCAATACGGTGCGCTTCCATCTGGACCATCTGCAGGCGGACGAATTGGTTGCTGCCTCCGCTGATCCGGCGGTGAAGCGTGGGCGTCCGCGCATGCTCTACAGCGCCACGCCCAAGGCCTTCGCATCCGGGCCCGACGACGGCCTGCTGGTTGACGTGCTGCTCAACCAGTTTGCCGTCGATCATGGCCGCGAGCTTGCCCGCTCGGCCCGCGATGCCGGCCGTCGCTGGGTTGCCTCAAGCTCCGCACCGGTCACCCCCGGACGAGCATTGAGCGCTGCCGAACAGTTGGACGCCCTGCAGGCTGCTCTGGACGACTGGGGTTATGTGCCCAGCCGTCGGGGTCAACACGACAATCGGAGTGATGAGGGGACCGGCCAGACAGCTGATGCCCAGCCTGCCGATGTCGAGCCAGCTGCAGCCCGGGCCACTTCTGACGAGCCTGCGGCTCAGGCCACCTCGGCACGCATCCGCGAAACCCTCGAACTGCATCACTGTCCGATGGCCGAGCGGGCCGACCAGTCACCAGAAGTGATCTGCTCAATGCATGCCGGCATGGTGTGCGGGCTGTTGGAGCAGGTCGGGGGACACTGGCAATTGGACGAGTTCACGCCCCATGCGGGGCCCGGCATCTGCACCGTGAGTTGTGCGGTTGCCGGGCAGCACGGCCTGAGCCCGGAGCAGTCAGTGGCCCAGCAAAGCAGCTAGTCACAACGTCAGAAAACCAGCACGATCCATGCGGCAGTCACCCGCCGCATGGCACACATCCACCAGCTGAATTTCCGCAGTAAAAACCCACAGTAAAGACCCACCGCAAAAAAGTTGGAAGAGAGCTTCATGCCACCCACGCCGTCAGCCACGCTTGCCGCCGACGCCCCGGCGCCGGCCAAGAAGACTCCACCCAAGGGAGCAAGTCCCCGTCGGGTGTTCCTGTTGGTTCCCTGCGGCATTGCCATGCTCATGGGCCTGGACGCCGCGCTGGTGCTGCTCAACCTGCCGGCGCCGCTCAGCGGTCTGCGGTTCTCCGCCGCCCACGGCATGCTCATGGTGATCGGTTTTGTGGGCGCGCTGGTGAGTCTGGAACGCTCCACATCGATCCATCGCTGGTGGGCCTATCTCGCGCCGCTGGGCATGGCGCTGGGTTCGCTGTTGGTGCTCACACCCCTGCCGATGCGCGCCGGACAAGCAGTGATGATCGTCGGCTGTGCGCTGATGATCGTGAATTACGTTGCTCTGTGGCGTCGCAATCGTGACCCGCTGGTGGCCATTCAGATCGGCGGCGGCGCCACCGCGCTGGGTGCGGTGATTGCCTGGTTCGGTGGGGTGGCCATTCCCGATCTCATTGCCGCGCTGATCACCTTCCTGGTGCTCACCGTGATTGCCGAGCGCGCCGATCTGTCACGCATCGGTCAGCTCGCCCTGAGCCCGCAGGCACGTCAGCGGCGTGAGGACGCGCGACTGTTCCTGGCCATGGGAATGGTGGCCGCCAGCCCGTTGAGCACCATCTGGCCCTCGGTGGTGCTGCCGATCTTCGGCGTACTGCTCATCGCCCTGAGCGCCTATTCATTCAACACCGATGTGGCCCGGTTCGGCATCAAACAGCCCGGCAACGGGCGGTTCACTGCAGGCATGATCCTGGTTGGCTACGGCTGGCTCATCGTTGCCGGCCTGTTGCTGCTGCGTCCGCAATTGTCCGGGCTGCATTACGACGCAACTCTGCATGCCCTGTTCCTCGGCTTCGTCATGAGCATGGTGATGGCTCATGCCACCACGATCCTGCCCGCGTTGTTGGGCATCCGCATTCCCTTCGTTGCCGGGTTCTGGGGTGTCGGTGGGCTGCTGCAGGTCAGTCTGGTGGTGCGCGTGATTGCTGATCTGCTGGGTTCCGAGAACGGACGCACCATCGGCGGGCTGGGCAATATTGCTGCGCTGCTGGGTCTGGTGTCGGTGGCCATCTGGTCGGCGACGAGCAAGCCCGACGCCAGTAAGTCAGGGGACCCGTCGGGCCAGGTCACAGGCAACAAGCCCGACGTGAGCACCGCCCCCGCTGACCACGAAGTGCAGGAGCAGGCATGAACATCGAAACCGCAGACGCCGCCAAGAAGCGCCGCGAACTCGCCAGCGGCAAGGGCGCCCACAGCCGCAAGGCCTGGCACCGGTTCAGCGCCGCCGTGGTGATGGTGTGGGCCGTGATCGTGGTGGTGAGCCTGATCGGCCAGCGCTTCCGTCCCGATCTCGATTGGGTGAGCCTGCACGCTGCCGCCCTGGGCGTGGCAACCAATGCCGTGGTGGTGTGGAGCGAATATTTCGCCGCTGCCCTCATGCGCAGTTCCGACAATGGACGCGCCCGCCAGATCACCGTGCTCGCCGCCCTCAATCTGGGCATCCTGGTGCTCATCGGCGGCATGGAAGCCGCCCAGAATCCCATGATGATCGCCGGTGCCGCGCTCACCATCGTGGCCGTGGCCACTCATGTGATCACGCTGGGTCTGCACGCCCGGGCAGCACTGAGCACCCGGCTCGGTTCCACCGTTGTCCGCTATTACGTTGCCGCGGGTGCATGGTTCGTTGTGGCAGCCGTCTTCGGCGCCTTCATGACCCCGGCGCTCGGCTCGCACATCGACCGATTCCTGCTGGCGCACATCGTGTCGTCGGCGCTGGGCTGGTTGGGGCTGGCCGTGATCGGCACGCTGCTCACCCTGTGGCCCACGATCCTGCGCACCAAGATGGTGCCCGGCGCCGAAACCGACGCCCGACGCGCCCTGCCGTTGCTGTGCATCTCCATTGCTGTGGTCGATGCCGGTGGCGTGAGCGGTCAGGGCTGGATAGCTGCACTCGGACTGCTCGGCTATCTGGCATGTCTCGGATTCACCGTGGTGGCCATGGTGCGTGCTGCGCTGGTGAAGCCGATCCGCAGTTTCTCGGCAATGTCGATTCTGGCCGGCATGGTCTGGCTCATCGGCACGCTCGCCACCGCTGTGGTGCTCACCGCCACCTCACCCGACCGGCAGACGATGATGAACCGACTGCCCGATCTTGCCTGGCCGCTGCTCGGTGGTTTCGCCTCCCAGCTCATTGCCGGCGCGCTCGCCTATCTGCTGCCCATGATCATGGGTGGTTCTGCCGCGCTGATCCAGCGCCGCAATGGTGTGATGGACCGGCTTGCCGACACCCGCATCATTGCCGTCAACGGCGCCGGGCTGGCCATGCTCGCCCCCGTGCCGGCGGCCGGAAAAATTGCCCTCAGCGTGGTCTTCCTGGCCGGTTTCGTGGCGCTGTTCGTCACGATGGCGCAGTGTGGCATGGCCAAGCGGGGCATGCCTGCCGACGCCGAGCCCGTGGCAGAGAACCCGCTGGCGCAGCGTTCCCGACGGTTTGAGTGGATGGCCGGCATCGGCGTGCTCGTGGTGGCGCTGTCGGTGGCCACCGCAGCATCGCCGTCAACCATGGTGGGCAATACCGGTTCCGGCTCGTCGAACACGGCTGCCAGCGGCGCGACCGAGCGCGTGAGCGTTGATGCGGCAGACATGAAATTCACCCCGTCAGCCATCACGATTCCCGCCGGAACTGAGCTCATCATTGACGTCACCAACACCGACACTGCCGGCATGGTGCACGATCTGGTCACTGAAACCGGGGCCACCACTGGGCGTCTCATGCCCGGCTCCAGCGGCACTCTTGACGCCGGTGTGATCACCGAATCGCAGCAGGCCTGGTGTTCCATTGCTGGCCACAAGCAGATGGGCATGACGCTCGACATCACTGTGGAAGGCACGGCCGCCAGCTCGGGCTCCGGTTCGATGTCGGGCATGGACGGCATGGATGGCATGTCGGGCATGGGCTCGAGTGGCGACCAGATGAGCGTCGAGGCACGTGATGCGTCATTGGCGCCGGCAAGTTCCGAGACCGAGCACCATCTGCTGTTCGACGTCACCGAAGAAGTGGTTGAGGTGGCTCCCGGTGTCACGCAGATGCGCTGGATGTTCAACGGGCAAGCCCCCGGCCCAACCCTGCGCGGACATCTCGGTGACAAGTTCGTGATCACCCTGCAGAATCACGGCACGATGGGTCACTCCATCGATTTCCATGCCGGTGCGCTTGCGCCTGATGAGCCGATGCGCACCATCGCGCCGGGCGAGGAGCTCACCTACACCTTCACCGCCACCAAGTCGGGAATGTGGCTCTACCACTGCTCCACGGCTCCCATGTCGCTGCACATCGCCAATGGCATGTACGGCGCAGTGATCATCGATCCGCCCGGACTCACCGAGGTGGACCACGAATATGTGATGGTGCAGTCCGACACCTGGTACAGCGACGACGAACAGGCCGGCGCGGATGCTGACCGGATTGGTGACGGCAATCCCGATGCCGTGGTGTTCAACGGCTATGCCAACCAATACGACCACCATCCGCTCACGGCGAAGGTCGGTGATCGCGTGCGTTTCTGGGTGCTTGCCGCCGGGCCCGACGAGGGCATCAGTTTCCATGTTGTGGGGGCGCAGTTCGACACCACCTGGTCTGAGGGCGCCTTCAGCCTGCAATGCGGCTATCAACCAGCTGCCGAGGTGAATTCTGCGTGTGGACGAGGCGGACAGGGCACGGTGGGTCCGGGCGGCTCACAGGTGTTGGAACCCGGCGCAGCCCAGGGCGGCTATGTGGAAATGGTGGCTCCCGAGGCCGGGCATTTCTCCATCGTCAACCATTCGATGACCAAGGCTGAGCGCGGAGCGCACGGTGTGCTCGAGGTCACCGGCAGCTGAGGTCCGCTGACCGCGGATACCCGTCGGGGCGCAAGACCAATACTCTTGGCCTTGTGAGCAGCGAGGTGAAGGCGACGAGGCCGGCAAGTCAGACCCGTCGCGTGATTGCCCTGCTG
>CAXYYR010000099.1:0-7269 GCA_964293265.1 uncultured Propionibacterium sp.
CCGAGCTCTGGGCTCCCTGGCCCGACGACGGTGCCGCCAACCCCGCCCGATAAACTGGAGAGACACTTCAGGAGGCAGTGATGGCTGGCGACGAACGACGCACGCAGTTGGTGTCGTGGTTGCGCGTCTCCACCTCTCCCCTGTCGGGCGATGAACTGGCTTCCCGCGCGGGGGTGAGCCGTCAGGCAATTGCGGGCGACATTGCCCGGCTGCGCGCCTCAGGGCTCGACATCCGCGCCACCCCGCGCGGCTATCTGTTGCCCGGAGCCAGCAGCCACCGCCGCGTGGTGAAGGTGCGTCACACCCGTGCCCAGATTCCCGCCGAGCTGAGAGCTGTGGTCGACTGCGGTGGTTCGGTGCTTGATGTGATGGTGAACCATCGCATCTACGGCAAGATCCGCGTTGCACTCGGCATCAGGAACCGCCGCGACATTGATCGCTTCCTGGAAGAGCTGGCTTCGGGAAAATCGGCACCGTTGATGCATGTCACCTCCGATTACCATTTCCACACCATCGAGGCCGGCAGCGAAGAAACACTCGATGTGGTGGAGGCACGTCTTGCGGCGCTGGGTTTCCGCGCTGAATGGGGCCCCGGTGAATCAGCTGACCAGTTCGATGAATTGCAGCCGCTCTAGGCAGCGCGTGCTCCACTAGCACCGTGGACTGTCATGACAGCTGTCATGACAGTGGTCTAGGCTGGAGGGCGTGTCCACTGCCGCGCAGACCGCGCTGATCACCCGAAATGACCGCCTCGATGCCCTGCCACTGAATCGCGAGCACGCCCGCCTGCTCACCGCCTCCGGCATTGGCTGGGCC
Source organism: uncultured Propionibacterium sp. (assembly GCA_964293265.1). Classification (GTDB taxonomy): domain Bacteria; phylum Actinomycetota; class Actinomycetes; order Propionibacteriales; family Propionibacteriaceae; genus Propionibacterium. The sequence continues at coordinate 817 of CAXYYR010000099.1, forward strand.
CTCGATGCCATGGATGTGGGACTCATCTCGTATGTGATGGTGGTGCTTGCCAAACAGTGGTCGCTCAGCCCCACCCAGGTGTCGCTTCTGGGGTCCATCGGATTTGTGGGCATGTCGATCGGCGCATGGACCGGCGGCTGGCTTGCCGACCGCTTCGGACGCCGCAGCGTGTTCATGCTCACCCTGCTCATCTATGGCCTGGCCAACGGCGCCATGGCGCTGTCCGGCGGACTGGGAATGTTGCTCGTGCTGCGCCTGGTCGTCGGGCTCGGTCTGGGCGCCGAACTGCCCGTAGCCTCCACCCTGGTGAGCGAATTCGCACCCAAACGCATCCGCGGACGGGCCGTCGTGCTGCTCGAATCGTTCTGGGCGGTGGGTTGGATCATTGCTGCGCTGGTCGGCTATCTCATCGTGCCGCGGTCGGCGAACGGCTGGCGCTGGGCGCTGTTGGTGGGCGCTGTGCCGGTGGTCTACGCCGTGGTGGCGCGCATCCATCTGCCCGAATCGGTGCGCTTCCTGGAATCCAAGGGGCGCTTCGCACAAGCAGAGGCCTCGGTGCGGGCATTCGAGATTCCGAGCGGTGTGGCAGCTCCCGCCCCGGCCGCGATCAAGGCCGCAGAGGCCATCACCCCGAAAACAGCCAAGGCCGGCATGGCCGATCTGTTCCGCAACGGCACAGCACGCCGAACAGTGGCGCTGTGGATCACCTGGTTCTTCGTGAACTTCTCCTACTACGGCGCATTCGTATGGATGCCCTCGCTGCTCTCCACCCGCTTCACCATGGTGAAGTCATTTGAATACACGCTCATCATTTCGCTTGCCCAGTTGCCCGGATATTTCCTGGCCGCCTGGCTTGTGGAGAAATGGGGACGCCGCGCCACCCTGGCCAGCTTCCTGGTGGTGTCGGCGCTGGCCGCAATCGGCTTCGGCCAGGCATCCAGCGTCACTGCCGTGCTGATCCTGGGATGCCTGCTCTCCGCATCCAATCTGGGCGCCTGGGGCGTGCTCTATGCTGTGACTCCCGAGGTCTATCCCACACGGATCCGCGGCGCCGGCGCCGGGGCAGCAGCCGGCTTCGGACGCATCGCCTCCATCGTTGCCCCACTCTGCGTGCCACCACTGCTGATCGCCGGAAACGGCGGCACAGGTCTGGTCTTCCTGGTGTTCGGCGTGGCCTTCGCGTTGGCTGCCGCAGCAGCGAGCATGTTGCCCGAGAAAAAGGGGCTTGCGCTCGCTGATTGACCAGCTGACAACAGCAGCATTGTGGCCGAAGAATTAGCTCTTGCCCTCAACGGGCAAACTGTGCCAATTACTTCTTTCCTATCGGCTCGAAGAGTTCCTTCCCACCCATGTAGGGGCGCAGCACCTCGGGCACGACCACTGAACCATCGGCCTGCTGATTGTTTTCCAGGATCATCACGATCATGCGCGTCATGGCGCACAGGGTGCCGTTGAGCGTTGCCAGCGGGCCAACGTCCTTGCCGTCACGCATGCGGATGTTGAGCCTGCGGGCCTGGAACTCGGTGCAATTCGAGGTTGAGGTGATCTCGCGATATTTGTTCTGCGAGGGCACCCAGCCGTAGCAGTCGTATTTGCGGGCAGCCGACAGCCCAAGATCGCCCGAGGCCACGTCAAGCACCTCGAAGGGAATGCCCAATGCCGAGATGAATTCCTTCTCATGGGCAAGCAGCAGCTGGTGTTCTTCCACGGCATTCTCGGGGCGGCAATAGGTGAACATCTCAAATTTGTCGAACCAGTGCACACGGAAAATTCCGCGGGTGTCCTTGCCATAACTGCCGGCTTCACGACGGTAGGCGGGGCTGAATCCGGCATAGCGGATCGGCAGCTCATCGGAGGCCAGGATCTCGTCGGAATGGTAGGCGGCAAGCGGCACCTCGGCCGTGCCCACCAGATATTGATTGTCACGCTCAAGGAAATAGACGTCCTCGGCGGCCTGACCCAAAAATCCGGTGCCCTCCATTGCCGAGGGGTTCACCAGGGCCGGCGGAATCATGGGGGTGAGACCCCACTCGAGCGCCTTGCTCAGCGCAAACTGCATCAACGCGAATTCGAGCAGCGCGCCGGGGCCCTTGAGGTAATAGAACCGGCTGCCCGACACCTTGGCGCCACGCTCCATGTCGATGGCGTCGAGCATCTCGCCAAGTTCGAGGTGGTCACGGATGGTGATGCCCTCGGCCTCGAAGTCGCGCGGAGTGCCGTGGGTGTCGATCACATAGAGATCGTCCTCGCCGCCCTCGGGAACATCGTCGATCACGATATTGCCGAACTGCTTGACCACCTCGGTGTAATGCTCGTCGGCCTCATGGGCAGCGGCGTCGAGCTCACGCACCCTGGCGGCAAGTTCCTTGGTGCGGGCAAGCAGCTCGGTCTTCTCGTCGCCGCTTGCCTTGGCGATCTTGGCGCCGAGTGTTTTCTGTTCGGCGCGGGTGGTTTCGAAAGCGCTGATCGACGAGCGTCGCGCCTCATCTGCTGCCAGGGCCTCGTCGACGAGCTCGACGGACTCCCCGCGGGCACGCTGTGAGCGGCGGACGCGGTCGGGATCAGTGCGCAACAACTTCGGGTCGATCATGAGGGCAAGGTTACCGTTGCGTGGCCCCCACCTGCCCACAGCATTCGCACAGGGCCGACGCCTGCGGAGCATGGACGCATCTGGAAGAATCTGGCCATGACCTCCCGTCCGTTCAGCCGGTTCACGCTGTGGACGACTGCGGTCTTCACCGTGGCCTTCCTTATCTGGACCAGATTGGCGCTGCACACCGGGGTGTTTGCGGGCATGGACGCCACCAGCGCCACGCCCCATCTGGTGCCCCGTTCAGCAGCAGCCCAGGTGGCGGAGGCATTCGCGGTGGTCACCTTTCCGGGCATTCTGCTGGTGGTGTTGGCCGGTATCGCCTTCTGGGCCTGGCGGGGCAAGGTGCGTCATCTTGGATGGGTGGCACTGGCCTCGGGCATTCTTACCACACTGATCACCCAAGGCGTGAAACACGAAGTCAACCGGGTGCGTCCGCCCTCGAATCTGGCCGACGCCATCACCTATTCGGGCTCGTCATATCCCAGCGCACACATGGCCATGGCGATGGCCACCTCGGTGGTTGTGGTGGCGGTGACCACCACCACGCGTCAGCCCCGCACAGCAGTGCTCATGTGGCGGCTGGTGGGCGTGACTTTCGTTGTGGCGGTGGGTTTCAACCGCTGGGTGATGAACGCCCATCATCTGTCCGACATCATCGGCGGGGCCCTGTTGGGGGCGGCGGTGGTGAGCGCTGTGATGCTGTTTGCGCGGGTGAGGATGGTGCCGCTCATCGCGCCACGACGTGCCAACAAGGCAGCCCGGCCTCGCGGTGGCCTGTGCGTGGTGATCTACAACCCCATAAAGCTTCGTGACGAAACAGTCTTTCGCCGCCAGATTGCCTCCGAATTGGACGGCAAACACTGGGATCCGCCGCTGTGGCTGCCCACCACGGTTGCCGAACCCGGTGATGCCCAGGCGCGTGAGGCCATCCGGCGTGGAGCCGATCTGGTGATCGCTGCCGGGGGCGACGGCACGGTGCGGGTGGTGTCCAGCGGGCTTGCCGGCACCGGCATTCCAATGGGTCTGGTGCCGTCCGGCACCGGGAACCTGTTGGCCAAGAATCTTGGCCTGCCGCTCGACATGGAAGAGGCCATCACTGTGGCCATCGGCGGCGAGCCCCGCGCACTCGATCTGGTGCAGCTGGTGGTTGATTCCCGCACCGCAGAGCCACTGCATTTCGCGGTGATGGCGGGCATCGGTTTTGATGCGCGCATCATGGAGCGCACCAACAATTCCTTGAAGAAAACCATGGGTTCGGCGGCCTATGTGTTCTCGGCGATGCCGCAGCTGTTCACCAAGCCACATCGTGTCGAGATCAGCGTCGACGGCAACCGTCAGACCAGGCGCAATGCCGTGCTCACGGTGATGGGCAATGTGCCGTCCATCGGCGGCGGGGTGGAGCTCATGCCCGACGCCGACCCGGCTGATGGACGCATGGAAATGGTGGTGGGTTCGCCGGTGGGCCTGTCGGCCTGGGCGCGCACCACCGCGCAGGTGCTCACCCGGATCGGCGCCGACCGTTCACTGGAGCAATATGCCGGGGTCGAGATGGTGGTGCAGGTGGACGAGCCGATGCCCTACGAACTCGACGGTGATCCGATGGGCACCGGTCAGCTGTTCGAGGCGCGGGTTGACCCGGGCGCACTCACGATCATGGCTCCGCCGAGGCCCTTGAGCCAGTTGCCGGCTTCGGTGTAATCGCGGTCGCTGGCGCCCTGCCTGATGGTGGGCATCTTCTGGTCTGCGCGTGCATAGCTGCCGAGGAAGATCACGTCTTTGCAGATGCGTTTGAGGCCCATCAGGGCCTCGGCCATGCGGGCGTCGTCGATATGACCCTCGGCGTCCATGTTGAAGCAGTAATTACCCAGCGTCGTCTTGGTGGGACGCGATTCGATACGGCACAGATTGACGCCCCGCACGGCGAATTGCTGCAGAATCCCCAGCAGGGCGCCGGGCTCGTCGGCGCGCATATAGGCCACCAGCGTGGTCTTGTCGGCTCCGGTTGCCAGCGGCGGACGGCCCGGACGGGCCACCAGAATGAACCTGGTGACGGCGGCATCCACATCACCGATGTCGCTGGCCAGCGGTTCAAGACCATAGAGCCGCCCGGCAATCGGCGCACAGATGGCGGCATCGAAACCCGAATCGGGGTCTGACACAGTGCGCGCAGCGCCTGCCGTGGAGCCCTTCTCAACGACTTCGGCATGGGGCAGGTGGATGCTCAGCCAGTCGCGCACCTGGGCGGCGGCATGCGGATGGGTGATGATGCGTTTCACATCAGCCAGGTCAGTTCCCGGGCGCGCGCAGAGTTCGAAGGTGATGTCCACGAGCACTTCACGCACGATCTGCAACCGGGGAAGTTCCGGATCTCCCAGAGCATCAACCGTGGCTGAAACAGAGCCCTCCACCGAGTTCTCCACCGGCACCACGGCTGCCTCTATCTCACCGGCACGCACCGCATCGAGGGCAGCCGTCACAGTGGTGAAAGGCGTAGCGGCTTCCTCACTGAAGCTCAGCAGAGCTTGATGGGTGAAGGTGCCTTCGGGGCCGAAATAACCGAGCATGGCATTGAGCCTAGAGGGTGCGGGCAGCCAACCAGCGGCGATAGGAGCGCTGTTGGGCGCGGTCGCGCAGGTCGTCGGCAAGGAATGCTTTGACCGGCCACTCGCCGGGACGGGGCGACTGCCCATTGCCGAGACGCCGAAGTTGGCGGCGCACCTGGGCGTTCATGATGGCGGCGCGCACAGATTTGTTGTTCACGTCCATGCGGCGCAATGCCGGCGCAATCTGCTCGTGGGTTGACCATTGGTTGGGCAGCTCGGGGTCGAGTGCCAGGGCGGTTGCCATGCCCACCACGCTGACGCCGGCCGCACGCACAGCCTGAGCGGTCTCACGACGTGTGATGCCACCAGTGAGCATGAGCGGCATGGTGGCGGCCTTGCCGATCTGCTGGGCGAACTCGAGGAAATATGCCTCGCGGGCAAGCGTGTGGGCGTCGGCGGTGCGGCCGCTCATGGCGGGGCTCTCGTAGGAGCCGCCGGATAGTTCCACCAGATCAACTCCGAGTGGACCGAGCATCTGTACCACTTCGGTGGCGTCGTCCACGTCGAAGCCGCCACGCTGGAAGTCGGCGGAATTGAGCTTCACGGCCAGGCTGGCCGTGTCAGGCAGCGCAGCGCGTGTGCGGGTGACGATCTGGGTGAGCAGGCGTGCTCGGTTGGCAAGTGAACCGCCCCACTGGTCTGTGCGCACATTGCTGCGTGGCGACAAGAACTGACTCAGCAGATAGCCGTGGGCCGCATGGATTTCCACGCCATCAAAACCTGCCTCGACGGCTCGGGCAGCCGTGGTGACGAATTGGGTGATCACGCGCTCAATGTCGGCCTCATCCATGGCGCGTGGTGTGGCGAAGCGCTTTGATTGGGCTCCGATGTCCAGACCGATGGCCGAGGGCGCGATGTTGATGCCGGGCAGGGCGGCGGGCACCTGACGTCCCGGATGATTGATCTGCATCCAGATGCGGGCATTACCAGCATGGGCTGCCTTCGCCCACTGTCTGTAAGGAGCCAGATCGGTGTGCTCGTCGAGGACGACACCACCGGCGCCGGTCATGGCACGGGCCTCCACCATCACGTTGCCGGTGATGATGAGGCCAACACCGCCGCGCGACCACCGCTCGTAGAGGCGATTCATGCGGGACGAGGGGGCCATGTTGGCGGTGCCGAGGCGTTCTTCCATCGCCGCTTTGGCAAGGCGATTTGGCAGGGCCGGGCCGTGAGTGAGGTTGAGGGGCTCGAAGATTTGTGAGGCGGTCATGGTGATTCCTTGATATTTGTTCGGGGTTGGGGAATTGCCTGCAG
>CAXYYR010000100.1:0-7158 GCA_964293265.1 uncultured Propionibacterium sp.
CGACCTTGCCCGCGACGATATGGCCGAGGCCGTGGAAGACGCCTTCCGCTACGAGGAGACGCCCGACCAGCTTGCCTGTATCACCGATGTGAAGCAGGACATGGAACAGATCGTGCCGATGGACCGCCTCATCTGCGGTGACGTCGGCTATGGGAAAACCGAGATTGCCGTGCGGGCTGCGTTCAAGGCAGTGCAGGACGGCAAACAGGTGGCAGTTCTGGTGCCCACCACTTTGCTGGTGCAGCAGCATTTCCAAACCTTCACCGAACGCTATGCGGGTTTTCCCGTGACTGTTGCCCAGCTGAGCCGCTTCCAGAGCGCCAAGGAAGTCGCTGCCACCCTGGAGCAGTTGGAATCGGGCCGGGTGGATGTGGTGATCGGCACCCATCGTCTGCTGTCACCGAAGATGAAATACAAAGACCTCGGTCTGGTGATCATCGACGAGGAACAGCGCTTCGGGGTGGAGCACAAGGAGGCCCTGAAGAAGCTGCGGGTCAATGTGGATGTGCTCTCCATGAGTGCCACCCCCATTCCGCGCACGCTGGAGATGGCCGTGACCGGCATCCGTGAGATGAGCACCATCAGCACCCCTCCCGAGGAACGCCATCCGGTGCTCACTTTCGCCGGGCCCTACGACGAGGGGCAGATCGTCGCCGCAATTCGCCGGGAGATGGCCCGTGAGGGGCAGGTCTTCCTGGTGCACAATCGCGTGCAGAGCATTGATCGGGTGGCAGCCAGAATCCGCGATCTGGTGCCCGAGGCCACCGTTGCCACAGCCCACGGTCAGATGAGCGAGAAAACCCTGGAAAAGGTGATGGTTGATTTCTGGGAGCGTCGTGCCGATGTGCTCATCTGCACCACGATCGTTGAGGCCGGCCTCGACATTCCCACTGCCAACACCCTCATCGTGGATCGTGCCGACCACATGGGCCTGTCGCAGATGCACCAGCTGCGTGGCCGGGTGGGCCGCAGCCGCGAGCGTGGCTACGCCTATTTCCTCTATCCGCCTGATCGCACCCTCACCACCACCGCGCACGACCGCTTGGCGGCGCTGGCGGCGAACAATGAGCTCGGTGCCGGCATGGCCATTGCCATGAAAGACCTGGAGATTCGCGGCGCCGGAAATCTCCTGGGTGACGAGCAATCGGGCCATATTGCCGATGTCGGCTTTGATCTCTATCTGCGCCTGGTGGGCGAAGCCGTGGCCGAGTTCAAGGGCGATGGCTCGGGTGAGGAAGAACCCCCGATGCGCATCGAACTGCCGGTGGATGCGCATCTGCCCGAGGACTATGTGGAATCGGAGCGCCTGAGGCTGGAGATGTACAAGCGCATTGCCGAGGTGAGTTCGGGCGAACAGATCGATGCCCTGCGCGCCGAGATGATCGATCGTTATGGCCCCGTGCCTCCCCAGGCTGAGTCGCTGCTCACTGTTGCGGCCTTCCGACTGTTGTGCCGCAGTGCAGGGATCACCGAGGTGATGTCGCAGGGGCGCAATATTCGGTTTGCCCCCATTGCCGGACGCAAGGCCCCGGATGGTCAGTTGCTCGCCCTGCCCGATTCTCGGCAGGTGCGTCTGGAACGGCTGTATCCGGGCACGCTGGTCAAGAATGCCGCCAATCTGGCGCTGGTGCCTGCGCCCCGCACGGCAAAGGTCGGTGGACAGCCTGTGATCGGCGACGAGCTGATCGAATGGGCGTCGGCATTTGTGCGTGACATTCTCCTGCCGGATGCGCCCAGATCCTAGGCAACACAGCTCCTAGGCAACACAGCTCCTGGACAACACAGCTTCTGGTCAACCCAGCACAACTTCTGGTCAGCCCTGTTCCCAGGGAGCCAAGCCCATGGGAACACGCGCAGGAGGATTCGGTGCTGGGACGCGGAAAGGCACAGGGCACTAAGCTGCCGATGACGCCCGATCGTTGTCCCACCAGCATTGATGCGTCGAACCCATTTGCCCGAAGGAGTCGCTCGATGTCCAAGCGTTCATTGCTCGCCAAAGTCGGCGCGCCCGTTGCCGTGCTCGCCCTGTTTGCCGGTTGTTCGCCCAGCCCTGCCACTGCAATCGAGCTCGATGGCGTGAAGGTCAGCGAATCCACCATCGGCGACTATGCCGAGGGTTGCCGCACAATCATGCGCTCTGCAGATGGCACGCCGTCAACGGAGGGCGATGCCCGTCGCCTGACCGTCTCCATGGTGGGCAACGGCATGATCGCCGACAAGCTCGTGACCCAATACGGTGTCGCGGCTCCCACGTCGGACCAGCTTGCTGAGGCGCAGGCGCGCATGACAAATCTGAAGCCAGCCTTTGACCAGTCCAGCTGCAATCAGGCGGCGCAGGGCGCCGTGAAGCTCATGGCATTGGCGTTGAGTCAGGCAGACCGTCCGGTGCTGCGCGACGCCGAGGCCATCAGTCCTGTGGTCAATCCGCGTTATGGGACATGGAACCCCGAGTTGCTCACCGTTGATGGCACCGGCTCGTTGTCGGAGCTGGGCCTCGGCGCCTGATGAGCCAGCCGCCAGCACACCCCGGCCCCGGCGATGAATTGTCGCCGCTGGCCCGGGCTGCCGGTGAGCAGTTTGCGCGTCTGGTGCAGGCGAACCAGACCTTGCGTGTTGAGTGTCCCTGGGATGCGCGCCAGACCCATCACTCGTTGGTGAAGCACCTCATAGAGGAGACTGCTGAGGCGGTTGATGCCATCGAAATCGGCACACCCGCTGATCAGCGCGAGGAGCTCGGCGATGTTCTGCTGCAAGTGGTTTTCCATGCCGGCATCGGTGCCGAGGACGGCGAATATGACATTGCCGAGGTGATAGGGGCGATCACCGACAAGCTGATTGCGCGTCACCCGCATGTCTATGGCAATGCGGAAGTGCCCGATGATCTCGATGCCAGCTGGGAGCAGCGCAAGAAGGCCGCCAAGCATCGGGAATCGAGTCTGGACGGCATAGCCGAGGCTCTTCCGACGCTTGCCCGCGCTGCCAAGGTGGCCCAACGAGTGCATGATCTGGGTGCCGACATGGGCCCGGCGCAGGACGAGGATGTTTCCACCAACGCATCCCAGACCGGTGAGAAGATTCTCAGCCTGGTGCGCCGCGCCCAGCGGGCCGGAATCGATGCCGACCAGGCCACCCGGGAGGCGCTCCGGCGCTGGGAGGCCGAGATCAGGGCCGCAGAGCAGTCCTGAACCACCATCAGCCCGAGCAACTCGAAGCGTGCGCGGGCCAAAATGTTCGATGACTGATTGGCCCGAAGACCCCGCCGGCTCTGGTGGCACCCAGTAGTCTTGATGCGGAACCCACTGCGTTCCCGCTGGCCTGTTGGTCCACTGACCTAGCTTGCCTGGGGAACTCCCTGACAACGCGCGGGAGACCGCGTCCAATCGACGTTGCGCAATCACTGAAAGGCAGCACCTGTGGCAAGTATCGAATTCATCGACGCCCGCGAAATCCTTGATTCCCGTGGCAACCCAACCGTTGAGGTTGAGGTTGTTCTCGACGATGGTGCGTCTGCTCGGGCAGGCGTTCCCTCCGGCGCGTCCACCGGCCAGTTCGAGGCCGTTGAACTGCGCGATGGCGACGAGGCACGCTACAGCGGCAAGGGTGTGCTCAAGGCTGTGAGCAATGTGCTCGAAGCCATCAACGAAGAAGTGCTCGGCTTCGATGCCGACCGTCAGCGTGAGCTTGATCAGGCCATGATCGAGCTCGATGGCACTGACAACAAGGCCAAGCTCGGCGCCAATGCGATCCTTGGCGTCTCCCTTGCTGCCGCCAGGGCTGCTGCCGATTCTGCTGACCTGCAGCTCTACCAGTACCTCGGTGGCCCCGCCGCCAATGTGCTGCCCGTGCCGATGATGAACATCCTCAACGGTGGCGCCCATGCCGACTCCAATGTGGACATCCAGGAGTTCATGATTGCCCCGATCGGTGCAAAGTCCTTCGCTGAGGCCATGCGCATCGGCGCCGAGGTCTACCACACCCTCAAGGGCGTGCTGAAGAAGCGCGGTCTCAACACCGGCCTGGGCGACGAGGGTGGTTTCGCGCCCAATCTGGAGAGCAACCGTGAGGCCCTCGATCTGATCGAGGAAGCCATCAAGGAGGCCGGTTTCAAGCCCGGTAAGGACGTTGCCCTGGCACTCGACATGGCCGCCTCGGAGTTCTACACCGACGGCAAGTACCAGTTCGAGGGCAAGCCCCGCACCAGCGCCGAGATGATCGAATATCTCGAGAAGCTGGTTGCCGACTACCCGCTGGTTTCCATCGAGGATCCCTTGGACGAAGAGGATTGGGACGGTTGGTCGACGCTCGAAGAGCGCATCGGCGACAAGGTGCAGATCGTCGGTGACGACCTGTTCGTGACCAATGTGAAGCGTCTGCAGCGTGGCATCGATTCCAAGGCAGCCAATGCACTGCTGGTGAAGGTGAACCAGATCGGCACCCTCACCGAGACCATCGATGCCGTGAACCTGGCCCATCGCAATGGCTTCCACACCATGATGAGCCATCGTTCGGGCGAAACCGAGGACACCACGATTGCTGATCTTGCCGTGGCTCTTGGCTGTGGCCAGATCAAGTCGGGCGCCCCCGCCCGTGGCGAGCGTGTGGCCAAGTACAACCAGCTCATCCGCATCGAGGAGGATCTCGACGAGGCCGCAGAGTATGCCGGCGCCGGCGCGTTCCCCCGCTTCGATGTCAGCGCTTGGTGACAGGGCACTGTTGCTGAACTGACGAGGACTGTTTGAACCCTGAGGGGCGCCGCCTGCTGGTGGCGCCCCTCAGCTGTTCATCGGCGCCTTGGGTTGCTCTGCTGCGGCCCAGGGGATGAATCGTCCATACCGGGCGTTGCCGATGGCGGTGACTGCCCGGGCGTAGGACAATGGGGCCCATGGCTTCTTCCTCCCGATCCAGTCGCCCGCACAGGGCACCGTCATCGGCCGGGGACACTCCGAGCGCCAGGACGGCGGCCCGCACATCACGGCGCAATAGCCAGGATCGTGCCCGTCTCAAGACCAAATCTTCCGATGACGTCGACAATGATGGTGCCGAGAACGAGACCACCGGCGCAGTGGTGCGCACCGGCGCGCGGGTGACCAGACGCCTGGTTGCGCTCTTTGTCATTGCAGCCGTGCTCATCATTTCGTTGATCAGCAGCCTCACTGTCTATGTGGACCAGCGTCAACAGATTGCCCAGGCTCGCGAGGACATTGCCTCGAGCCAGCAGCACATCGCCGATCTTGAGGCCGAGCAGGCCCGTTGGTCTGATCCTGATTATGTGCGCGCCCAGGCGCGTGCCCGCCTGGGTTGGGTGATGCCCGGGGAATCGGGCTATCAGGTGATCGATGAGTCGGGCAATCCCTATGGCGGCGAGGGTGTGGCGATTGACCACACCGGTGACAGCGCGCCAGCAGGTGAGACCTGGTGGCAGCGGCTGTGGAACAGCAATGAGGCCGCTGATGAGCCACCCGAAACCGCCGATCCGGCGGCCAGTTCGCGGGTTGTTGCGCCTGCGGCAACGCCCTCGACCGGGGGCTGAGGGCTTCTTTTCGCGCCCGTGACACAATTGAAGAATGCGCGACATCGAGCCCCTCAGTGCGTCTGACAAGCAGATTGTCGCCGAACAACTTGGCCGTGAGCCTCGTGGTGTGGCGGGCGTCGCCTGGCGTTGTCCCTGCGGGCATCCGGGTGTGATTGCCACTGAGCCCAGGCTGCCCAATGGCTCGCCCTTTCCCACCACCTATTACCTCACCTGTCCACGGGCTGTGGCCGCATGTTCACGCCTGGAAGCCAATGGTGTGATGGCCGAGATGACAGCTCGCCTCGAAACCGATGAAGATCTGGCGGAGCATTATCGTGCGGCGCACCAGGCCTATCTGCGCGATCGCAATTCCTTGGGCGAGGTGCCCGAGCTGGAAGGCATCAGCGCAGGTGGAATGCCAACCAGGGTGAAATGTCTGCATGCGCTCCTGGGCCATACGCTGGGGGCTGGTCCCGGCGTCAACCCGCTTGGTGACGAGACTGTGCGAGCGGTGGGGGAGTTCTGGAAGCGCGGCTGTGTTCCACGACCGGAGGGGAGCAAGCGATGAGGGTGGCGGCTGTCGACTGCGGCACCAATACGATTCGGCTGCTGGTGGCAAGCCTCAATGATGACGGCTCGCTGCACGATCTTGATCGGCGTCTGTCATTCGTGGGGCTCGGCGAGGGCGTGGATGCCACCGGTGAGTTCTCAACCGAGGCCCTGCAACGGGCCTTCAATGCCTGTGAGCAATTTGCTGAGGTGGTCGGTGATCTTGATGCTGAGCGGGCGCGCTTCGTTGCCACCTCGGCAACCCGCGATGCGGCAAACCGCGACGAGCTCTTCCGTGGTGTGCGGGCGCGGCTGGGGATTCGTCCCGAGGTGATCACCGGTGACCAGGAGGCCCATCTGAGTTTTCGAGGTGCCCTGTCGGGGATTCGTACCAAGGCAGATCCGGTGTTGGTGATGGATTCCGGTGGCGGCTCCACCGAGCTGGTGCGCGGGCTGAGCGGTGGGCACGGTGTGCCCGAGATAACTCGGGCAGTGAGCCTCAATATTGGCTCACGACGACTTCGGGAACGACTTCTGCGTTCCGATCCGCCCAGTAGCCATGAGATTGCTGAGGCCCGTGCTCTGGTGCGTCGGGAACTTGATGCAAGCGGCATCGAACTGTCAGATGTGGCCACATTCATCGGCGTGGCCGGCACAGTCACCACCATGTCGGCGCTTGCCCAGCATCTGCGCCGCTATGACCGCTCGCGGGTGCATGCCTCGGTGATGGACCGCGAGACAGTGCACTCGGTTGCCGAGCGGCTGCTGAGTTCCACCGTGTCCGAGGTGGTGAGCTGGGGCCCCGTGCAGCCAGCCCGTGCCGAAGTGTTGTGCGGGGGAGCGCTCATCGTCGACGAGGTGGCCTCGCGGATGGGCACTAACGAGTTGATCGTGTCAGAATCCGACATTCTTGACGGTGTTGCGCTGAGCATGTTGGTGGACGGCCTGGGCCAGGCAATCAAACTCGGCTGAGGGCGCTCCGGCTCAAACCCCGGCCCAAGTTCATTAGGCTGTGTGCGGGCCCCCATAGCCCAACCGGTAGAGGCAAGCGGCTTAAACCCGCTCCAGTGCGGGTTCGAATCCCGCTGGGGGCACCC
>CAXYYR010000101.1:0-7137 GCA_964293265.1 uncultured Propionibacterium sp.
TTCTTGATCTCGAACCGGACGTCGCTGAGATTTTGCTGGCTCCGTGGGTGTCTGTGATGGGCCGCAGCTGGGAGGTGCCGGCATGAGCACGCATCGCCCCACACCCGATGCGGACCTGCACACGATCGTCTGCTGCGACGGCTGCGGCCTGCCAATCCCCGGTGTCCTCGCTGGATGCACATGGCCTCAGCTGCTGATAAACACCTGCATCCTGCTCGCCCGTGCAGGATGGCTGATCACGGACGACCACCAGCTGTGCCCCGACTGCGCTGCCGAAAGCCGGGCGACGGCATGAACCGCAACTATTTCAAGGCCGTTCGCCCGGACGGGACCGACTTTCACACCGGGACTGTCCGGTGGCTGCCGCCTGATGGTGCGCCGATCCCGGAGGGCGGGTGGCTCGTGGAGCACCCCCATCCAGGGGAGGTTGGCAGCTGGGATGCATCTGGTTATTTGTCGGCGTCGATAGCGGAAACCGACTGCACAGGTTTCTCGTGGCCGGGCCGCCTCCTGTCCGTGGAGTCCGTCGGCGACGTGTGGACCCCCCACCCCGACAAATTTCCTCGCAAAAGGGCCGCGCACGCGTGGCGCGTCACCGAAGAGCTCCCCGCATGGCGACTGTTCGGCCCGCAAGGGCGAGAGATCGCAGCAATCATCGAGCAAGCATCCCATCTAACCAGCACCCAGATCGAGGGCTTAACCGCCGCTTGGCGTGCCGCTCGGTGCGCCGCTTGGGACGCCGCTCGGGTCGCTGCTCGGCACGCTGCTTGGGATGCCGCTCGGGGTGCCGCTCGGGGTGCCGCTCGGGGTGCCGCTCGGTACTCCGCTTGGGACGCCGCGCTTGGACTCCTCGTCAAGGACCTGATTTCCGTCGAGGACTTCCGCACCCTGACGGGCCCGTGGACGCAGGCCATTGGCCGCAGCTGGGAGGTAACAGCATGAACCGCAACTATTTCAAGGCCGTTCGTCCAGACGGTACCGACTTCCACACCGGAACGGTCCACTGGCTTCCTGCTGGTGTGCCGATCCCGGAGGGCGGGTGGCTGGTGGAGCACCCCCACCCAGGGGAGGCTGGCGACCGGGATGCAGATGGTTATCTGTCGGCGGCGACGGTGGAAACGGACTGCACAGGTTTCTTGTGGCCGGGCCGCCTCCTGTCCGTGGAGCCCGTCGGTGCCATGTGGACCCCTCGTCCCGAAGGGCTACCTCATAAGCGGGCTGCGCACGCGTGGCGTGTCGTCGGAGAGCTCCCTGCATGGCAGCTTTTCGGGCCGCAGGGTGTGCAGGTCGCAGCCCTCATCGAGCAAATCGCCCAGCTGACCAGCGCCCAGATCGATGGCTTAACCGCCGCTCGATATGCCGCTCAGTCTGCCGCTCAGTCTGCCGCTCAGTCTGCCGCTCAGTCTGCCGCTCTGGGTGCCGCTCGGTCTGCCGCTCGGTCTGCCGCTCAGTCTGCCGCTCTGGTCGCTGCTCTGGATGCCGCTTGGTATGCCGCTCGGTATGCCGATCGGGGTGCCGCTCGGGGTGCCGCTGGTGACGCCGTTCTCGGATTGCTCATGAAGGGCCTGATATCCACCAAGGACTTCCGCACCCTGACGGGCCCGTGGGAGCAGGTCATGGGACAGATCGAGGTGGCGGTATGACGACGATCATTGACAAGCCGTGCGCGGTTAAGGACATGCCAGAGTCCGAGTATCACTCTGATCCTTGCGCCGAGCCGTCCCTGTCGTCCACGATGGCGAAAACTATTATTTCGGGTGAGGCTGGCCCGGCCCGTCTGCGAGAGATCATGTCTCACGGGCAGGAACACAAGGCTGTTTTTGATTTCGGTAGTGCTGCTCACGAAAAGATTTTGGGGCGCGGGGCCGGGGTTGAGGTGCTCGATTTTCCTGCATGGACGACGAAAGCTGCCCGTGAGGCACGTCAGGCGGCGTGGGATGCGGGCAGGACACCGCTGCTGGCGAAGGACGCCGCTCAGGTCGATGCGATGGCCGATGCAATCCTTGCCCATCCGGTGGCTGGCGAGCTGTTCACCCGTGGCGTCGGCACACCCGAATATTCGATGTTCACGGTCGATGAGTTGACGGGGCGTTGGCAGCGTGGACGGCTCGATTTTCTGGCTGACCGGCACACGATCGTGGACTTCAAGACCACCGGCAAATCGGTGGAGCGGTCGGCATGGATCAAGCACTCATTCGATTTCGGCTACCATGTCCAGGCTGCCGACTATTTGGACATGGCCATCCGCCTGCAGCTGGTTGATGAGGGCGCCGATTTCCTGCATGTGGTGCAGGAGACCCGTCCGCCATATTTGGTGGCTGTCTGGCAGGTCGGCGAGGACCAGCTGACCGAAGGACGCCGGCGGATGAGGCAGGCACTCGACCTGTGGGACCAGTGCCTGGCAACCGATACATGGCCCGGTATCCCGGCCACGATCCAGCTGGCCCAGCTCCCCGCCTGGGTCCACACCGAAGAAGAAACCATCACCACTTCTGCATCTGATCTGGACGGGCTGGTTGACCGGCTCGCCGAAACACTGACATGGGAGGAACAATCATGAGTACCGAAGTCGCAAAAACGCGAGACCAAGAGGCGGCAGTCGCCAAGTTCAACTCCGATCTGCACCGCATGCAGGGCGAGATCGCAAGGGCGCTGCCAAAGCATATGTCGGGGGAGAGGTTTGTCCGGATCGTGCTGACCGAGGTCCGCAAAAATCCCACGCTGGCGCTGTGTGAACCGATGACGATGTTTGGCTCCCTGCTCACCGCGTCGGCGCTCGGCCTTGAGCCAGGGCTGAACGGCGAGTGCTGGCTGGTGCCCCGCAAGAATCACGGCACGCTCGAGGCTCAACTGCAAATCGGTTACCAGGGTGTGGTGAAGCTGTTTTGGCAGAACCCGGCAGCCACCTATTTGGACACCGGCTATGTGTGTGAGCGCGACGAATTCCGGTTCGCCAAGGGCCTGAATCCGGTGCTTGAGCACACTCCTGCAGACGGTGACCGTGGCAAGATCGTCCGCTACTACGCGGTGGCGGGACTCAGCACTGGCGCCCGGGTTTTCGATGTGTTCACTCCTGCCCAGATCAAGGTGTTGCGGGGCGGCAAAGTCGGAAGCAACGGCGACATTCCCGACCCTGAGCATTGGATGGAGCGTAAAACCGCGTTGCTCCAGGTGCTTAAGCTGATGCCGAAATCCACCCAGCTCGCCGTAGTCCCCACAGTGGACGGACATGCCTCGACCATCAGCGACGCCCAGCGTATCGTCGGCAACATCGACGCCACCACCGGCGAGGTTCTGGATTCCGAGGTGCAGTCATGAAAGTCACTCCCTCGCCTGTCAAAGTACCGAGTCCCCGCGAGCTCAAGCTTCTGCGCCGCCTGTTTTTCGCCTGCCAGCTGTGGTTCAGCACCAACGGTGACGACCTCGTGGATGCAGATCTGCGATCCAGCTGTGTCGAAAAAATGCGGGGCGCCTGTGACGAACTCATTGCCATCACCGAAGGGGTCAGCCATGTCTAACATTTTTCTGTCCACCAATGATCTGGCGCTGATCCGTGAGGCTCTCGATGACCTGGCATGGGATCTAGACACGCGGGCCGATGAGTTTCATCATGCCCGGCCCGATGATGCTCTGTCTGCCCGCGAGCAGCAGATCAGTGAGGATCAGAATGCCGTTAAGCGGCTGCTGGCGGTGCTCCCCGATCAGGGCCCCGTCACCATCTGTCCCGAACCCGACACGGACGGGCAGGTGGCGGCATGAAAGGCGTCAAGATGCGCTGGCTGCCAGCGGTGTCGATCACCGTGCAGCCACGCCAACCCAGCCCGGACTCCTCCGCCGAGCCGTGCCCTGCCCTGCATGTCATCGCAGGGGCAGGCGGCACGATCCCGCGACACCAGCCCGGCCCGGACGGACGATGCCGGTTCTGCCACACCACCATCCCGACCACCAAAGGAGGCACAGCATGAGGGCCACCCAGTACGCCGTGTCGGCCGACCCTGAAGTCATCGCCACCATCGAAGAGAATGAGCGGTCACGACGGGCATGGATCGGCGACACCAAGGCGTGGTTCTACAAGACGATCCCGGCCAGCATCCCGGGTGCTAAATTGTTCCTCTATTCCTCCAGCACCACCATCGTGCTGTCGGGGATCGTGACTTCGGACGAGAAGAAGCCTGCCGGGTGGAAGTTCTGCTGGCGTTCACGCTCTCGGTTCGAGCCACGCAAGGACAATCCCTTGCGTGCCGAATGGGACGCACGCCGGTGGCAAGCAGCGTCGATCCCAGGTCTGCCTTCGGTTCTCACGTCCTCCGTGTCGGGAGAGTTCCAGAGCTGGAGGATGTATCCCCACCCCTTCATCTCGGATGGTGCCGCATGGCTGGACCTGGAACACATGCCTAACCCTGACAGCCCGAACTTCGGGCCGCAGTGGACTGAAGTCCTTGCATCGCAGGCAATGGCAGCCAAGGAAGCATTGAAGGACGCGGCATGATGCGCACACCAGTATCGGAACGGCGCCAGCACGTGATCGCCGAAGTCGAACTGTTGGCCGGGCTGCGCAACCCCGACGACCTCTCCCAGGCACTCGGCTACCGCCGCACCTGCAACCTCGAAGCGGTGCTACGCAAGTGGGGACGCGGAGACCTCGCCGACAAAATCCAGCAACGCATCGCCGAAGACCGCACAGACACGTCGTTCCAGCGTCCCCGCAGCGGAAAGTGGGCCGCCTGATGAGTGCCCGCATTGGATCTTTGTTCTCCGGCTACGGTGGCCTCGATATGGCCGTTCAGTCGGTGGTTGGTGGTCGTGTCGCGTGGGTGTCAGACATCGAGCCGGGCCCCTCACGTATCCTCGCCACCCATCACCCTGACATCCCGAATCTTGGTGACGTCACTACCATCGATTGGCGGACAGTTGAGCCGGTGGACGTGATCTGTGGCGGGAGCCCATGTCAGGACCTATCAATGGCTGGACGCCGGGCTGGGATGAGGCCGGGCACGAGGTCGGGCCTGTGGGAATCCATGCTGGCCGCCATCACCACCATTCGTCCCCGCCTCGTGGTGTGGGAAAACGTTTTAGGAGCACTTTCAGCTGATGCCTTCACCCTTTGCGACCTGGAACCCGGATCGGGACATCTGGGAGACCGACCAGCCAGACCTTCTCTCAGGGCACTCGGACGCGTACTCGGCGACCTGGCCGCCATCGGGTATGACGCGGGGTGGTGTTGCCTTCGAGCATCCGATATCGGTGCCCCGCACCGACGCGAGCGGGTCTTCGTTGTTGCACACCCCCAGGGCCAGCCGTGGGGCAGCGGCAACCGAGAATGTGGCGTTACTGGTGACCCCGACCGCGCAGCTCGCGTCGAATGGCGGCAGCCAGCCGCCGGCGAAACGCAGGGCGGGCGGGCACGGGCCGGCGCTGGCAGATCAGATCGAGCACTTACGAGTCACTTGCTGCCCACACCCATCGCGGGACGCCCCCACGCCAGCTGCCCCACCGGAGCACTCATCCAGACATCCGCCAACCGATTCGGCCCATACGCCCAAGCAATCACAATGTGGGAGACGGTCCTCGGCCGAGCCGCACCAGACCCGACCGAAGTGAGTTCAGGAAGTAGAAGAAAGTGTGAAGTTCATGGCGATTCCAAAGAAGTCCGATCCGGAAAAGTACTGCATCGTGTGCGGGAGGCGAATGTTTCGCAAACGGTTCGCGAGCGGGAGATTGGAAGATCGCGGAGTTTTCCTGCGGAGGAAGCACTGTTCACAGGCCTGTGCGAATACAAGAGAAAAAGTGACCGAGAGCCAGTACCACCGTCGTGCCAGGGAACAAGTGGAAACGGCTTGCGAGATATGTGGGACAGCACTGGATCTACATGTACATCATGTGGACCGAGATCCCGCAAACAACAATACGTCGAATCTGAGAACACTATGCGCGAGCTGCCATCTACGACTTCATTGGCAGGAAGATCGGGGCAAGCGCCTGGCGGCCATTCGGCAAGCAAAACATGCACATGTAAACGCGTCTTGAGCACCCGTTTTTGCGAATGGATGATGGGCCTACCCGACGGGTGGGTCACCGATGTGGACATCCCGCGCACTGCGCAGCTCCGCGCGCTCGGCAACGGAGTCGTGCCACAACAGGCTGCCGCAGCAATCCGCGCGATGCTCACCAACCATCAAAGGAGCAATGTCATGAACAATCTTTTCCGCAAGCGACCAGTGACGATCGAGGCGCGCCAGCTGGGCGGCGACATGGCCAACGACCACGACATCTACCTGTGGATCGAATCCAGCACGCAAGGGAGCTTCGATCCTCTCAGTGATGAGATCCCCACTTCCGGCGTGTCGATTGATCCGTTTGATGGGTCACTCATGATCGCCACTCTGGAGGGTGTCATGCGCGCTCATCGTGGCGACTGGATTATTCGCGGCGTGGCCGGGGAATTCTATCCCTGCAAAGACGACATTTTTCGTGCCACCTACGAACCGGCAGGGGAGGCCGCATGAGCAAGGCATCCAACGCGTGGCCGATCACCCTCATGCACAAGGCCCGCGCCAAGCGCGCATCCAGCGTCCGCTCACGTTTCCTCGTAGTCACCGTACACGAGGGCGGCACCAGGTGGGGCACCACCGGAGGATACGATGAGTGACCTCCTGACCTTGGCCTACGAGGCGACCACGCCCACCCCCTGGCGGGCACTGCCGACCAAGTGGGACGGGCGCGAGGTCGAGTGGGGCGGGTTCTCGACCTTCGCATTCCAGGCGACTCTCCGTCTCCACGCGCGGACCGAGTGCTGCGAGCGGTGCGGGACCCTCGACCCGCCGACCATGGCGCAGGGCTCCATGTATGCCCTGCCCGGCCAACCAGTCGACGTGTGGGCCACAACCCGCAGCGGCAAGCCCTACCTCCGCGCACGCACCGTCGACGAGGGCGAGCGGGTCCGGATGCTCGGCCGCCTGACCGCCTTCAGGTGCACCCGATGCGGCCTCGACACGGTCATCGACCGGGACGGCGACATGTGGACCCTCGACGAGTCCGACTACGGCCCCGAAGGGAGCTTCCGCCATGGGTGACAGGTTGATTCTTGAGATCCCGTCGGACTGGTGGATGTCGTCCAACTCTCGGATGCACTGGGCG
>CAXYYR010000102.1:0-7054 GCA_964293265.1 uncultured Propionibacterium sp.
TGGTGGCCCGACATTTATGTCGGGCCACCAGCTGTGAACGAGCCGGCCTGTAAGCCGGATTCTGTGGTTCGAAGAACCGATGATCATCCATCTGCGAGCGCCGTTGCCGACGCCCTTCCCCCGGCGTCTCCACGCCGGGCGTGCAACCTACCCGCAGACATCGGGCGGGCCGCCCTCGAACGTCTGCGCGGGTGAGGAATCCTCACCTTTCTTGGTCTTGCTCCGGGTGGGGTTTGCCCTGCCAACGCAGTCACCTGCGCCGCGGTGGTCTCTTACACCGCCGTTTCACCCTTCCCCGATTTGCTCGGGCGGTTTGATTTCTGTGGCACTGTCCCGCGGGTCACCCCGGGTGGATGTTGTCCACCACCCTGCCCTGTGGAGTCCGGACTTTCCTCGACGCCGAAGCGCCGCGATCATCCAGCCGACTCGTCCACCCACTGACTCTACCGTGACCTGTGGTCGGCATGCGAAGGGCAAGGCCTTGTGGCCCCGGATCCCCGACTCGGCCTGAGGAACTTGGGGCCTCAATCCCCGATTCCCCTGAGGGGCTTGCTCCTCAGATTCCTGATTCGTCTGTCCGCACCAGGATGCGTCCGCACTCCTCGCAGCGCAGCACCGTATCAGCACTTTCCGTCTTGAACCGATGCAATTCGGCCGAGTCGATTTCCAGCCCGCAGCCGCCACAGCGCTTTGCGCGCAATTCGGCTGCTCCGGTATTGCCGGTGTGTTCCGCCACATGGTCGTAGAGCTTCACCAGCTCATCGGGCATGCCAGCGGTGAGCTCGCCCCGTTGGCGATCCAATTCCGCCTGCTGGGCGCCGAGTCGGGCCTTGGCATCGTCACGCTGGGTGAGCAGCTTGCGCATCTCGTTTTCGATCTCGGTCCGCGCAGCGCCTGCCTCGGTCTGATCACGGGTGGCCGCATCGGCGAGCTCCATGGCCTCCAATTCAACGTCCTCCAGATCGGAGATGCGCCCCTTGAGGTGATCGATCTCGTCCTGGATCCCCTTTAGGGCCCGCTCGCTGACGATTTCCCCGGCATGGACGCGCTTCTCATTGCGCTCCAGACGCTCCTTGGCAGGGTTGAGATCCTTCTCCACCCGGGCAACCTGCGCCTGTGCATCGGAATGACGGGTCTCGGCCTCGGTGATTTTCTCGGAAAGGGCCATCCGCTTGGTCTGCAATGCCGAGAGCTGCTCATTCTCGGGAAGATGGGCGCCGACGTGACGCAGTTTTACCAATTCGGTGTCGACATGGGCCAGATCGAGCAGTCGACTCTGGGCGGACGGGTCAGCGCGCATGGGCGAATCCTTTCTGATTGGTCCACCCTAGTCGCGCAGGGGTGGGGCGAATCACCAATGGGTGGCTGACGTCGGCTCAACAGCGCCCTACTATCGAGACAGGACCTGTTCCAAAGCAGGACCAGTTACGACGACAACTTGCTCAGTCGAATGCGCAACACCCGGCACCGAATCTGTGCTGTGATGCACGATGGGCTGAGATCCCACGAACCCGAGGCAGTGATGACGATGAACAGCGAGCAGGCCCGACCACCGAAGGGTCGAGCCCCGTTCTCCCAGGCTTTCAAACAGTTCATCTGTGAGGACTGGAGCGACTACAGCACCCAGCTGCCAACCCGTCTGAGCGGAGCAACGAGCGCCGCTGCACACCGTCGCGACATCGCAGCACTGTTCCCCGGTGAGCGCCTGGTCATTCCAGCCGGCAGCTTCAAACAACGCAACAACGATTGCGACTACGCCTTTCGCCCCCACTCGGCGTTCACCCATCTCACCGGTCTCGGCACCGACCGGGAGCCCGATTCGGTGCTGGTGATCGAGCCCGATGGCGCAGCGGGGCTGTATTTCCATCCGCGAGTCCCGCGCACCGATCCGGAGTTCTATGCCTCTTCCCGCTATGGCGAGATGTGGGTCGGACAGCGTGAATCATTGGCCGAGGTCGAGGCTCTCTGTGGGATCACAGCGGTTGACATTGCAGAGTTGGCGCAAGCACTCGGTGCTGGTCGGGCTCCGGTTCGCGTGGTGCGTGAGGCCGATCCTGCTGTCACCGCCCAGGTGGATCAATCCCGTGGTCAACGAGCCGAAGCCCGTGACGCCGAATTGGTCACGGCTCTCAGCGAACTGCGGCTGGTCAAGGACGACTGGGAACTAGACCAATTGCGCGAGGCCTGCCGGGTCAGCGCCCTGGCATTCACCGACGTGGTGGCCAACCTCGACAATGCAGTGCGCAATGGCCGCGGCGAGCGTTGGATCGAGGGCATCTTCGGGCTCCATGCCCGTCATCGCGGAAATGCGGTGGGCTACGACACCATTGCCGCAGCCGGGGACCATGCCAACACCCTGCACTGGATCAAGAACGACGGTGCGGTCAGAGCCGGCGATCTGGTGCTCATGGACGCTGGCATCGAACTCGATTCCCTCTACACCGCCGACATCACGCGCACCCTGCCAGTGGACGGTCGGTTCTCCACCGCCCAGCGTCAGGTCTATGACGCCGTGCGTGCATCTCAGCAGGCTGGCATGGACGCTGCCAGGGCCGGTGCGCAGTTCAGCGATGTGCATCAGGCAGCCGTGCAGGTTCTGGCCCAGGTTTTCTCTGATTGGGGCATCCTGCCGGTCAGTGCCGATGAGGCGCTGTCGCCCCACGGCGGTCAATGGCGCCGTTGGATGGTGCATGGCACAAGCCACCATCTGGGGCTCGACGTCCACGACTGCGCACAGGCACGGGTCGAGAACTACCGCCGCGGCACGCTGCGCGCCGGAATGGTGATCACCGTGGAACCGGGCATCTATTTCAAGTCGACAGACCTCAAGGTGCCGCCGGAACTGCGCGGCATTGGCGTGCGCATCGAAGACGACATCACCATCACCGATGGCGCCTGCGAGATCCTGTCATCCCATCTCCCCCGCGAAAGTCGCGCCGTGGAGAAGTGGATGGCAGGAATCTCCCGGAACTAGCGCCGATCACCACCGGTGGGGTCAAAGCCACTGGCATTGCCCGTGCCTGCCGAGGGGCCGGTGGGCCAGGCGGGCGGCGGGTAATTGCCCGGCAGCGGTGAATTCAGACCTGTTCCCTGGGCCGGCGATTCCGGCTGGGGCGAGCTGCTCTGACCAGCTGCCGGTGCAGCAGGTGCGCTCGGACGAACACCACCCGACAGCAATGTGCGTGCCTGATTTGCTACTTCGGCTTCACCCAGCACCTCATAGTGAGTGGCAATGATCTGGATATTCGAGGTGAAATCCCGACGTCCACCGGTTGTGCGATAGCCGATTGCCGCAACGAGCATGTTCATGCCCACGAAACCAACCAGCGCAATGAGCACGAGCGCCAGAAGATTCACATTCGGGATGAACAGCCACAGGAAGATCGACATCATGAGCGCCCAACTCACACCGGTCATGGCCGCGGAGCTGAGCACCTTTCCCCAGGTGAGACCACCCGTGATGCGTTCAAAGCTCTTCAGGTCAGTGCCGACGATCGACAGATTTTGCACGGGGAATCGTTGGTCGGCCAAATAGTCCACCGCATGCTGGGCGTCCTGGTACGAGTTGTAGACGGCAATCGATACGGGGCGCTGCAATGTGAAGCGACTATTCGGCACTCCCTGTCCGGCAGGAGCAGAGGAATTGAACATTGACATCGGTGGCTCCTTTTGCTTTCCGTCGTGGCCCGGCGGATCTCATTCCACCCTAGTCACGGGAATCGACGATTCCACGACGTCAGCTGTGTATTTCGGATGAACTTTCTGTGTGCCGACCCGGAGATCATCGGGCCTAGTGGCTGACCTGCTGCCGAGCTCTTTCTGCCGGCAGCAGGTGGTGCATCAGCGGGCGCGAACCACCTCGTCCATGGCAAGCACGCGGCGCGCATTGTCCACATGCAAGTTCTCGATCATCTTTCCGTGGAAGGTCACCACACCCTCGCCGCGGGCCAGCGCCCGATCAAAGGTGTCGATGAGCTCCCGGGCCTCATTCACTTCTTCGGCGCTCGGCGACCACACACGATTGGCAATTCCCACCTGCCCGGGATGAATGAGTGTCTTGCCGTCGAAGCCGAGCACCATGCCATCGACGCATTCCTGCTCGAATCCCCCGATGTCCCGCACATCGTTGAAGACACCATCGAGCACGACCCGGCCATTGGCGCGAGCGGCACAGACAGTCGCCGACAGCGCAAACTGCAGGGGCCTGCGGCTGGGCACGGCACGGGCACGCAATTCATTGAGCAGGTCATTGGTGCCCATCACCACAACCGACAACC
Source organism: uncultured Propionibacterium sp. (assembly GCA_964293265.1). Classification (GTDB taxonomy): domain Bacteria; phylum Actinomycetota; class Actinomycetes; order Propionibacteriales; family Propionibacteriaceae; genus Propionibacterium. The sequence continues at coordinate 4,278 of CAXYYR010000102.1, forward strand.
GCTCGGAAGCAGCGCAGATGGCATCAACCTGCTCGATGGCCCGGGGCGTCTCGATCATCGCCCACAGCTCCATCTTCGGATCGGCACCCAGCCGATCGAAAGTGGCAACGAGCTGGCGCACCTGCTCGGGCGAATCAATCTTCGGCACGGCAATGGCATCGGGACCGGCAGCACACACTGCTGCCAGATCATCGTCATGCCATTCTGAATCCATGCCATTCACGCGAACGATCAATTCGCGATAGCCATATTCCCCACTGCTCACTGCAGTGCAGGCTGCCAATCTGGCCTCGGGCTTGGCATCGGGTGCCACGGCATCCTCGAGATCGAAGATGATGGCATCACATTCCAGTGACTTCGCCTTTTCAAGAGCGCGAGGATTGGAAGCCGGCATGTAGAGCACAGAACGACGTGGACGAAAACTCATACCCTCACGCTAATGCCAGCAACAATCACCAGTCACCCGGGGCCGCCGTGCACCCGTTGAGGTCACGCTGATATCGCGTTGACAGGTAGCCTTTGGTCGTGAGCCCTCAAATGACATCGATCTTCCTCTCGCGGCTCCAGGGCCTGCCGGTGCTGGATGCATCCGGCGACCAGGTGGGCAAGGTGCGCGATTTCGTCTGCCAGTTCCGATCTCCCGGGCGATTGCCCCGCGTCAAGGGCATGGTCGTTGACCTGCTGGCAGCGCGCCGCATCTATGTGCCCATGGAACGTGTGCACTCGGTGGGGGCCAATCAGGTTGCGCTCAGCGGTGTCATCGATGCCCGACGGTTTGTCCAGCGCGACAACGAGACCTTGGTGTTCGACGATCTCTTCGACCGTTCTGTGACCACATCGGAGGGGAAACCGGCCACAATTTTTGATGTGGCGATGCGCCTCGTGCGCACCCGTGAGTGGGAGCTGGTGGAAGTGGCGCTGCGCGAGCGTCTGGGCAAGCGGCCCTTCGGTTTTGCTGCCAGGAAGGGCAGCGTCTTCACCTCGCCATGGACCGAGATCGCCAGCACCATCGCCAGGGCCGGACAGGCGACTGACCAGAAGGTTGCCCAACTGGCAGACATGCCCCCGGCCGATGTTGCGCGGGAGCTGCACGACATGGATCCCGGACGCCGCGTGGAAGTCGCCGAGGCCCTTGACGACGAGCAGCTGGCAGATGCCTTCCAAGAGCTGCCCGAATCCGAGCAGGTTTCGCTGTTGAGCACCCTGGAAGTGGAACGGGCGGCTGATGTGCTCGAGGAGATGGATCCCGACGACGCAGCCGACCTGATCAACGACCTGCCCACCGAATTCGCCGAGGACCTGTTGGAGCGCATGGAGCCGAAGGATGCGGCTGATGTGCGCAATCTGATGCAGTACGAAGATCTCACGGCAGGCGGCATGATGACGCCCGAGCCGGTGATCCTGGCCCCCGATGCCACGATTGCCGATGCCCTGGCGGCAGTGAGTCGTGAGGACGTGACCCCGGCCACTGCTTCAATGGTTTTCATCACCAGGCCACCGACCGACACGCCCTCGGGTCGCTACATCGGCGCCGTGCACACCCAACGGCTGCTGCGCGAGCCACCCAGCATCATGACCGCAGCAGTGATCGATGCCGATCTGCAGCCCCTGGCGCCCGAGGCAGGGCTTTATCAGGTGAGTCGCTATTTCGCGACCTACAACCTGGTGATCGCTCCGGTGGTGAACAAACGCGGCCAGCTGGTCGGCGCTGTGACCGTTGATGACGTGCTCGATCACATGCTGCCTGACGACTGGCGTGGCGATCAGATGGATGGCGTGCGCACCGACGATGAAATTCGGGCCATGGCCCGGGAATCAGCCGGGAAAACCGAGGAGGCGATCAGGTGAGCGACAACAACTGGGCAGACGAGCGGCTCAACACCCCGGGAGATCGCACTCGTTTCAAGCACCACGTCAAGAATCCCTTCACCGGCGACAGCTTCGGGGCCTTCGCCGAATGGATCGCCCGCTTCATGGGCTCACCTGTCTTCCTACTGTGGATGACCATTTTCGTGCTGAGCTGGATCGGGCTGAATGTCTTCGGCAGCTGGCACCATTGGGACGCCTATCCCTTCATCCTGCTCAATCTCGCATTCTCCACGCAGGCTTCCTATTCGGCACCACTGATTCTGCTTGCCCAGAACCGCCAGGAAGCACGCGACAAGTTGAGTCTTGAGGACGACCGCCGGGTGGCTGCCCAGTCCCGGGCAGACATGGACTTCCTGGCCCGCGAGATCGCCTCGCTGCGCGCCGGCGTGGGCGAGATGGCCACGCGTGATTTCGTGCGCTCCGAGCTTCGCGATCAGATCCGTGAGTTGCTGGCCGAGCTCGAGGACCAGGACAAGGGCACCGACGCCGAGAACGACGAGCACACCGATGGTGCCAACAGCGCAACCGATGCCTCTTGACACAACCCTGCACCGGGTGCCCCCACTAGCCGATACGCCTGCTTTTGGCCGTCCAGCAACGCTTCATTCGTGCACGCGCGCGCCCGCGAGTGAGCGCAGCTGCCCGCAGACTTGAAAACCGGGTCCACAGTGACGTAAACACGAAGCTATGAGCGATGCTGAAAATCCCCTGCTGCCCGCCATTCGCGAGGCACTGAAAACAGTCCAGGATCCTGAGATCCGCCGTCCGATCACAGACCTGGGCATGGTCGATGGGGTGAGCATCGACGATCAGGGCACTGTTGACGTCAAGATCCTCTTGACCGTCGCAGGCTGCCCCCTGCAGACAACCATTCGCAGTGGCGTCGAGACGGCCCTGGCCACTGACGA
>CAXYYR010000103.1:0-7052 GCA_964293265.1 uncultured Propionibacterium sp.
CCCCTACCCGGCCACCGACACGCTCAACCCGCTACACCCTCGTTCGTGAAGAGCCTTGAATACCCAACAACACATTCAGTGATCGAGCTCGTGGTCAGCATAATGAATTCACTGCCTGTGGATCAATTTAAACTCGTTGATTTATATTCAAACAAAGGCGCCGCTGACCCATTTATATTGGCCTGCACTATGGACGCAATATTGTGTACTACCCGAACTCTCTTTCCTGACCACTGGACTCTTGTAACTGATGACCACGCGGTCCGGCAAGTTGCAGCCCAGCATCAGGTTGAAACCATGTCCAATCGGGATTTTTGTGACATTATCGCTGACAACGTGAAAGCCAACATCCCAACCGTGTAGCTTTTACCCCGTGCCCAGCTCCACTTCAGCCGCCAACGATTCCGGCTCCCACCGCAGCATCAAGCGGGCATTGGCCATCCTTGAGCTCTGCGCCACCGAGCCACTCTCGGCGCCCGAGATCGCCGAACGGCTCGATGTGCACCGCACCACGGTGACGCGCATCATCGCTGCCCTGGCCGAGTCGGGCATGATCCAACACCGCTCCGATGGCCGCTATGCCCCCGGGCTGCGACTTGTGGCGCTGGGCCAGTCGGCGCTCGACAATTACGACAGCCACACGCTGCTGCACCCCTATCTGCAGCAGCTTTCCGACGACTCCGGGCTCACCGTGCAGTTCGCCATGCTCACCGGCGACGACATCACCTATGTGGACAAGATCCAGCCGCCCGCCTCGATTCGTCTGGACACCCGCATCGGCGCATCGGTGGTGGAGCAAACGGCCGGCGTGGCCAAGGCGATTCTTGCCTGGATGCCCGCCGCCAAGCTGGAACAGCGTCTGGCCAGCTGGCAGTGGAAGCAATTCACGCCCAACACCCTTATGACGCCCGCCGCCTATCAGGAGCGACTTGCCGAGGCCCGCCGCCAGGGCTGGACCTACGACGAGGGCGAATACGACGAGCTGTCGCACAACATCGCCGCGCCGGTGCGCAACTACACCGGATCGGTGGTCGGCGCCGTCTCACTCACTGCCATCGCCACCAAGGTGAGCACCCCACAACTGCGCGCATTCATTCCGCAGCTGCTTGCCACCACCGACGCCATGTCGCGCCAGCTCGGCTGGGAATCACTCGACAGCTGACGCCCACCACTCGCCACATTGGGCTGAGCAGCGGGCGTCTGCCGTCACAATTTCTGGGCTAGCCCAGCACGGCCCCCATTTCGAGCAGCACATTGCCGAATCGTCGGTTCTCACCGGTCACGATCACCGCAGCAGTCTCTTTGCTGGCCACCAGGTCGTAATAGTCCTGACGAGCCAGCGATTCCTCAGCAACCCCCGGCAACAACGCCCGCAATTCGTCCTGCACCTGGCTGGGCAGGGCTTCGGGGGCTGGCGTCATGAAATAGGCCTTCTGCACAGTGATCAGCGGCATCATCGCTGCCAACACTTCCGGTGCGCTCGGCTTGCCCACCAGCCACGCCAGCTGGAACACCTGCGTGTTGGGCCCAATCTTCGTGCTGGCCGCATAGTTGATGTCGCTCACCATCACCCGCGCGCCGTGCCCGGTGCGGATCAGCGCCGAGACGATGCCGGGATGCACAATTACCTGCGAATTCAGCTTGATCATGCCTGCCTCCTAGGCGAAATATTGCGCGCCGTTGATGTCGATCACGGTGCCCGAGACGAACGACGACCGCGGCGTGGCAAGCCAGGCAATCGCCTCGCCCACCTCACCGGGCTCACCCACCCGTCCCATCGGAATGGTGGTGATGGTCTGGGCCTTCGACTCAGCCGTGGTGAAGGTGTCGTGGAAGGGCGTTGCCTCGATGAAGCCCGGCGCCACCGCGTTCACAGTGATGCCCTGCGGCGCCAGCTCACGCGCCAGCGCGCGGGTGAAGGTGATGATGGCGCCCTTCGACGTGCCATAGGCCAGCGCCCCGGGATGCCCACCGTTCTCACCGGCAAGCGAAGCCACATTGATGATGCGCCCACCTCTGCCCATGTGCTTGTGGGCCTCACGGGTGAACAGCATGGTGGACAACACATTTGTGTTCTGCACCGTCTGCCACAGATCAACCGTCATATCGGCCAGCAGGCAACGCTGCACCAGACCGCCGACATTGTTCACAAGAATGTCGATCGACCCGAACTGGGCTGCAATGTCTGCCACCGCATCAATCACCTGCTGCTCATCGGTGGCACCCAGACCCTTGGCCCACACCGGCTGGCCCGAAAGCTGCGCCAGCTCGTCGAGGAACGCCTGCTCCGGCGCATGGGTGCGATAGGTGAGCGCAATCCGCGCACCATCACGAGCCAGGGCCCGGGCGGTCTCGGCGCCGATTCCCACACCACCGCCGGTGACCAGGGCATTGCGTCCGGAAAGAATTCGCGTGTCAGTCATGTCATGCTCCTTGCTTGTGTGACGAGTCTTCGGATGTGTTGGTGGGGATGGTGGTCGAGTTGCCGGTGCCCGTGTCGGCAGGGGTGCCCGGCAGGTCATCGGCAAGCACTGAGCCGCCTTGTTCTGCGACGATCTCCTCCACCACTTCGGCGCGCTGCGCGATGGCCACGAGCTCGCGGCCCTCTGGTTTCTGGCCTGCATACAACGCCATGGCGAATGCGGTGATGATGAGCACTCCGCCCAGCGCCACAAGGGCGAACTGTGCCGAGCCGGTGGCGTCCTTGATCACACCCACCAGCCACGGGCCCGCCTGGCCGCCCAGATTTCCGAGCGCATTCATCAGGCCCAGGCTTCCGGCTGCCGCAGCCCCCGAAAACACCGTGGACGGCATCGACAGGAACGGCGGGTTCGACGAATAGATGCCGATTGCCGCCACCACCAGGCAGATGAACGAGATGATCGGTGAGTATTCGCTGGTCTGCGAGGCTCCGATGAGCCCGACGGCCGCCACCAGCAGGAAGGCCACCGCCGCATCGGAACGTCGTCCGGTGCGCGCAGCCCATTTGCTCACGAAGAAGCAGAACGGCACCGCCACCAGATAGGGCACCGTGACGGTGAGACCCCATTTGATGCCCTGTTCCGGGCCCACGATTTCCTTGACGATGGTGGGCAGCCACATGCCGAAGCCATAGATGCCAACCACGCAGCCGAAGTTGAGCGCGCCATAGATCCAGGCACGACGATCGGCCAGCGAGGCCATGAAACCCTTGCCCTTGTGGGCGGCCGCGTCAACAGCAGCCTCGGTTTCCATGGTGTGCACCAGCCAGTTGCGCTGCTCGGGCTTGAGCCACTTGGCCTCGGACGGCCTGTCGGTGACCCAGCACGATGGCGGGAATGCCTTCGAGGATGAACAGCCAGCGGAAACCGTCGATACCCAGGAAGCCGTGCATATTGAGCAGGGCCGACGAGATCGGCGCCCCGATGGCATTCGCAAGCGGTTGGGCCAGAATGAACAGACCCAGCGCAGCAACTCGTTCTTTCTTGGGGAACCACAAGGTGAAATAGAACAGCACGCCGGGGAAGAAGCCGGCCTCGGCAGCGCCCAGCAGGAAGCGGATCACATAGAACGATGTGGCGCCCTGCACGAAGCCCATGGCCGCAGCCGCGATTCCCCAGGTGATGAGGATTCGGGCGATCCACTTGCGGGCGCCCCAGCGATACATGCCGCCGTTCGAGGGCACCTCAAACAGCGTGTAGCCAATGAAGAAGACGCCCGCGCCGAAACCGAATGCCGCTTCGGTGAGGCCGAGCGTCTGGGAGAGTCCGTCGTGGGCGAAGCCCACATTGTTGCGATCGAGATAGGCGATGAAATAGAGCAGCACGATCACGGGAAGCAGACGCCGCTTCACCTTCGAGATCGTGGATTTGGCCAGTGGGGTTTCCAGATCTGGCTCTTCGGTCACTGATTGCACGCCTGCACTTGTCGGCATCGTTGCCTCCGGGTGTGTGGGTTTTACGGTGGTGATGCATTCTCTGCACTGCGAATGCGTGTTGCGCACAATCAGTATGCGCCCATGAGAGTACGAATGCAATGGGTTGATGAAGATTGGTTCAGCGGGCGCTAGACGACGCGTCCATAAAGCCCTTCGAAGCGTCCACGGAGCTCGGCGTAGTAGTCGGCCTGGGCAGCATCGGGCTGGCAGACTCCCCCGCCAGGAAGCTCGGCCAACGGAACATCAGAGCCCACTGCTTGCAGCGCCAAAATCGCGGTGCCACGCATGGTCATGCGCTCGGTCATGATCTTGTGCACAGGCATCCCCAGGGCATTGGTCACCACATCGAGCACAGCCGGGAAATGCCGGGTGACACCGGCGGATGCCACTACTCGTGACATCCCGGGGTTCACCGCACGCAGCTGCCCGAACACCCGCGCATAGCTCACGGCAACACCCTCGATGGCACCACGCCACATGGCCAGCGCATCGGTGGCGGCGCTCACTCCAGCGAACACCGCCCGGGCATCGCCAGCCCAACCAGTCGCCCGCTCACCGGTGAGGAAGGGCAACACCAGCGGAGTGCCGGGCTTCGGGGCGTCCGCCAGGGCAGCATCACGCTCGGTGGCATCAACGGGTGCCAGTGTTTTGCCCAGCCAGGTGACCACCCGACCCACATCATTGAGGGCGCCGCCAACAATCGAGGCGTCCTCGCTCACCCGATAGGCCCACAGACCCTCAGGCACCTGCTCTGGCGTGCCGGGCACGATCACGCGCAGGGCTCCCGACGTTGCTGCCGACAGCGCGACCGTGTCGGGATCAGTGGCGCCGACCCAGATATTGGACGCGAAACCATCGGGCACTGCTGGCAGCCAGACGGCATCGGCGAGGGCAGGCCAGCGGGCGGCCACGCTCGCCGACGAGCTCCCAGCTGGTGCACTTCCGGCAGCCTGCAGCTCAGACGGCACCGCAGAAAATCCCTCGGTTGGTTCAGCAAGTTCGCCAAACTGGTCTGCGCTGGTGCCGGTGACTTCAAGCAGTTCGGGGCTCAGCTGGCCGGTGTGCCGATCGAGCATCCCAGCCCAGGCCATCGTCGAGACAGCGCAGGCGCCGACCCCGGCAAGCTTGGTCCAGATGTATTCACCCAAGGACACAAACCGGGCGGCTGCATCCCAGACCCCGGCATGCTCGTCAGCCAGCCACAGCAGCCGAGCAGGCAGATAGCTCGTGTGGAGCCGCACCCCGGTGAGTTGATGGGCATGAGCATCGCCCAGCCGGGCGCGCAGCTGCCGCACGTGGTCGGCCGAGCGGGAATCGGCGTAGCTGAAACACGGCGTAAGGGCCTGGCCCTGCGCATCGACGCAGACCAGCGAGCTGGCGAAGGTGTCCATCGCCACGGCACTGATTGCTCCCGGCATCATCTGCTCAACGGTGTGCGTGATCAGCTCAGCGACTTCAGCCACCATGGCATCGGCGTCAATTTCCGAGGCACCCTCGGCTGTCTCGTGGAACTGGTGTCGGGCCTCGGCTTGCAGACCCGCCACTGGACGGGCCTGGGCGTCATAGACACATGCCCGCGTGGACGTTGAGCCAATATCGAGCGCCAGCACCAGCGGGTTCACCGCACGGCTCAGCTCCACCCCGATGTCGTAGGAAGTGCTGCGACCGGGCGTTGTACCGGTGGACGTCGGGACATTGGGCACTGTGGTGTTGAGTACTGCGCCATCGGATGTGGCGGGCTCGGGCTTCACTGTCTCGGCCATGGCTGCATCTTATGAGGCAGGCAACCTCCATCACTTGGAAACCGGACACACCTTGTGGTCGCGGTCCCACCAGAGCAGCTCGAACACATCGCCGCGGCGGATGCCCCACAACCGCGATTTACCACTGAGTCGGAAGCGGAACACAGATTCCGGCAATTCCTCATTGTGAAACAGGTGCACCAGTCGATTGCGAGCTTCTCCACAGAGTTGACCCACTGGCATGCTGTGGTGTTTCTTGTGGCGGTTCGTGCCACCGGTCCTGGATGATTCGATTTCCGTCCACGTGCATCGAGCCATTTCTTCCAAGGTGCCGAGCAAGATATTGGTCTCAGCAGCTTCGAGGTGCCAATTCCACAAGCCCTCATATTCGTGATCAAGGCGCCGGGCTGACCATGCAAAATGCCCCGTTCGTGGGGGTGCAGCAGCCTTGTGGGCATCGTGTTCTTTGCCTCGACCAGGTGGGGCCAATTGTTCCCGGATACGCTTCTTGGCTTTGCTCACGACGCGACTATTCGTCGCCCAGCTGGTCCAGACCGCCGAAGTAGTCCTGCATCACGGCGAGGTCCAGCTTCGCCTTGGAGGCTTCTCCCGGCGCGGTATCGCCACGCGCATCAAGCCAGGGCCGTTCAGTGTGGCTCTTGTCTGCAAGCTGCTGACCCGTCAGCGGACCGTAAGCGTCGAGCACCGCATCCACGGTCTCCTGCTCATCAGTGTTGAGCGCTGTGGCATCACCATGGGGCCACTCGCTGACGGTGAATTCTCCACGATGTTGCCGGAACACGGCGGGCGCAACAGGCCCGTTTGCCCAGGCCTGCAGTTCCTCGTTGAACAGAGGGACGCCGTCCCAGGCGAGCGACCAACCCTGTGAGTAATAGAGGAGCTTCTGCAGTTTCATGGTGGTGAGCTGACCTGCCTCCTGCAGCAGATATGCAGCCACGTCATGCACGTTGGCCATGACCCCTCCTCCCTCTGATATGCCCCGCACACGACGGGGTCTTACTCATAGTATGTGCGCGTCCACTGACAAATCCCGCTCCAATGTCGCCGAGTTTCGCATTGCTGCCAACACGCGATTTCGCCGCAGCACCAAACCCCTTGTCGGAGCTCTAGTTGCCATCCGGCTCCGGCCGCAACGCCTCGTGAATTGCTTTGCGAACCGAACGCTCGACCGCCTGTTCCACAGTCTTTTCAAGCTTCGCATCAGACAGACTGGCCCCAGAAGCCGACGGAGTGGCCATCAACACCTGACGCGCATAGGTGGACACGGGCAGATCAACCTCGTCAGCACGTCGGGTGAGTTCCGCCAATTCTGCTTTGCCCATATGCACCAGTAGCTCAGCCTCGCGATTGGGCCTGGTGCCCAATCGCGTCGT
>CAXYYR010000104.1:0-7022 GCA_964293265.1 uncultured Propionibacterium sp.
CCTAGCGGGACAGCACAGTCCTCGCCGAGCGACCATTGAAAGTCGTTGAAACCTTCTGCCTGTGCGAGCTCAGTGACGCTGAGTCCCGTCACCAGCAGCGCCAACGCCAAGAGAGTCCTGACTCAGTGCGACCACCTGTGCTTGGCAACAGCCGACTCGGAGGAACCGATGCGTATCATTTCGTCACCTTCACTCGTCGCCAGCAGCCAAGACCGGCAAGACCAACAATCAGGAATGCAGCACCACCGGCAAAACCGGCATTCTGTCCGATAGACCCACCGGTGGACACCGATGGAGTACCAGCACCAGAACTTCCGCCATCAGATGGAGCATTTGGATCTGCGATTGAAGGATCAGCCGGATCCGGAGTCTCACTCGGCTCAGCCACAGACGCAGCCACAAACTCCCAGGTGCCAACGAACGTGTGGTCGGCATGAATTTCGACCCCATCAGAATCCCAACCACGGAACACCCACGTGCCACCTTCGGCTGCGACCTCGGTCGTGCCAAGCGCGGCAGGCGTAACCGCAGTGCCATCCACAACCTCTGCGCCGGACGGAATCAACGCCTGCACATCAGCAGGCACCGGATTCCCATTCGCATCTACGAACTCATAGGCGACGTCGAACAGCTCAGCCCACTGAGCCCACAGACCGTAATTGATGTCATACCATGCTCCACCGGAGTCCTGATAGGCCCCAGGTTGATATAGATCCCCAGGCTGAAAGGCCGTACCGGAACCATCAGCTCGAGTATTCCAACCAGTAAACCGATAAACTTCGCGTTGAAATTTCGGCTCCGAAACAACAATTGGTGGAATATCATAATCATAACCAATCCCATTCCAGGGAATAAGATCTGAGGCTACTTCTGATTGACTTGGATAAATTGTATCATTTGCATAATAAGGCATTTTAATTGACCACTGGGCATAAAGATTTGTAGTTCCGGGAGGCAGCGCAAACCCATCAACAGCACCAAAACTGTCGCTTGGAACAGTGACCCCACTTCCATCTGGCTCTGTTGCCCACCCACTGAAGGTGAAAAAATAATTATACAGATAGTAGGGGTAAGAAAGTCCCTCCAAATTTAGTAGACTACCCTCTTCACCATAATTTGAATCAATGTAGTTCCAGGGCATTGGGTCTCCGACGCCAATTCCGATCGCTGCAGCAGAAACCCAATACTGTGCATATCGGTTGACGACATTGACACCACTTTGTTCCCAGATCCCGTATAGCACCACGCCCTCAGTCGACTCTGAAAGATCAGGGACGAGAAAAGAGTCACCAACCCGATAGGTGGCCCCGGCCCCGTTCGGTTGTGTACTCCAACCACGAAACACATAGCCATCACGTGGTGGCACCAAATCAGCAGTTAGCTCAACATTCTGTCCACTTATTACCGGAATCTGCTCCGAGTCAGAGTCCGGTAACGTCGCCAAAGTCAGCATTGTCGAGCTTTCAAAATATCTCGCTTGGACGTGTGTATTAACCCTTTCGTGGAAGGTTTTCACCTCACCAGTTTCAAGAATGCTACGATGCAAGACTAAGTCAGCTGTGGCCAAACCCTCACGCATGAGTTCCCGACCATTTTCACCTTGCCAGTCTGTCATCTGATCGATGGGCTCCCACACAATTGGCACTTCGCGCGGCAGATTATCCCCTTCATCTCCGCCATCCAATAAAACGGAATCAACCTGTGGAACACCATGACTATTCATATCAACCCACAGGGCCACAAAGGCAGTATTATCTTTTCCTGCAGGCACATCACCATCCGGATACAACGAATTATATCCGCTGGTCGATCCATCGATTGTGATAACATTTCCCACATGCCCCGTCACCAAAGGGTTCGAAGGAGGTGCCATTCTTATAAATGGAATCCCGTTAGCAGCCGGAGACTCGATTCTCAGAATGCTGGGAGAATAATTCATGTTGCCGAGGGTCGACATATTTACCGATTTGTTGGTCATGCGCTCCACCGTCACAGTCCCCACAACCTGCGGAGTGCCTCCATCGACCGACTTGCACACAGGCACCTGCGTGCCCTCCACCCATTCCGACTGCCAATCCTCAGGACTGCCGTACACAGCACCAGCCTCATAAGTTGGCACAGCGCAGTCTGCACCCAACGACCAACTGATCCCGTCGCCATCATCATCAGTTGCCTGTGCGGGCTGAGCAACGCTCAACCCCGTCACCAACAGCGCCACCGCCAACACAGACCGGATCCAGCGCGGAGCGCGGCGTGCGACAGCAGGGACAGGGGTGTACATGGGGGTCTCCAAGCCCGGAAGTTCATCCGGAATCAAAGGCGCCAAAACAGAAAACCATGGGAAGGGAATCAGCGCAATAGTGGGCTGGCGAAGGGGTGAATCGCCTAGCCGCAGGCTATCAAGAAGCTGTCATTTCAACCAGTCCATGGCTGTCAAGAAAAGCGGCAGCATGCACCACTCCCCTATGTTTGCGGATCTGCACCCGTCACATCTGGTTCCGCAGCGATGAAGGCACTCACCCATCGGGACTTGGGATCGGCGTCGAGCACCAGGGACTTCACCAGTTGGGTGGCTGGCAACGCAATGAGCGCACCCAGTGGGCCGAACACCCAGGCCCAGAACAGCAGAGACACGAACGAGGTGGTGATGTTCACACCCACCGCATTGCCGGTGAACTTCGGCTGGAAGAAGCCCTGCACAATCCATGTGGTGAGGAAATACACCACCATGAGCACCAGTGCGTTCTTCCAGCCATTGGCAATCAGCGCCACCAGCACCGGTGGAATCATGGCAAAGAAGAAACCGACAGACGGAATGAACGTGGTGACGAAGGTCAACACCACCCACACACCCATCAGCGGCACACCAAGAATCTTCAGCTCAATGGCATTGAGCGAAGCCATGATCACACCAAAGATCATCGACACGATCCAATAGCGCCGCGTGCCGGTGGCGAAATCCCTGATGGCAGCAATGGCTCGGGCATGGCCCTGCTCAATCATGCCCAGACGCTGTTTCCACCCGGTGGAATCAATGAGCAGCATCAAGATGGTGGTGAGCGCCACCGTCGCCGCACCGATGGAACCCGAGATGGAACCCAGAACACCAGTCAGCGCCGAAATCAGATTGTTGGGATCGATGTTGCTGTAGAAGCCGTTCACAGCGTCAGTGCTGACCCCATGGTCAACCAACCACTGCAATACGGTGCCGTAGAGCTCCTGCACCCGCGGAACATAGCCGGGAATGGCACCGATCAGGGTGCCGACCGCCCACACCACGCAGGCCACCACCAGGATGAGCACGGCCAACAGAGCCAGGGCCATGCACAGCGCTGCCAGCACCTTGGGCACCTTGCGGCGGGTGAGCGCACCATAGATGGGATAGAACGCGATCACCAGATTGAGCCCGAGGAACACCGGCGCAATGAGCCAGGAAAGTTGCCGGAACAGCCAGATGGACCCAGCAATGCCGATCATGGCGATGAAGATCACGCTGAGTCGCGGCAGCCAATGGGGCTGACCACGGAAGGGACCCTGAGGCACCAAGGCGCTGCGCGGAGTGTCCGCCTCGTCCATGGAAATCTCCTCCACCACGACAACCGGACGCAAAGGCATCCGGACCAAATCCAGCAACAACGTTGAGCTCAGCCTAGTGGACGCCAACCGTCTGCCTACTGGCGCCACTCGGCGAGGAATGGCTCAGGCCGGCGCCTGTTCAGCAGCACCATCCGCATCAGCCGGATTGCTTGCCAGGAATGCATTGATCCACCGGGCCTTCGGATCAGTGTCAATGATCAGCGCCTTCACCAGCAGCGTCATGGGCAGTGCAATGAGCGTGCCCAGACCGCCCAACACCATGCCCCACAGCAGCAACGAGATGAACGACACAGTGGGTGTGACGCCCACAGACTCGCCGGTGAAACGCGGCTGAATGATCGACTGCACCACAAAATTGAGCACGCAATAGAGCACCACCACAATGAGCGCTTGCTTCCAGCCCAGCGCCACCAGGGCCACCAAGGCCGGCGGCACAAGGCCGACAACAAAGCCGACATTGGGAATGTAATTGGTGAGGAAGCTCAACAAGCCCCAGACGATGGGAAGCGGCACCCCGATGATCGCCACAGCGATCACATCAAGCACAGCAACGATCAAACCGAAAACGGTAGTGACCACCCAATAGCGGCGGATACCGCGACTGAAGGCGATGAGGCCACCAACAATGCGCGAATGGGTGGAGCCGGCAATTCTGATGCGTCCGGCGAAACCAGCAGTGTCCATGGCCATGAACACCAGGGTGGTGACCAGAACCGCTAGCAGGGCAACCAGGCCTGACGACGCACTCAGCACCGACCCCGCAGCAGACACGATGCTGTTGGGATCAATGCTCTTGAAGGCCGACATCAGGCTCTCCTGGCTGAACCCCAGCTGGGAAGCCAGATCGATGCACCAGTTGTACAGGTCAGTGAATTCCTGACTGTAGGTGGGCAGCAATCGCACCATCTCATTGACCGCCCAGACAAGCCCGGCAACCATCGCCAACAACACAACAAAAACCACCAGGGTGGTGGCAATCGCCGCCAGCGCCGAGGGACATCCCTTGCGCACCAGCCAGGTGTGCAGTGGATATGCCGTGACCATGAAATTGAGCGCCAGAAACATGGGCGCAAAAGTGCTGCCGAACTCCTTCAGCAACAACAACGCCAGCAAGCTCAGCGCGATACCTGCCGCAATCTGCACATAGCGTGGCATTCCGGAGACCACACCCTGGGTTGCACCATTTCGGGGGGTTGTACCGGTGCTCTGGGCTGCACCACCGCGGGAGGCCGCCAGCTCGGGCGAATATGCCAGCGCTGAGGTGGCGCCATGCACCGCAGCAGGCACGTCGCCACTTGCTGACGCAGACTCATCGGGCACAGACCCAGCAGGCACGGCATTATGGGAATCGGGCACCGACAGTGCGGGCGACTCCTCAGCGATGTGCTCGGCGGGCTCATCATTCTGACCCATGTGGCAGGTCCTTCCGGTGCGTGCGCCTGCGTTGGGGCAAGCAGGCGGCGCCAGCGTAGCAGTGGGCAGGTCCCCCACCGGGTGATTTCCCGGCTGGGCACCCAATTGGCAGCAATACGAAAGATTGACAGCAATACGAAGGGGAGCCCATCACTAGGACGAGCTCCCCTTCGCTGGCCAGACCTCCCAGCCACCCCGAACCGGATGATTGAGTGTCAGGCGTTCACACGTGCATGGTGACTGTTATTTGTCGTCGGCCTTCTTGGCGGGCGCCTTCTTGGCGGCGGGCTTCTTGGCCGGAGCCTTCTTGGCGGGTGCCTTGTCGCCGGACTTGGCGTCGTCTGACTTCTTGGCAGCAGTCTTCTTAGCCGGGGCCTTGTCGTCAGCCTTCTTGGCGGGTGCCTTCTTCGCAGCGGGCTTCTTGGCTGCAGTCTTCTTGGCCGGAGCCTTGTCAGCCTCATCGGCTGCGGGCTCGGCAATGGTGCCGTCAGCCTGCAGATTCTTCAGCTCAACCGTCTTGCCCTTGGTGTCGGTGACAACAGCCTCATCAACAATGGTGTTCAGGGCCTTGCCACGACGCACCTCGCTCATCCACTCAGGCATGTGGTTGTGCTCGCTCATGTGCTGCAGTTCCTGCTCGGGCGAGGTGCCATTCTGCTGGGCCTTCTGCATGATGAGCTGGGTGAACTCTTCCTGGCTCACACCGACGTTCTGCTCTTCGGCAAGCTTGTCCAGCACGATCTGGGCACGCAGGCCCTGCTCGGCGCGCTGATCAATCTCTTCCCAGAATTCCTCAGGGGTTGAGGCCTTTTCGTCCTCAGCCTCGGCCAAGTACTGCTCAACGGTGAGTCCCGACTGGTTCAGCTGCGACTCGATCTGCTCGTGGTAACCCTTGACGTCTGCCTCAAGCACCGCCGGCGGCAGCTCGAAGGAGACCTTCTCAACGATCTTCTCAACAATCTTGTCGCGGGCCTCATTGGCCTGGCCGATGCGGGCCATGCGCTCAAGATTCTCGCGCAGATCGGCGCGCATCTCTTCAACGGTGTCGAACTCGGAGACTAGCTGGGCGAAGTCGGCATCAAGCGCCGGAAGCTCCTGCTCGTTGACCTTGTTCACGGTCACCTTGATGTCAACATCCTGGCCACCATGGCTACCACCGATGAGCTGTGAGGTGAAGGTCTTGTCGTCGCCGGCCTTCATGCCCACCAGGGCATCGTCCAGCCCGTCGACCATGCCACCGGCACCGATGCGGTATTGCATACCGTTCGACTCGGCATCGGGAACGGGCTCACCGTTCTGTGAGGCGGAGAGATCGAAGTTCACCACATCGTCGGTCTTCGCGGCGCGCTTGACCTCCTTGAGGTTGGCAAAACGCTCACGGAGCAACTTCACGCGCTCGTCGACGTCCTTGTCGTCCACCTTGGCGGGCTCCACCTCAACCTTGAGACCGGAAAACTCGGGAATGTCGAACTCGGGACGCACATCAACTTCGGCAGTGAGCTCAACGACGTCGCCGTCCTCAAGCTTGGACACCTCAATATCGGGCTGGCCCAGCGGGAACAGCTCATTGTCCTGGACAGCCTTGCCATAGGCCTCGGGAATGGCGTCATTGATGGCCTGCTGCAGCACGGATCCCCGGCCGAAGCGCTGATCAATGAGTCGAGCCGGCACATGCCCGCGGCGGAAACCGGGCAGGTTCACCTGCTCTGCAATCTGCTTGTAGGCAGCGTCGATCTTCGGCTGAAGCTCGACAAAGGGCATTTCGATGGTGAGTTTCACCCGGGTCGGGTTCAACTTTTCAACGGTGCTGGGCACTAGGACTCCTGATATTGGGACACGACGCGCAGGCGCAAAAACACAACGCCCGCCAATCCTAACCAGCCGGTCTAGGGAGCACCAAGATGACCCAGCCCGTGACAGGGCCGTGAATCGGTGATGCAGGACGCCCCCGACCCCGGAAACCGGAGCCGATGACGGGCCAGTGGAGCGAACGACGGGAATCGAACCCGCGT
>CAXYYR010000105.1:0-6987 GCA_964293265.1 uncultured Propionibacterium sp.
CTTTCAACCCTGTCGAGAAGGGGGGTGGAGTGGCAGGTCAAGGGTTTGCAGAATGCCCTGGGCATTCCGCTGATTGCCTACTGTCCGTTGGGTGCCGGGGCTGATCGTGGCGGCGACGAGATGCTTGCCAGCCCCGCTGTTGCGTCCATTGCGCAGGCCCATGGCGTGACTCCCGCGCAGGTGTTGCTTGCCTGGACCATTCGCGACGGCAACACGCTGGCCATCCCGCAGACCTCAAGCCCCGAACACATGCGCGCCAATATCGCCGCCGCCGACATCGAGCTCAGCGCTGACGAGCTGAACGCATTGGACGCCGAATTCCCACCGCCGACCAGTCAACAGCCGCTGGATATTCTGTAGGCGCTTCAGCGCCCTGCCACGGCCGTCATCAGCGGGCTGAGGCCCTTGGCCCGTTCGGGCGCGCCGGCATCACCGCAGGCGGCAAGCCAATTGGCGAGCATTTGATAGCCATTGGTGGTCATCACCGACTCGGGATGGAATTGCACGGCTTCGATGGGCAGTTCGCGGTGCCGCATGGCCATGATCACGCCGTCGTCCAGAGCTGTGGACGTGACCTCGAGCACATCGGGCACTGACTCGGCGTCCACCGACAGCGAGTGATAGCGGGTGACCTCGAAGGGATTCTCGAGCCCGGAAAAAACACCCCGTCCGTCGTGGCGGATCATGCTCATCTTGCCGTGACGTGGCTGCGGCGCACGCCCCACCGAGCCGCCGAATGCAACGGCCATCGCCTGCAGACCAAGGCACACCCCGAACACCGGCAACTGCTCGGGCAGGCTGCGCGCCACCTCAACACAGACGCCTGATTCCTCGGGCGTTCCCGGGCCGGGCGAGAGCAGCACACCGTCGTAGGGCTTGTGCCAGCCAGTCGTGGCAAACCGCGCATCGTCGTTGCGCCAGACATCAACCCGGGCGTCGAGCTGGGCCAGGTATTGGACGATGTTATAGACGAACGAGTCGTAGTTGTCGATCACCAGAATGCGTGCCACGGGGTTCAGGCTACCTGCGCCTCAGCGCTTGGGAGTGGCATGCTCAGCAGCCACCGATCCGGCGAACGCCGGCATGGTCACATCGTCAAGACGCTTCTGGGCATAGCCCAGGCGATAGGCGGTGACATATTGCTTGTAGATCTGCACATTCTTCGAACCGTCCAGCGCCGCTTCCAGCGCACTCTGATCACCGATCGCAGCGATCACATAGGGCGGTGAATAGGGCACGCCATTGAGGATCACGGTGTTGCCCACGCATTTGATGCCGGTGGTGGACACCACCCGAACACCCTGGATGGTCATGGCCTCGGCTCCCCCGGACCACAGCGCATCAACCACCTGCTGGATGTCCTGCTGGTGCACCACCAACATGTCGGGGTCAACGCCGGAGGGCGACACCTCAAGCGGCGCATCGGTGAGCGTCACCTGAACGGCCGGCCCGACAACTGCCGTGAGACCAGCAGCGGCCTCGGCATCGGTGAGGGCATCGGACGAAGCAGCCTGCGGATCGGCCCCACCCAGCGAATCGATCTCCGCCTGGATGGCGCTCGCGCTGGCCCGGGCCGCTTCATTCTGGGCATCCTGATCGCCCGCCAGATCAGCCAGATCCTGCTGACGGGTGGGACGCAGGTCAGAACCCTGCGACGAGGTGGCAGCAATGACGAACAACAACCCGGCAATCACGCCGATGAGCAACGTGCCCAGCTTGCTCAATGCACGCCTCGGGCGGCTGTGGCGGCTGGGCGGCTCAGCCTGCGAGCTGTGCTCGCGCTCACCATCAGCCATGAGTTCCCCATGCATACGCCGAAGTCAGGCAACCTGCTCGATCGCCAATGGGCCGGGAGGTCCGACGTCCACTAGGCTACCGGTTGACGGCGTGCGTCTCACAGACGCCGCGTGGCAGCGCGACCCCCGATTGCTGCATTCGTCATCAAGCCAGGTGGGCCAGCGCCGCACCGGGAATTGCAAGGAGTTCAGCACAGTGCCGGAATCAAAGACCCGCAAGAAGGCCGACAACAAAAAGGTGGCCAAGCGCAAGCAGAAGGCTGCCGACGCCGGCGAGCAGAAGCGTCAGGCCGTCAAGATCGCCAGTCGCGCCTGGGTGCCGTGGGTCTTCGTGCCGCTTGCTCTGCTCGGCGTCATCTGGCTGGTGGTCTATTACATCGCTGGCAGCCGCATTCCCTTCATGTACGAGCTGTCCAACTGGAACTTCCTCATCGGACTCGGCTGCATCGCCGGCAGTTGCGTCGTCGCACCGCTCTGGAAGAAATCAGCCTCAGTACGCCATGGCCATGGCGGGATTGTGCACAAGCATGGCCAGATCACGCAGGAATCGTGAGGCAATTGCCCCGTCGATGAGGCGATGGTCGAACGAGATCGACAACGTGGTGACCCATCGCGGCACGATTTGCTCATGCTCGCCTTCGCCGATCACCCACGGCTGACGGGTGATCGCACCCATCGCCAGAATCGCACTCTCACCACCATTGATGATGGGCGTGCCGGCGTCGAGCCCGAGCCCACCCACATTGGTGATGGTGAAGGTGCCATCGCGATAATCGCTGGGCTGCAGTGTGCCGGCCTTCGCCAGCCCCACCAGACGCGTGAGTTCGTCGGCCATCGACAACAGATCACGGTCCTGAGCCTTGCGGATCACCGGCACCATCAGCCCACGAGGAGTGTCGGCAGCAATACCGATGTTCACATCGTGGTGCAGCACAATCCTGTCGTCATCGGGCGCCCAGCTCGCATTGAGCATGGGGCTGTTGCGCATAGCCAGGCACACCGCCTTGCACCACACCAGCAGTGGCGTCACATGCAGATCGCGGAATTCACGGCGCTTGCGCAGCGCTGCCACCAGATCCATGGTGCCGGTCACATCGGTGCTCACCCATGCCGAGGTGTGCACCTTCGACGTGCGCGACGACACCACATTGCGGGCCGTGATGCGCCGCACGGTGTCCACCGGAATCTCCTGGTCACGTTGGGGGCGTCCCTCACCATCGCGACGGCTCACCTGATGTGCCCTGCGACGACGCTCCAATGAGCTGGGGGTCGCCTCATCACCCGGGCCATATCCGACGAGCATCTGGCGCACCGCATGATCACCGGCCCCGGCCGATGACAGTTCCTCGATGGAACGCAGCCGCTCACCGGTCATCGCGCCGGCCAGCTGCTCGGCCTCTGACGCCGACACCGCATCGGCGGCAGGCGCCTGATCGTTTGCCGGGCTGGCCTCCTGGGCAGCGGACGCACTATCCCCTGCGCCATTCCCTGCTCCTGCTGCATCCGGGGCATCGTCAGGTTCGGGCGCGGGGCCCGTGCCGTCGTCGATGAAGACGATTGCCTTGCCCACCTCCACCGTGGAACCGGCCGGCGCATAGATCTTGGTCACCTTGCCGGCAAAGGGGCTGGGCAGTTCAACCAACGACTTGGCTGTTTCGATGTCGAGCAGATTGTCGTTGACCTTCACCTCGTCACCGATCGCCACGTGCCATTCGACGATGTCGGCCTCAGTGAGGCCCTCGCCCCGATCAGGCATGTTGTATTGCGGCATCGTTGGCTCCTCAGTAGTCGAATGACTTGTCGACGGCGTCAAGCACCCGTTCGGCGTCGGGCAGATAGTCCTTCTCGGCCCGCGAGGGCGGATAGACCGTGTCGGGGGCAGCAACGCGCAACACAGGCGCATCGAGCTCACCCCAGAGTTCCTCGTCAAGCCGGGCGGCCAGCTCGGCACCCGGGCCAAGCGCCCGATAAGCCTCGTGCACCACGACGGCCCGCCGGGTGTGCTTCACGGCCTCACGAATCGTGCCCATGTCGAAGGGCGACAAACTGCGCAGATCGATCACCTGCAGATCGCGGCCCTCGGCGGCGGCCACCTTGGCGGCGTCCATGCAGGTCTGCACCATCGGCCCGTAGGCAAGCAGCGTGAGATCAGCGCCGGGACGCACGATGCGCGCCTGGAAGAGCGGCAGGTCCGCGCCGCTGGTCTCCACCTCGCCCTTTGCGTAATAGCGGCGCTTCGGCTCGAAGAAGATCACCGGATCAGGATTTTCGATCGACTGGCGGATCATCCAATAGGCGTCGTGCGGGTTGGAGCAGCTCACCACATGCAGGCCGGGGGTGTGGATGAAATGTGCTTCGGGCGACTCGGAATGATGCTCGGGCGAACCGATGGCTCCGCCGAAGGGAATGCGGATCACCACAGGCAGTGATTGACGGCCGTGGGTGCGTGACCGATAACGCGCCAGCTGGTTGATGATCTGATCCATCGCGGGATAGACGAAGCCGTCGAATTGGATCTCACACACCGGGCGGTAACCACGCAGGGCCAGACCAATCGCTGAGCCCACAATTCCCGCCTCGGCGAGCGGGGTGTCGATCACACGGTCGGCGCCGAAGGCATCGATGAGGCCTTCGGTGATGCGGAAGACACCGCCGAGCTTGCCGATGTCCTCGCCCATCATGAGCACATTCGGGTCGTCCTCCATGGCGTCGTGCAGGCCGGCATTGAGGCCCTTGGCCAAGGTCATCGTGGTCATTTGGTGGCTCCCCCTGCTTGTGCTCCTGCGAGCTGTGACGCGCTGGCCGGGCGGGTGGCAATCCAGTCCAGGGTGTCGGCGCGTTCCTCACGCAGCGCCAGGCCGGGGTCGGCGCTGACATTGTCGAAGACCTCCGACATGGGCGTATTGGGCAGGCCTCGGGTGGTGTCGCGCACCCGGGCCCCGAAGGTTTCCAATTCGGCGTCGAGGGCATCGAGCCAGGCTTGATCGATCAGCCCGCGCGCAAGCAGATGGGTGCGCAGTCGCTCGATGGGATCCTTCGCGGCCCACTCATCAGTGAGCTCGGATGCCCGATATTTGGTGGGATCGTCGCTGGTGGTGTGCGGACCCATGCGATAGGTCACGGCCTCAACGAGCATCGGACCCGAGCCATTGCGCACCTCGTCGAAAGCCTTGGTCAGCACGGCATGGGTGGCCAGGGCATCATTGCCGTCAACCCGAATGCCGGGAATGCCGAAGCCCATCGCCCGCTGATACAGCGGAATGGGGGTTTGGATGGTCTGCGGTTCGCTGATTGCCCACTGATTGTTCACGCAGAGGAACACCACCGGGGCCTTCTGGGCAGCCGCGAAAACCAGCGCCTCGTTCACATCGCCCTGGCTTGACGCGCCATCGCCATAGATTGTGAGTGTGACGGCATTGTTTGCCTCGTCGGTGGGGTGTTTGGCCTTGTCGCGGGCAACTCCCATGGCATAGCCCACGGCATGCAGCGGCTGGGCGCCGATGATGAGGTAATAGGGCGAGACATGGGCGTCGTCGAGCGTCCATCGCGACAGGCTCGAGCCCCGCCACAGCGCCATGATGTCGGCCAGCGGCACGCCCTTGGCAAGCGCAATCGACTGTTCACGGTAGGTGCCGAAAACCATGTCGGGCTCTGCCATCACCTGCGTGACGGCGGCCTGATAGGCCTCCTGACCGGTGAGCGGTGGCCACAGGGCCAGCTCGCCATGGCGTTGCAATGCCGCGCCCTCGACGTCGAAACGTCGGGCGATGAGTATCTGACGCAGCATGCTCACCAGATCATCGTCGCTGCCCTGATAGGCGAAACGAGTGTCTTCGGTGAGCGTGCCATCGGGGGCGAGCAGCTGGAAAGGCTGCGTCGGGTCATCGGAATCCATGACCGGTCCTTCGAGAAGAGAACAGGAACCTACGGATCAGTAGGTTACTGCACCGTAGATTACGGATCACAATCGCCGCCCGGTTCATGACAATGCCCGCGCCGAGCCCCCACCGATTGCGGCTGCATGGCGCAAATGCCCTCGTCATTGGGGAAGCAGCTGGCGGGCAAGGCAGAATGGACATAGGGCGCCGCCAGCTGGCAGCGCTTGCACAGCTTGCAAGGAAAGCGGGTCAACGATGAGCGAAACTCCCCGACGCCAGGAGCCTGACGACGGCAATGCCCAGCACAATGGGTCCGAGCCGAGTTGGAACCAGCCCTCCGGGAGTCAGCCATCTGCAGGCCAGCCGTCCGGAAACCAGCCGGGTGGGCATCACCATGGCGACGCCGGCCAGGGTGCTGAGTCGGTGACGGCATTCTGGGAGGAGCGCTATTCGGGGCCCGAGCACGTGTGGTCGGGCAAGCCCAATCACAGCTTCCTGCAGGTTGTTGCCGGACTCACCCCAGGCCGCTCATTGGACCTCGGCTGCGGCGAGGGCGCCGACGTCATCTGGCTTGCCCAGAACGGTTGGACAGCAACCGGTTTCGACATCTCGGCCACCGCAATTTCACGCGCCCAACAGGCCGCCATCGACCAGGGCGTTGCCGACAGGATCACCTTCGAGACCCAGGACCTTGATGCCTGGGCGCGCGAGCCCATTCCTGACGACGGTGGTCGCGGACAGTACAACCTGATCACCGCCAGCTTCCTGCAATCCCCCGTGGCGCTCGACCGCATTCGCATTCTGCAACGCGCTGCCCGTTTCCTGGTGCGCGGTGGTCAGCTGCTCATCGTGTCCCATGCCGCACCGCCGTCATGGGCGCCCGAAGGCATGGAAGAGCATGCCGATTTCCCGACGCCCGAGCAGGACCTCAAGGCCCTCGATCCGAACCCGCGCTTCTTCAAGACGTTGCTCACCGAGACGCGTCGCCATCCGGCAACCGATCCCACCGGCAAGCCCGCCACAATGAGCGACTCGGTGGTGCTCCTGCAGCGCGTGCGCTGAAGCATTGGCACAGTAACGCGTGCGCTGAAGCATCGGCACAGCAGCGCGTGCGCTGGGGGTCAGGACGGCAGCGCGTGCGCAGGTGGCCTAAGACAACAGCGCGTCCGCAGGGGCCTGGACAGCGAACCACCCTCGCTGACAAGGGACTTTGGCGCTGGGCACCCAAGTTCGCATAGGTTGGCAGCCAGCTCATCGGTATCCCCAATCGAAGGCCCCTATGTTCCGCTCCCACCACAACGTGTCGGCTTCAC
>CAXYYR010000106.1:0-6929 GCA_964293265.1 uncultured Propionibacterium sp.
TGGGGTGAATCGTGGACCGGTGACGATCAGCTTGTCGACGCCCACATAGGCCATCTGCGCAAGAAGCTCGGCGAGAACGCGGCCACCGCACGTTTCGTGCAGACCGTGCGCGGCGTCGGTTATCGGATGGGGGAGGGACGATGAGTGACGCTGGAGCTGCTCGCTCTGCTCTGGCGCGTCCAGGGGGAGCAGGCGCGTCAATAGGCCGACGTTTCCTCACCGGCGCCGCACTGGTGCTGGCCGTGGCAGTGGTCACCATCTTCGTGGTTGACCTGCTGGTTGGCCCCGCCATCTTCCATTCGCATCTGTTGCAGGCCGATCTGTCCGATCCCACCACCGTGCTGCACCATGTGGAGCAGGCGCTGCGCTCGTCGAATCTCATCGCGCTGGCGGTGGCAAGCCTGGTGGGTGTGACGGCAGCGCTGCTGGTTTCGCTGTATCTCATGCGCCGGGTTGCTGCCTCGTTGGCGCCGCTGGCAGCCGCTGCCGAGCAAGTGGCGGCCGGTGATTATTCGGCCCGTGTGCCGAGCCCCGCCCTGGGCTCCGAGTTCGAGGCCGTCACGAGCGCCTTCAACGACATGTCTGCCCGCCTGCAGACGGTGCAGGAATCGCGCGCCCGGCTGTTCTCCGATCTGGCGCATGAGATGCGCACACCCATCGCCGTGCCCATTGCCCAGCTTGAAGGCATGGAGGACGGCGTGGTCAGCGCTGAGGAATCATCGGCGGTGCTGCGCGCCCAGGCCGACCGGCTTGCCAGATTGTCGGCCGACATCGGTCTGCTGTCGCGCGCTCAGGAACATGCCTTCCACTACGACTTCCAGACGGTTGATGTGGCCGAGGTGGTGCGCGGTTGCGCTGCCGCGATGGAGCTGCGATTCACCGAGAAGGGCGTTGATCTTGCGGTGGACATGTCTGCCAATGTGGTTGCCCACGCTGATCTGCATGTCCTCGCCGATGTGCCCACGCGGGCCACTTGCACAGCGTTTGCCGACGCCACCCGTCTGGCCCAGGTGATCACCAATCTGTTGGCCAATGCTCTGCATGCCAGCAGCGCCGGCGGTCATGTGTGGGTTGACGTGGCCGAGCGGGCCGGACGCATCGAGGTGGGCGTGACCGACGATGGCATCGGTATTGCTCCCGATCGTCTTGCCGAGGTGTTCGACCGCTTCGCCCGGGTGGGCGCGGCTGCCGACAGCAGCCCCGGAGGTTTCGGCATCGGACTCACCGTGGCGCGCGAGATCATGGCCGCACACCACGGTGGCATCAGCGCCACCAGCGAGGGCCTGGGGCGTGGCGCCCGGTTCGTGGTGTGGCTGCCAGCAGCTGCTAATGACGTCTAGGACAGCTGCATCGTTGTGAGGCAGGTGGGATCGTCATCATCCACCGTGGAGATGTCGGTGCTGGCGGTCTTGCCGTCGTAATCAAAGGTGAGCGTGCCGGTGATGTCGCGCGGCAGCCACAGCCCCACGAAACCATCGTTGGCAGCCGTGACATCCTGATCCATCACCGTGGCGCCGCTGTCGGTGACCAACTTCACATGCAGGGTCTTGTCGCCGAGCTCGGCCTTGCAGGTGGTCAGCGAATGATAAGTGCACGAATGTGTCTGGCTCACATAGGGCGCCACCGACAGATAGAACGCATCTGCGGGCATCGTTAGGGTGGCGCTGTTGTTCGAGGTGTCGGTGAGCGTCAGCTCCTTCGACTTCACCGACGCCCGCAGATCGCTGCGCCGCTGCGACAACGGCACGGCCTCCAGCGCATCGATCACCTCGCGGGCATCCGCCGCCTTCAATTCGTCGAAGCTCGCACTGGCCAGGCTCGCATTCGCCGGACTTGTGGCCACCGATCCCGAAGCCGGGGCGCTGTTCGAGGCGCCCGTCGAATCACCGGTGCTGGAACAGCCCGCGAGCACAACAACGCCCAACGATGTGGCAGCAATGACTTTGGCCAGGCGAGACATCATGAAACAACAACTCCTGATCGACGGCTTGAGGGGTGTTCCCTCGCGCACCATCGGGAGGTGACGGCTGTCGCTCGGGAACCCCAGTGATCATGCCTGCCGGCAGTGGTCGTCACAAGTCATCGGGCCGGGCCTTCATGCACCCTTCATGATTGCGGAGTTGGCGTTACAAGGTTCGGTCAGGGGCCGGGGTGCCCCCCTTGTGCTGTGACGCTTACGCACGGCGGTGGGCCGCCCCGGCCCCTGCCCTTGCACATGTATGGGGCGTGCGGGGGTGGGGTGGCCGGGAGAGCGTGGGTCGCCCCGGCCCCTGCCCCGGACCTCGACCCAAACCTCTTTGTGCAGTTAAGTTGGTATGACCACTCATTTATTCCCGGATGCGCCAATGGCCCAAAAAGTGGCCACTGGCAAGCCAAAACCACTAGACAAGAACCATGGCAACCACAGCATTCCAGGGAACACCCGTTCACACCGCAGGAGATCTGCCTCCCATCGGCAGCCTTGCCCCCGACTTCAAGCTGGTGGGCCAGGACCTGGCTGATATCACGCTCGAATCATTGCGTGGCCGTCGCGTGGTGCTCAATATTTTCCCGAGCATGGACACCGGCGTGTGCGCTGCCAGTGTGCGCAAGTTCAATCAGCTTGCCGCCGGGCTGAGCAACACCACCGTGCTTGCCGTGTCGAAAGATCTGCCCTTCGCTGCGGGGCGCTTCTGCACCGCTGAGGGCATCGACAATGTGGTCACCGGTTCCGGTTTCCGCAAGCATTCATTCCGTGGCTACGGCGTGTTCATGGAGGACGGTCCGCTGGCCGGCCTCTTTGCCCGTGCAATCGTGATTGTCGACGAGAACGGCAAGGTGATCTACACCCAGCTGGTTCCCGAGATTCATGACGAGCCTGACTATGACGATGCCATCGCTGTCCTCAAGTAGTCGATAAACCCCCCAACCCCCCACCCCCCAAACGGGTGGTCCATCTGCGTAGGGGCGGATGGACCACCTCTTCTTCGTGTGAGGGCAACAGCGTGTGGGGTGGAAGTTGCCGGTTCATGCACCGGCCAACTCAGGCCTTGGGCGCCCGGCCCAACACCTGATCGGTTGCCTCACCCAGCACCTTGCCCACCGAATCGTGGATCACCAGGCGGGCCTGCCCATCAGCGGACGTGGCTGATTTGTTCACCAGCACCAGCTGGTCGCCCCGGTAGTACTGCAGCAGCCCGGCAGCGGGATAGACGTTGAGGCTCGTGCCGCCGACGACCAACACATCAGCCGCCATGATGGCGCGCGTGGCACCGTCCATCACGTCGCCGTCGAGGCCCTCTTCGTAGAGCACCACATCGGGCTTGATCACTCCGCCGCATTCTGTGCATTTCGGCACATCAGGGGCATCAGCAATCACCTGGGCGGCGTATGAATGCCCACAGTTCACACAATGATTCCGCAGCACCGAGCCATGCAATTCAAAGACTTTCTTCGACCCGGCCATCTGGTGCAGGCCGTCAATGTTCTGGGTGACCACAGCGGTGAGTTTTCCGGCCTGTTCGAGCCGCGCCAGAGCAAAATGAGCGGCATTCGGCTTTGCCTCGGGGTGCAGCATGTTGGCGCGGTAAAAGGCGTAGAAGTCGGCCGGATGGTCGGCCCAGCAGCTGTGCGAGAGCATGTACTCGGGCGGATATTCACCCCCGGTTCGGGTCTTGTACAGCCCCGTTGCCGATCGGAAATCGGGGATGCCGCTTTCAGTGGACACCCCGGCGCCACCGAAGAACACCACACGATTGGCCGAAGCCAGAATTTCGTTCAACTCATCTGCACACACAGTTCAACCCTAGGCTTAGCTGGCACAATGCAATCGTGTCGTTGGCCAATTCCCCAGATTTGCTGACGACACGACGACGCACGAGAGTGTGTTGCGCAAGCCTGTGTTGGTGGTCCGAGACGCATATGCCGCCGACTGTGATGCCCTAGACAGAAACGCCCAAGATTGTGATGCTGCGAAAACTGGTATCTGGGCACGGAAGGACCACCAGATGAGTGACGAGCCCCGCACGGGTGGCGGCGATGGCCACAAGGCCGAACAACCGACCGCCCACGACGTCAGCGCCAGTGCGGATGCCAGCACGCCAACCGGGTCCACATTCGATTCGCATGCTGCCCCCGATTCAGGGGCGGCGTCGAATTCAGCGGCGAAGCGTGGCGCGCAGCATGCCTATGCCGCGTCGGCCGAGGAGCGTCACGCCACACCCAAGCGCAAGGTCAAGCCGCGTTGGGGTCGCATTCTGGCGTTGGTGATGGCATTTGTGCTGCTGGCCGTGCTGGCGGTTGTGGGCATCTACATCTGGCGCGCCAATGACGGCATCAAGCGTTCCGGCGCTCTGGGCGACACCCGCACCGGCGGTGACCTCGACATTCTCATCATGGGGCTCGATTCCCGCGTTGACGTCAACGGCAATGAACTGCCGGCCGAAATCTACGACGCTCTGCACTCCGGTGATGCTTCAGATGGTGGTCTCAACTCCAATGTGCTGATGTATGTGCACATTCCTGAGGACGGCTCGCAGGCAAGCATCATCTCCATTCCCCGCGACGACTACGTCGACTTCCCCGGCTGCCCCGATGGCGTCTGCCAGGGCAAGATCAAGGAGGCCTACAGCTATGGGGCCGATGAGAAGACCCAGGAGCTTGCTGCTGAGGGCAAGGCCGATGACGACGCCTATCAGCAGGCCCGCGATGCCGGACGCGCTGCTGAGGTGAAAACCGTGGAGCAGTTCCTTGGTGTGGAGATCGACCATTTCATCGAGGTGACAATGGTTGCCTTCTTCCAGATCGCCGAGGTGGTGCAGCCGATCACGGTGTGCGTGAACCAGGACACCGTTGACACCTATTCGGGTGCCGATTTCAAGGCTGGCGAGCAGCAGATCAATGCTGAACAGGCGATGGCCTTCGTGCGGCAGCGCCGTGACACCAACGATGAGTCGTTGGCCTTCACCGATCTGGACCGCTCGCGGCGTCAGCAGGCCTTCATGGCTTCGTTGCTGGTGAAGCTCAAGGAAACCAATCTGCTCACCAACCCAGGGCAGCTGGATTCGTTGGTGAAAGTGGCCCAGCAGAACACTGTGTTGGATAAAAATCTCAAGATCTCCGATCTCACGTCACTGGCCTCGTCGCTCGACGGCTCCAATCTGAACTTCTACACACTGCCTGTGGAGGAATTCGGCACCAGCGAGGATGGTGCGTCGATCAATGTGGTGGACGAGGCGAAGATCAAGGCCATTGTGCAGTCGATCCTCAACCCTGACGCTGCAAGTGCCTCGGCATCGGCAACACCCAGCTATGCCGCTGATTACGGCGCGGGTGTCACGCTGAGTGTGGTCAATGAATCGAGTATCTCGGGCGCTGCAGCGGCGTTGATCGATCAACTCGGCGCCTACGGTTTCACTGCCGGAGTGGCGAGCAATGGTGTGCAGGTGAACGCCGAGACCACCATCAGCTATGGCTCCAATGCGCAGAGCCAGGCCGAATCGTTGGCCTCCCAGCTGGGTGGCGTGCAGGCCACCGCTGACAGCTCGCTTGGCGCTGACGAAGTGGTGGTGCATCTGGGCACCGACTTCACCGCCTGGCCCAGCGGCGATCCGAATGGCACGAGCTCGGACGAATCGGGCAGTGGTTCTGAGGGTTCCACGGATTCCACCGGGTCCAGCACGGCTGTGCCAAGCGCGGTCGAGGGCACCGGCACCGATTCGGCGGCTCCCGAGCCCACTGAGCTCACCCAGATGTCGGGTGGCGGCATCCAGTGTGTGAAATGAGCGTGGTTTTAAGTGTGGGTCAAGCGCGCATCAATTCAGGCGAATTATATCACATCGCTCTGGAATCGCTAACCCCACCCCGGGTGAAGGGGCTTGTCAGAAGGCCTGTTAACTATTCCATGTGAGGCAGCCCGACGAAGCCTTTGAGCTTGTACCGGGCTGGCCGCCAAAGGGATAGGGGTGTCCCCGCGGCCCACGGCCTCACCTGGTTCGACGTTCACCCGAAGATGGGGGTCTTCGGGTGAACGTCACCAACCCGGGCACTGGCTGGCAACAGCTGGGGCCCGAGGAAAACTTAATGCGGTGACAAGACCACTGAGCGTCTTGCCGGTCCAACCTTGGGGGAGGAAAGTGACCAGCAAGACGCTCAGTATTTTTGTGTCTGCACGTGTGTGAAGTTGTGGTGGTGCAGTGTCTCAATGGTTCTGGGCCTTAATGGTGCACTGTCGTAACAGTGCGGTGTCGTAAATAGTTCTTGGCGCATCTGATGCCGCCCTCGTGTGGGCCGGGTGACTGGTCCGCACGCGAGGTGGCGTCAGTGTGCTGGTGATCCGGGTGCTGCTTCTAGTCGGTGCCTGACTCCATGGCCGCATTGTCCAGTGGCGTGGCATCGGTGCTGCCGGCATGCTCAGGATGGTCGGCGATCTCGGAGGCCTTGCCGGGCTCCAGGGCGCCCACCAGCTTGGCAGCCTCACCACCGGTGAGCTGACCCTGGCTTGCGTACTGCTCCAGGCGCGAGCGCGAATCCGAGATGTCCAGATTGCGCATGGTCAGCTGGCCGATGCGATCAACCGGCCCGAAGGCGGCGTCCTGCACGCGCTCCATCGACAGACGCTCGGGGTGATAGCTGAATGCCGGCCCCTCGGTCTTCACGATGGTGTAGTCCTCGCCACGGCGCAGCCGCAGCGTCACGGTGCCGGTGACCACGGAGGCCACCCAGCGCTGGATCGACTCGCGGATCATCAGCGACTGCGGGTCGAGCCAACGGCCTTCGTACAGCAGCCGGCCGAGGCGCATGCCCTCGTTGCGGTAGTTGATGATGGTGTCTTCGTTGTGGATGGCATTGACCAGGCGCTCGTAGGCAATGAACAGCAGTTCCATGCCCGGAGCCTCGTAGATGCCGCGGCTCTTGGCCTCGATGATGCGGTTCTCGATCTGGTCGCTCAT
>CAXYYR010000107.1:0-6894 GCA_964293265.1 uncultured Propionibacterium sp.
GGACCACCTCTCTGCCCGTCACGGCATCGGTGTCCGAGGGCGACCAGGTTGCTGTGGGCCAGACAATCGGCAGCCTCCAGGCCGGACATTGTGCCGAGACCTGTCTCCATTGGGGCTTGCTGCGTGGCGAGGAATATCTCGATCCGATGGATTGGCTGTCCACACCCAGCACGGGCACGGTGGCCCTGCTCCCCCGGGACACGAAAGTGAAACACCCGGCACCTGACGGTTGGGACGGCGTGATGGGAGCTGGTGCCCGCGCGATCAATCCCTCTGGAACAGCGGTGATGCCCGCCGACGGCCCCATGACCTCACCCTTCGGCTCCCGGACCAATCCGGTGACCGGCGCCAGCGAGGTCCATGACGGCCTGGACATCGGCGCCCCGTGCGGAGCACCCGTGCGCGCTGCCTGGTCCGGCACGGTGCGCTATGCCGCCGTGATGTCGGGTTTCGGCAACCGCGTGGAGATAGATCACGGCAACCAACCCAATGCTGCTCCGGTGAGTGCCTACAACCACATGTCTGATGCCGGCGTCGGCATGGTGCATGTCGGGGATCAGGTGCAGGCCGGGCAAGTGATCGGTCTGGTGGGCACAACAGGTCTCTCGACAGGCTGTCATCTGCACTTCTCCACCTTCGTCGGCGGGCAGGCGGTTGACCCCAGACCATTCATCTAGCTCGATGCCGCAGATCTTGACCAGCACCAGTGATGTCCAGTCCGTCACGGACACCAGGGTCTGGCATCCGGGCTGGGCGGGCCTATGCCCTGGGAAACGCCTGTTTGTAGGCGGCTCGCAGGCGCTCATCGCTGACATGGGTGTAGATCTGCGTGGTGCGCAATGAGGAATGACCCAGCATTTCCTGAACACTGCGCAAATCGGCCCCACCCTCGAGCAGATGTGTGGCCATGGCATGTCGCAGACCATGGGGGCCGATGTCGGGCGCTTCGGGCACTGCCCGAAGGCTCTCATGCACCACACGTCGCACCACACGCTGGTCGATCCGACCTCCGCGGGCACCGAGGAACAGGGCATTGCCGGATTGCTCCCCGACCCACGCCTCACGCACCTGCTGCCACGCAGCGCATGCGCGAAGACCCGGAACCCCCAGCGGAACGATACGTTCCTTGTCTCCCTTGCCGAGCACCCTGACGAGGCCATGGTCAGCGTCGAGATCACCGATGTCCAGCCCGCACAGCTCGGCAACGCGTAGACCCGAGCCGTAGAGCATCTCGAGAATGGCCACATCACGGTGTCCCTTGGGGCCGGGGCTGTCGGCTGCAGCAGCAGACGCCGCATCCATGAGTTCCCGGATCTCTGACTGGCTGAGTGTCTGCGGCAGGTGACGCCCCAACTTGGGCGAGCGCAGCGCCGACGCAGGATTCGTGGTGACCAGCCCAGTCTCATGGGCCCAGCGGAAGAACACGCGTGCTGTGCCTGCCCGTCGGGCAAGTGTCGCAGGAGACACGGCAGCCTGTTGACTTGCGAGCCAACGCCGCAGATCCGTCAACCGGATCTGCTCGGGATCATGGACACCACGTTGCACGGCGAAGAGCGCCAGCTGATGGAGATCGCCCAGATATGCCCGCTCGGTATTGGCCGAACGATGACGCTGCAGCCCGAGGTAATCAGCAAACTTTCCCATGGGATCAACCCATCCCTGGGGCAGCTGCTCGGTGTCAGTCATCACCTTGAGTATAAATTGATGCTGGTGCCATCGTGCTGGATCACAGCGTGGCAGCACGACGAACTATTGAGGAGACGACATGAAGAGCCCGGCACAGTGGGCAGTGGACGGCAGGGTGCTGCGCATCACACGCTGGGACGAGCCGGTGATGAGCACCCAGACCCACCCGGTCAGCGAATACAACGATGAGTTGAAGCAGCTCATCGCAGACATGTTCGCAACAATGGCCGCTGCCGACGGCGTCGGACTCGCCGCTCCCCAGGTTGACCGTGATCTGGCGCTGTTCGTGTTCAACTGCCCCGACATCAACGAAAAATTGATCCACGGCGTGGTCTGCAATCCCGTGGTGACGCTGCCCGAGGGCAAGGAACGTCATCTCACGGCAGCCCAGGAGGGTTGCCTGTCATGGCCCGGCGCCTACCAGTCGTTGGCCCGCCCCGACTTCGCGATCTGCGAGGGTCAGGACGAGAACGGTGATCCGGTGCGTATCGAGGGAACAGGTCTGTTGGCACGCTGCCTGCAGCATGAAACCGATCACCTGCACGGAACCGTCTTCGGTGACCGTCTGTCCAAACGCGCCCGCCGCAAGCTCGATGAGGAGAAAGAGGGGCTGGCCCCGCTGTATCCCGATGATTGGCCGGTGCATCCGAAGCTCACTGCTGGTGAGGTCTCCGGCTAGCGCCGGCTGTCAAGGCCCTCAGGCACGCAGGGTGTAACAGGTGACGGCAGCGGCTGCCGCCACATTGAGCGGGTCGGTGCCGTGCGACATCGGAATGCGCACGGCAACATCGGCCTGCGCAATCCAATGTGAGGAAAGGCCTGCGCCCTCAGTGCCCATGAGCACCGCAAGCTTTCCGGGCTGGGCGCGCATCTGTGTGGCAAAATCGTCGAGATCCACCGCGTCATCACGCAGTGCCAGGGCGGCAACGGTGAATCCGGCAGTCTTGAGCGTCTCCAGGCCACCGCTCCAGTCGTCCATCCGTGCCCATGGCATGGCGAAGACCGAACCCATGCTGGTTTTGATCGCCCTGCGATAGAGCGGATCGGCTGCCCGGGGCGCGAGGAGCACCCCGTCCCAGCCAAGACCGGCTGCGCAGCGGATGATGGCGCCCACATTCGTGTGGTCCACGATGTCTTCACAGACCACGAGCCGACTGGCATCCATCAGATCATGGCTCGTCCAGCGAACATCGCGCTCAAACGAAGCCAGTGCCCCGCGATGCACATGGAATCCCGTGATCTGCTCGGCCATCGCCTCGCTGACCACATAGACCGGCGCATCGGTGGTGGCTAATACATCAGCCAGCCCCTCCAGCCAACGGCGGGCAAGCAGGAACGATCGGGGCCGATAGCCCGCCTCCGAGGCACGGTGGATGATCTTGGCACCCTCAGCGATGAACAGGCCCTGCTCGGCTTCGAGAGATTTGCGCAGATTGACGTCACGCAGGCGCACATAGTCAGCCAAACGCTCGTCGTCGGCGTCATTGATGTCGATAAGCGTGGCCACGCGCCAAGGTTAGTCTCGCCCATTCTCCTCGGCAGCCCTCAGCTGGGCCTCATGGGGCATGGGGATCCCTAGACTGTTGCCCGTGGACAGCGTCGAAGGCGATTCTGTGACCCCACAGGGTCGGGCGGGGCGCCCTTGGTGGCGCCGCATACACGTTGATTGGTTCGTCACCGCCATTTGTGCCTCGGCAATCATTGCCTCGCTGCTGCCGGTGCATGGCGTTGGCAGTGGCATCCTCGACGGCGCCACAAAAGTACTGATCTTCATCCTGTTCTACCTCTATGGCGTGCGTCTGGAACCACGTGAGGCCCTGGCCGGTTTGAAGCACTGGCGGCTGCACCTGCTCATTCTGGTGTTCACCTTCGTGGTGTTTCCGCTGCTTGTGTTTGCACTGCACCCCGTGATGAACCAGCTGCTCAGCCCCGCCCTGGTGGCAGGTGTGCTGTGGTTGTCGATCCTGCCCTCCACCGTGCAGAGTTCCATCAACTTCACTTCGATCGCACGCGGCAATGTGGCCGGTGCCATCGTGTCCGCCTCGGCCTCGAACATTCTGGGAGTGATCCTCACTCCCCTGCTGGCCATGTTTGTGATGAGCACCGGGGGGCTGGTGATCCATGCGGAATCAATCCTGGATCTGTGCGTCCAACTGCTGCTGCCCTTTGTGCTGGGCCAGTTGACCCGACGTTGGACGGCAGGCTTCGTGCTGGGCCATCCCCGGCTGAAATATGTGGACCAGTTGAGCATTGTCACCGTGGTCTACAACGCTTTCAGCGATGGCATGAACGAGGGCATCTGGCACACGGTCGCGTTGGGCGACATCGCCCGATTGCTGCCGATCCTGGCGGTGATTCTCGCATTCATGCTGTGGTTCACCTGGTGGACCCCCGGCAGACTCGGCTTCAACCGCGCCGACCAGATCGCCATCCAATTCTGTGGCACCAAGAAGTCCTTGGCCACCGGTGTGCCCATGGCCTCGGTGCTCTTTGCGCCATCGGTGGTGCCGCTGTTGGTGCTTCCGCTCATGATCTTCCACATGGCCCAGCTGGTGGTCTGCGGGGTCATTGCCGGACGCTATGCCCGCAAGGACGAGGCATGGCACGCTGCGTCAGGCCGCCGTGATGCACCCGATGCCGGCGGGGGCCGGGCAGAGCCTCACAACTGAAACCGGGCACGACCGAACATGGACACGGCTGGGAATGCACCCACTCTGGAATGAGAGGTTGCGCTTCGCTCAGCTGGCGATGCGGGCTCGCGCCGACCAGCGTCCATCGGCAGATCGCGTGATCGTCAGGGGCAGACCAAAAGCAGCCGACATGATCTCGTCGGTGAAAACCTGTTCGATGGGGCCCTGGGCAACTTCACGGCCATGGTCCAACAACAGCGCATGGGTGACACCCGCCGGCACCTGCTCGACGTGATGCACCACCAGCACAATGGCCGGTGAATCGGGGTCCTGGCACAGCATCGACAAGATGGCGACCAACTGCTCACGGCCACCCAGATCGAGCCCGGCACCCGGCTCATCGAGCAGGAGCAGTTCCGGGTCGGTCATCATGGCCCGCGCAATCTGGACCCTCTTGCGCTCGCCCTCGCTGAGCGTGCCGAAATGACGTTTCGCCAGACCTGCGACGGCGAACAGCGACATCAACTCCGCGGCGCGCTCATGGTCCATCGGATCGTAATGTTCACGCCAGCGGCCGGTGACGGCATAGGAAGCCGAGACCACCACATCCTCCACCGTCTCGCCAGCGGGGATCCGAGCAGCCAGGGCTGAGCTGCTGAGCCCGATGCGGGGGCGCAGCTCGAAGACATCGACATGGCCCATCTGCTCACCGAGGAGCTCAACGCTGCCCTCGCTGGGATGGTTCTGGGCCGACATGAGCGACAGCAGAGTGGTCTTGCCGGCCCCATTGGGACCCATCACGACCCACCGTTCACCATCGTTGATCGTGAGATTCACGTCATCAAGCAATGTGGCGGTGCCACGTCGCACACCCACACCGGTTAGTTTTGCCACCTCGACCATGACTAGAAACATACAAGGTGAGCGCCTCGTGCAGGGTCCCGGCAGGCTTGCACCAGCGGTTTACTCTTGCGGCGTGTCCGACACTCTGCTCGAAGGCCTACGACTGGTCAGTGTGCTCAATGCCATGAGCTGCGCCCATCTGGACGCGG
The DNA here is from genome assembly GCA_964293265.1 of uncultured Propionibacterium sp. Classification (GTDB taxonomy): domain Bacteria; phylum Actinomycetota; class Actinomycetes; order Propionibacteriales; family Propionibacteriaceae; genus Propionibacterium. The sequence continues at coordinate 5,369 of CAXYYR010000107.1, forward strand.
CGCGCGCAGAGCAGCAGCTGCGTATTGCCGACGACGGCACACCCGGCCGGGCCCAACATGTCTACGATCCGCAAGGGGTCCTGGGGCTTCCTGGCGATGCGGCCACTCCTGCACGGCTTGCGCTGGGACGGATCGCCAACAGCTTCCCGTCCGAGCAGTGGGCCATTCTCCTGCCCCGTCCGGGACGTCTGTCAGGTCTGCGTGGCCCCGCCCACGCCGAGGCTGCCGCATTGGAGGCCGGGGTGATCGTGCTTGCACATGGTGGCACCGTGGGATGGCTTCCCCACCCGGTGGGTGGGGCGATGCAATGGGAATTGCTACCCGTCGAACGCCCGCTGCTGCCACCCACACCCTCGGAAGCCACGCAGGCCCTCAACGAACAGATCTTGATGGCTGCGCTCGAGTTGGGGCGATTGGATGCGCCAGCCGGAACCCGGCCCGATGACGCCGCGTCGATCCAGTTGGGTGGCGCCTACGACCAGGGCGCCCAGCGACTATTGGATCGCGCAATGCTCTGGCGCGAAGCTGCCCGGCAAGGGCTGGCAGCCACTCCTGAGGTGTTGCACAGTCACGGTGCGCAGGTGCGCGAACATCAGCTCCACGAGCTGGACGAGCTGTGTTGCACCGCGATCAGCGCCGCTGCCAGCTGGCCTAGTCCGCAGGACTAACAATCTGCCCGTCCGCAGGACTAACAAACTGCCTGGTCCGAAGGACTAACAATCTGCTTGGCCCGCAGGACCAACAATCTGCCTAGTCCGCAAACCGGGTCAGCCGACAGGCAGCATGAGTGGATCAGGCACCCGTTGAGGCAAGACCACCATCAACATGGATGATCTCTCCGGTGGTTGAGGTGAACAGATCGCTGAACAGCGCACACACCGCATTGGCCACCACGGTGGCATCCTTGGGATCCCAACCCAGGGGTGCACGGTCAGCCCAGATGTCGTTGAACGAATTCGCGCCGGGAATGGCGGTCTTTGCAATGGAATCGATGGGGCCGGCTGCCACCAGATTCGAGCTGATGCCCTCAGGCCCGAGATAGCGGGCAAGATAGCGGTTCGCGGATTCGAGGCCTGCCTTGGCAACGCCCATCCAATCGTAGGAGGGCCAGCTCACGGTGGCATCGAAAGTGAGTCCCACCACCGACGAGCCACGGCCCATGAGCTCGCGGAGCGCGGTGGCAAGCGCCACATAGGAATAGGTCGAGGTGTGCAGGCTCATGGCCACGTCGTCCCATTCGGTGGAGAGGAAAGCCCCACCGAGGGCACGCTTCGGGTTGGCGAAGGCGATGGAGTGCAGAATGCCATCAACGTGGTCGAAGCCGAGCCCACGCAGTTGGTCCGGCAGCGCGGCGAGCGCCTCCGGGTTGGCGGCGTCGAGCTCGATGATCTGCGGAACCGGATCCAGTTTTTGGATCACTTTTGTGGCCAGGCTCAGCGCGCGACCGTAGGCGGTCACGATCACCTGGGCTCCCTGCTGCTGGGCCTGCCGCTCCTGCAGCCCCGTATCAGGCAGACCACGCATCT
>CAXYYR010000108.1:0-6850 GCA_964293265.1 uncultured Propionibacterium sp.
AGGCGCGCAAAGCGCACAGAACGGGGGTTCAGCATGAAACTCCTAGTCAGGGGCGTAATTAAGGGTGCGCTCAGCTTACGGAATCGGAGGCTGCAAATACAGCTGAATCCATGAAACGGGATATCGGTTTCACAGCTTCTGGGCATTGTTCACAGCAGACGAGGCTGACTCACAGAGCATCTACAAGCTTGAGGAATGCCGCTTCAGTGACAATGGGAATGCCATAGTTGGCAGCTTTCTGGGCTTTTCCTGACATGGAATCAGGATCGGCAGCCACCACCAGCTTCACCTTCTTGGTGACGCCCGCATGGGGCAGCAGTCCCACCGCAGTGGCCTTTGCCTCCAACTCGCTGCGTTCGTGCGCCATCGCGCCGGTGAACACAATCATGTCGCCTGCGTTGAGTTTGAACGGCTCCACGTCCACAGCGATTGCGGCACGCGCTGGCCTCTGAATATGTTCAGCACCCTGCCCACCACTCTCTGCAGCACCACCTGCTGTTTGCGCACCCACTGTTTGAGCACGTGCTTGCGCACGTCGCGGTGCGGTGAGGAGGGCGGAAAGCACGGCAGGATCAATTCCCAATAGCTCCACCACCGAGTTGAGATCGGCTCGCTCCTGGTCGGTGATCACATCGTCGGCACGCGCAAGCTCCACCAGGGCGCGCAGATATTCGCCGTGCAGTTCGGCAACTGTTTCACGACCCAGACCCAACTCGTCGGCCAGTGCCACCAGAGCGTCAGCTTCGCGGTGCGAGACGAACCGGTCCATCAGCGCACGATCGAGGAGCGCCAAATATTGGTTCTGGAATTCTGCGCCGGGGATGGGAGGAATCTGGGAACTCAAGCGGTCCAGGAAAGGTTGCTGGCGCACCTCACCTTGTGTTCGTTGTACGCGGGGCACGTGGGTTGCGGGAATCCACGGCATGGAGACCTGAGCCAATCGGTCGGCCAGATGCAATTCGGAGGGCAGCAACGAAAAGCCACCGAAGGCAGGCGCCAGACGCTGGAACAACAGTGCGGTTGCCTGCGCGTCATCAAGTGCGCAGTGGGCATTTTCTATCGAAATTCCCATCGCCGAACAGCAGACCGCGAGCTTGCGGCCGATATGGGGCAGCGCCTTGCCAGCCATCTGCATTGTGCAGAGACAGGCGGCGTAGGGCAGATCGACTTCCCAGCCTTCGCGGCGATATTCGGCCTCAAGGAAACGCACGTCAAAACCCACATTGTGGCCGATGATCACCCGGTTTGCCAGCACCTCACTCAGGTCGCCGGCGATGGCGTCGAAATGTGGCGCGTTCAACACCTCTGCAGTGTGGATGCCATGGATGTGCACCGGCCCAAGGTCACGTTCGGGGTTGAGCAGCGTTGACCACTCGTCCTCAACGGAACCATCGGCGCGCAACATCACAGCACCAATCTCGATTACGCGGTCCTTGGCTGGCGAGAGCCCGGTGGTTTCGGTGTCGACGACGACATAACCGGTTGTCATGAAGGCCTTTCGCAGTGGAGGCGGACGGGCTCAGCTTAAGCCAAGGCACTCTCACCCGGCCCAATAAAAAGAGGACCGGCCCTGGACCCTTGCGGGCGGAACCGGTCTTGGTGCCTCAAGAGTAACGAGCTGGGCACTGCATGTCAGCCCTTCCCATTACAGTGACGAGGGTGATCACCGGTGAGCTCAAGTCGAAGATCGACCGCGTCTGGGACGCCTTCTGGTCGGGCGGCATCTCCAACCCCATGGAGGTGATTGAGCAGGTCACCTATCTGTTGTTCATCCGCCGCCTCGATGAGCTTCAACTGCTGGCCGAGAGCAAGCACACCCTCACCGGCGCACCCGTGGGCAATGTGCCCTTCCGCCCTGGTCAGGAATACATGCGCTGGAGCGTTTTCAAGGACGAAGACCCCGACGACATGTTTGCCCATGTGGGACAGGTGTTTGAGTTCCTCAAGACCTATGGCGATCGGCTTGGTGGCCCCGAGTCTGACTATTCACGCCATATGCGCGACGCCCGGTTCACCATTCCCACACCCAACTTGTTGGTCAAAGTGGTGGAGATGTTGGACGGCATTCCGATGGAAGACCGCGACACCAACGGTGATCTCTACGAATATCTGCTGTCGAAGCTGTCGCAGTCGGGCACCAACGGCCAGTTCCGCACGCCGCGCCACATCATCAACCAGATGGTGGCGATGATGGCGCCCACACCCACGGACACGATCTGTGATCCTGCCTGCGGCACGGCAGGTTTCCTCATCTCTGCCTCGGAGTTCGTGCGCGATCATCACGACGAGGTGGCCACCGATGCGAGAGCCCGTCACCATTTTCATCACGAGATGTTCCATGGTTTCGATTTCGATTCCACCATGCTGCGCATCGGCTCGATGAACATGCTGATGCACGGCATCGAGGGCGCTGAGATCACCTATCGCGATTCGCTTGCAGCCGAGGCCGGCACCGACAAGGGCAGCTATTCCATGGTTCTGGCCAATCCGCCATTTGCGGGTTCGCTCGACTATCAGACCACCTCACCCGAGCTGCTCAGCGTGGTGAAGACCAAGAAAACCGAGCTGCTGTTCCTGGCATTGTTCATTCAGCTGCTGTCGCTTGGTGGACGCGCCGCGGTGATTGTGCCCGATGGTGTGTTGTTCGGCAGCTCGAAGGCACACAAGACCCTGCGGAAAATGCTGGTCACTGAGCAGAAGCTCGAGGCAGTGGTGAAGCTGCCCTCGGGCGTGTTCAAGCCCTATGCCGGGGTGTCGGCGGCCATTCTGTTCTTCACCCGCACCGATTCCACTGGCGATGACGGTTCCAATACCGATTTCGTGTGGTTCTACGAGGTCACTGCTGACGGCTTTTCCCTGGACGACCGTCGCTCGCCCATTTCCGACAACGACCTGCCCGATTTGTTGGAGCGCTGGGACCATCGCAACGACACCGAGCGTGATCACACTCGCACCGACCAGTCATTCTGCGTGCCTGCCACCGAGATCGCCGAGCAGGACTACGACCTCTCTCTCAACCGCTACAAGGAGATCGTCTACGACGAGGTGGAGCACCGCGCGCCATCGGAGATCATTGCCGATATTGAGGCGCTGGACACCGAGATTGCGCAGGGCATGGCCGAGTTGAAGGCGATGCTCGGATGAAGATGGTGAAGCTGGGTGACATATGTGAGATTCGAGTTGGAAGAACCCCAGCACGTGCCGACGCTTCGCTGTGGGGCAGCGGGACACCTTGGCTGTCTATCGCAGACATGGCCCAAGGATCACAAATAACTCACACCAAAGAACAGATCACCCCCCTGGCCTCCGCCCGGGGAAAACTCATTCCTACTGGAACCGTTCTCCTGAGTTTTAAACTGAGCATCGGGAAAGTGGCAATTAATCAGATTCCACTCTTCACCAATGAAGCAATTGCAGCGCTGTCAATACTCGATTCAAAACAGCTGACTAGTTCATATCTGCTCCGCGCTCTGGAAGCAATGGACCTCTCTTCCCATTCTAATCGTGCCGCCATGGGAGCTACCTTAAACAAAGCCACCTTGTATGAAATTCAAATCCCCCTCCCCCCACTCATGGAGCAGCGCCGGATCGCCGCGATCCTTGACCGTGCCGACGCCATCCGCGCTCAACGCTGTACCGTCCTTGCGGAACTATCCGACCTAGCAGCAGCACTCTTCCGGCATCTCTTCGGAGATCCGTCCACGGCATTGAAAACGACAACTTTGGGCGACGTAACCAGTTTCTCAACTGGTCGCAGCATCGTGGCAGCTGATGAAGCAGACTCCTCTGAATATCGCGTGCTCAAGATCAGCGCAGTGACCACGGGGGTGTTCCGAGCAAACGAAAGCAAGCCACTTCCCCCTGACTACACTCCACCCCCAGAGCATGTTGTGCACAGGGGCGACCTACTTATGAGTCGCGCCAACACCACCGAGCTCGTAGGCGCCACCGCTCTGGTTGATGTCGGCGACCACAACCTGGCGCTTCCCGACAAGATTTGGCGTTTCGATTGGAACAGCACCGAATCAGTCCCAGAGTTTTACCACCAGCTATTACGGGACCCCGCAATGCGCCACCGAATGTCACAGCTCTCCAGCGATACCGGCGGCTCCATGAAGAACATCTCCAAATCCAAGCTCTCTCTAATGCCAATTCCGCTGGTTCCAACGGACGGGCAGCAAGGCTTCCCCCCCCAAGTCACCGCCCTCAATGCCCAGCCCACCAGAGTTGAGGCAGCGTTGGCATATGATAATGAGTTGTTCGAATCTCTTCAGTCCCGAGCGTTCAAAGGTGAGCTCTGATGGGAAACTTCAGCTTCCTCAAGGCCGACTGGCCGCTGATCCATGAGGCCTGTGTGCGCGCTGAGGCCTATATGGCAATTGATCCGCTGACCGCATGCTTTCATTCACGGCGTGGGGTTGATCTGCTCATCAAGGAACTTTACGGTCTGCTTCAGATTCCTGAGCCCTTCGACAAGTCGCTTGCCTCAAAACTGAACAACCAGGCATTTCGCAGGGGAACCGGCGCAGGTGAAGTGATTGTGAACAAGCTCAACTACCTGCGCAAGGCCGGCAACACCGCCGCACACGAGGGCCGCCGGGTGCCCCGCGAACAATCCTTGCGTGCCCTCAACGAGCTTTTCCATGTGATGGTGTGGGCAGCCTTCAAATTTGGCACCAGCCCCAAGGATGTGCCGCAAGGCAAACGCTTCGATGAGCAACTTGCCCAGCGCACCGCCCCCGTGGTCAGCCGGGCACAGGCCAGGGCTGAGATCGACCGCTTCATTGAGCAGGACGAGGCGCGCGAGCGTCAACTGGCAGAAAGTGAAGCCGCCCGGGCAGAGATGGCGCAGCAACTGGAGCAGCTGCGCACCGAGCTGGCACACGTCAAAGCCCAACAAGCCGCTGGCGCCCAACCCACAGAGCTGCATCACGACATGCGCGAGGCCGAGACCCGCGCCAACATGATCGACCTCGACCTGCACCAGGCCGGTTGGGCGCTCGACCAAACCCGCGACCGCGAATATCCGGTGACCGGCATGCCCACCCCCAGCGGCAAAGGTGCCGTTGACTACGTGTTGTGGGGCAACGACGGCATGCCGCTCGGCCTGGTGGAAGCCAAACGCAGCTCACGCAGCGCCCATGATGGCGAAGAACAGGCCCGGCAGTATGCCGACTGCCTCGAAGCGATGCACGGCCGGCGCCCAGTGATTTTCTGCACCAACGGCGATGACATCTGGCTGTGGGACGACGCTGCGGGTTATCCTCCACGCCGCGTGCAGGGCTATTACACGGCCAACGAATTGACGCTGGCGATCCGTCGCCGCGATGGCCGTGAGGCGCTGGAACGCGCCCCGATCAACACCGACATTGCCGGCCGTCCCTATCAGGTACGCGCAATCCGCGCGATTGACCAAGCATTTGATTCCAAACGCCGCCGCGCCCTGCTCGTGATGGCAACAGGTTCAGGAAAGACCCGGGTGGTGATTGCCCTCGCTGATCAGTTGGCAAAGGCAGGCTGGGCAAAACGCATTCTGTTCCTGGCTGACCGTGAAGCACTGGTGTCGCAGGCCACCAAGGCTTTCAACGAGCATCTGCCCAATTCACCGGTGGTTAATCTGCTCACCGACAAGACCACCGAGGCGCGTGTCTATGTGAGCACTCACCAGACGATGCTGGGCCTGATCAACACGCCAGATGAGAACACGCAGCGATTCGGGCCCGGCTTCTTCGACCTGGTGGTGATCGATGAGGCTCATCGCTCGGTCTATGCCAGGTATGGCGCAATCTTCGACTATTTCGACGCCCTGTTGGTTGGCCTCACCGCCACGCCCAAGGCAGATATTGCCCATGACACCTACAGCCTGTTCGGCTTGGATGCCGGCGTGCCCACCGACGCCTACAGGCTGGACGAGGCTGTGGCCGACGGCTACCTGGTGCCCGCCAACGCCGTATCGATTCACTCGAAAGTGATGACCCGGGGAGCGCACTATTCCGATCTGAGCGCAGATGAGCAGGAGCACTGGGACAACCTCGAATGGGGCGACACCGGACCACTCGACGACGTGGAAGCCGGCGAGGTGAACCGCTATTTCTTCAACGCCAACACCGTTGACCAGGTGATCGCCGAGCTCATGGAACACGGCCGCACCGTGTCCGGTGGCGACCGGATTGCCAAGACCATCATTTTTGCCCGAAACCAAGCCCACGCCCACTTCATCAAAGAGCGCTTCGACATCGCATGGCCCCAGTTGGGTGGCGACTTCGCACAGGTGATCACCAGCAGCGTGACCGGCCATGACGGCCTGATCAAAAAGTTCATCGTGCCCGATTCCAGACCTCACATCGCCATCAGCGTGGACATGCTCGACACCGGAATTGACGTGCCCGAAGTGGCAAATCTGGTGTTTTTCAAGCAGGTGCATTCAAAAACAAAATTCTGGCAGATGCTCGGACGCGGCACCAGGCTGTGCCCCGATCTCTACGGCCCGGGTGATGACAAACAGGACTTCTTCGTCTTTGATTTCTGCGGAAATCTTGAATACTTCAGCCATGACCTTCCCGAGGTTGCCGGTTCATTGACACCCTCGCTCACCCAGCGGCGCTTCACCGGTCAGCTCAACCTGCTTGCCGCTCTGGACGCTCGCCCAGCGCTCAGCGACGAGGAACGTGAGCTGCGCACCACCACCGCCGATGCGCTGCACCATTTTGTTGCCGCCATGAGCACCGACAATGTGTTGGTGCGTCCACACCGCGCGTTGGTGGGTCGTTTTGCCCAAGCGGACGCATGGAATCACATCGATGAGGCCACTGTTGCCGAGGGCGAGGTGCTTGCCGGGCTGCCCAGCGCC
>CAXYYR010000109.1:0-6844 GCA_964293265.1 uncultured Propionibacterium sp.
CTGCTCGAAGCCGGAGGATTCAGACCCCACCTACACCCTCGATCGTGAAGAGCCGGCAATGTCTATGCCTGGGGCAGTAATTGGTATGGCCGCCTGGGTGATGGCACCAACATCGATCGCAGCACGCCAACGAAGGTGGCCCTGCCCGATGAGGCTGCACCGGTGGTTGCCCGAGACGGACACCACGTGATCACGGGTGGCAGTAGCAGCGCCTATGCGCTGGATTCCACCCGGGACTCGGTGATCGCGCTGGGTTCGGACGGCAATGCCTACACCTGGGGCGACAATGACTTTGGCGAATTGGGCAATGGCAGCCTCGAAACCCGGAATGTGCCAACAAAGGTGGTTATGCCTGCCGGAGTGAAGTTCACCGACGTGTCGGCAGCGGGATTCGGCATGTATGCGATTGGCGACGACGGCAAGGCCTACGCCTGGGGCAGGGACAACAACGGCCAGCTTGGCTTGAATACACCTGATCTGCCCAGTGATACCGCGACATATCTCACCCCGACGGCCATGGTGATGCCCACCCGTGTGGTCGCCGGTGTCACCGTTGATGGCATCGCAACTGATTTCACTGACAATGGCGGCGGCACGGTCTCGGCCACTACGCCTGCTCATGTTGAGGGCACTGTTGATGTGGTGGTGACCACTGCCTTGTCAGACGGTTCGGGGGAGCGCACCACTAGCTACGCGCAGTCGTTCACCTATCTTGCCGACGAGGCGAGCCCCACGCCGTCACCTTCTGACTCGGTGACACCCGACCCGACTGCCAGCACCGATCCCGGTGATTCCCAGGCTCCTGCCTCCGACGCTCCGGTCGCCGGTGTTGGCGTGGATACCGGTGGTGAATTGAGCAATTCTGCTCTGCCTATCGCAGCCCTGTTGGTTGCCGGTGGGGCAGCCGCAACAGCATGGCTGGTGAAGCGTCGTCAGTGAATGTGAACAACTGATCTGACATCAGACGCCAAGCATCAGGGGGCGTGGGGGCAAGGGCTCCTGTGCCCCTGTGTGCGTTTTGTTGGCGTGTATGCCTGCTTTCACAGGAAACTAAAAGGTGTGCAAAACCCCTAGTCACTGCTAGTTTTTTCGGCGACCCCTTTTCCTGCTGGAAGAAGTTTCGCCATGCAAAGAGCACCCGAAAAATCACTGCACTCGCCGCTACTGCGGCGCTGGCCATCACTGCCGCAGCAAGCCTTGTCACATGGGCTGCTGCTGATGAGTCAGCCGATGCGCTGACTGTCACTCCGGCCTCCGGACCCATTGCCGGCGGCACCACAGTCACTCTGCCCGCCGGAATCGACGGTTCTGGCTTCGTGGCAGTGGCCACCACAACCCGCACAAGCTTCGGTTTGGACGCCCAGGGGAATGTCTACTCATGGGGCGCGGCCGACAATGGCCTGCTCGGTGTCGGCGAGTCCCTGCCGGTGGCCCAGCCAGAGGCTGTCGCCATGCCCGGTGATGTGGCGATCACACAGATCTCGGCCAGCAATAATCAGGTGCTGGCGCTTGGTGACAATGGCGTGGTCTATGCCTGGGGCGCCAACACCGACGGTCTGTTGGGTGTGGGTGCTGCTGCCGGTGACCCGGTGACCACACCCACCGCTATCACCATGCCTGACGGTGTCACCTTCACCGCCGTCGAGGCGGGCATGACCACCTCGTTGGCCATCGATAGCACCGGTGCCGTGTGGGCCTGGGGCGACAACGGTGCAGGACAGTTGGGTGTGGGCTCCACCGATGACTCCACCACCCCGGTGAAAGTGAGCCTGCCTGCCGGTCTCACATTCACCGATATTGCTGCCACATCGCAGGGTGCTGCGGCCATCACCTCTGATGGCATTGCCTATGCCTGGGGCGCGGGATGGACTGGTGCGCTCGGCAACGGTGGCATCACCGCGTCACTGACTCCTGTTGCGGTGACCATGCCTGCCGGTGTCACCTTCAGTGACGTGGACGGCTCGGCGATGGGCTTCGTTGCGGCTGGCTCCGATGGCGCTGCCTACCAGTGGGGTGTGCTCGATACGGCAAGTTGGCTCAATGCCGGGATGCCTGCCGAGGGCATGGCCTTGGTGCCTACGGCTGTTGACGGCACCACTGGCAAGAACATCAGTTCGGTGGCCTCGGGTCCGCTGGCGCTTCACGCCCTGGCACTGTCCGGCGATGGTCAGATCTATGCATGGGGCAATGGATCCTCGGGCGAGCTGGGCGATGGCAACAGCACTGACTCCGACACTGCAGTGCAGGTGAGCCAGGGATCGTGCTCGGCCTACACCGGCATTTCCGCTGATCAGAAGCTCTCCCTGACCCTGTGCGGTTCCGATGCGTATGTGTGGGGTGATCGCACTGCCAGCCTCGGTGACGCCGCAGCGAGTACCAGCTCACCTACACCGGTGCTCATCGACAGCCCCGATCGTGTGATCACCTCGGTGACCTTTGACGGGCTTGAGGGAACCGAACTGACCCACCAGGCCGATGGCACATGGACGGTTGTCACCCCTGCTCATCCGGCCGGTCCGGTCGATGTGGTGATCACCACCACCACGAACACGGGCACCGACGCCACCGCGCAGACCCTCACCGATGGCTTCACCTATGTTGACCAGGGCGCCACCACGGTGGTCACCCCAGCAGATCCCACCTTGGCCGGCAACACTGTGACCATTCCCACCATGGACGGTGTGATCTATCAGGTGGACGGCCAGACCGTCACCGGAACGATCACCCTTGCCGACGGCCAAACCCTCACCGTGAAGGCCGTGCCTGCTGAGGGCTACAGCTTCACTGCCGGGGCCACCACGAGCTGGGGATTCAGCTATTCGCAGGATTGCGCGCCCGCTGCCGGTGGAGACACCGGTGAGGCTGATGCTTCCGCAGCTGCTGATCCGGCTGACTCCGGTGATGGCCTGTCAGTGAACACCGGTGGTGTGATGGCGGGCATTGCTGTTCCCGGCATCGTGCTGTTGACAGCAGGTGGCGCAATGCTGGCCGCCCGCAAGCGTCACTGAGCAGGAGCGCTGCAACGGCAGCTTGAATGATGAATGGGGTGGCCCACCGACATGGTGGGCCACCCCATTCATTGTGCGTCGGGAGAGTTGTATGTCCGGTTCATCGTGTGCGCGGTGTGTGCTGATGCGAATGGCCGAGGCCGGAATGTGCCCGGGGCGGATGTCCCGGCGCGGCTCAGCTCGGGTGGTATTCGCAGGCGTCGACCATGCTCTCGGCGCTGGACGACGATCCTGCCGTTGCGCTCGATGTGGCTGCCTGTGCTGCAGTGGTGGCCGGAACAGCGGAGGTGGCCCCGGCTGCGGCGCTGCTTGTTGGCGCGGCAGATGAGCTGGCCGCTGTGGGATTGTCGCTGGCAGTGATTGCCGCTGCGATGCGTGCCCTGATGGCGGCATAGTCCGGATTGCCCGGGTCCACATCGCCTTCCTGCGGGTCACCGCTGATGGCCTGCGAGAACACCGTGCGGGTGATGCTGGCGTCCTTCACCTGCAATGCAAGATTGGTGACGTCGTCGAGCATGTTCTCGGGAATGTCGGTGCTCATCAGCCCCTTGCCCGCCGCGGCAATTGCCTCATAGCGGGTGAGCAGGGTCTGGGGATTTGCCTGCTTGATGATGGCATTCACCAGGCAGCTCTGACGCCTCATGCGGCCATAGTCGTAATCGGGATCGTTGCAGCGGCTGCGGGCATACCACATGGCATCGGCGCCGCCCAGGGTCTGGTTTGCGCCCACGCTGAGGTTGCCGTCGACGCCGCATTCCTCGCTGCCATAGCCGTCGACATGGCCGCCCTTGGCAATGGGGAAGTTCACATTCACAGTGACCCCGCCCATGGCGTCGACAAGCGCCTGAATGCCGTCGATATTGATCATGGCGTAGTAATCGACCGTGAGCCCGGTGATGCCGCTCACGGCCAATTTCGTGGCGTCCGCGCCCGGCTGATCAGAATCGGCGAACAACTCGGGATGCTCGGTCGGCACTTCGTTCCACACTGCATTGAGCATGTAATTGTCCTCGGGCTCGCCACTGCCCTCCCAGACACGTCCATCGGGATAGACCTCGGCAAGCTCACTGCCCTCTGGGAAGGGCACATTTTCAAGATTGCGGGGCAACTGGATCAACACCGTGTCGCCGGTGTGGGTGTTGATTGAGGCCACCATCACCGTGTCGGTGCGGATGCCCAGCCCCTCGTCGCGGGACTCGCCGGAGTCGCCGCCGAGCAGCAGAATGTTCACCCTGTCCTGGGTGGCCCAATCGCCCAACGGGCGGGTCTGCGAACGACCCGTGTTGCCGAAAATATTTTGCAGCACGCTTGCCGACTCGAACGCATAGGCCGAAGCCACCGAGCTCACCGAACCCACCAACGAGGTCATGAGAAACACCACTATGGCGCCGACAATGCGCTGCCAGCGCTTCATGCGCCGTGGCCGGGTGACCAGATAGGTGCCGGTGACGATCGCCATCCAGATCACCGTGATGGCGGCAAGCATGAAGCCCAGCACCATGAGGCCCTTGGAGTTGGCCAGCGCGGCCAGCACGATCGGCGGATGGATCACGGCGGCCAGGATGGCACCTGCGCCGAACACCACCGTCATCATGAACAGCAGCGTGCCGATCATCGTGAGGCGGGTGCCCATCAGCCCCGCGCCGGGAACCAGACTGCCCAGCGTGGTGCGCAGCATGGTCCAGCCGAAGCCGTGCGAGCCCTCATTGCCCGCGGCGTGTGCGGTCTTGCCTGACGGAGCTGTGGTCGGGCCGTCTGCCGTGGACCTCGCTTCGCCGGCCGCCCCGGTGCTGCCGGCGTCGGGCTTGGCGGCGCTGCGGCCCTCGGGATCGCGCATGCTGAAACGTTTGGTGCCGGTGCCTGCCCGGGCAGCCCTGTGCCCTGATGCTTGGCCACCGGAGGCCGAGCGGTCGGTTGTCGAGGTGCCCACTGAGTCATAGGGGCTGCCAGTTGCCCACGGATTTGCCGGTGCTCTGCGGCTTGCCCTGTCGGCGGTCTCACCGGGGGAATGCAGACCCACCTGCTCGATGTCGAACAGCTCACCGTTGTGGGCGCCTGCCGAATTACTTGCCTGACCATCGGACGCGGCTGCCCGCTTGGCGCGTCGGGGCCCACGGCCCGGAGCAGCGGCGCGGGCGCCGGAGTCGGCATTCTTGGTCGAGTCGGTGGAATGTCCGTATTTTGGGGCGTGCAGAAAGCCGGAGTTTTCACCAAGGGGCTCACTGGCAACGTCCGGATGTGCGCTGCCGTCGGAGGGGGAGTTGGGTCGGGTGCCAGCACCGGAGCCGGCGCCCAATCTCGGATCGTCCGGGTCGGGCGCAGAGCGCCGGGCGCGACGAGGTGTGTTCATGTCGTCATCCATGGTGCCGCCACCCTTCGTCTGCTCAAGGCCCTGCTCATTCGTGACCCCTGCCGACGGTGGAACAACAACTGATGAGTGGGCGCCAACACGCCGTCGCATGATGTGCCTGCGGCGGATTGTGCCAACTCATGTCCAAATTTCGGTGGGGGGTTACGGCCACCATCATGCCGTCTCTTCTTGTGAGAGGCACATCGTGGCGCCCTTTTGGGCGGGATTCTTTGCCCTGCGCCGTGTCAGCCGATAGTCTTTCGTGTCGCTGGAGGTGTCGCCTAGTTGGTCTATGGCGCCCGCCTGCTAAGCGGGTTTGGGACACAAATCCCATCGCGGGTTCGAATCCCGCCACCTCCGCCAGTCTTTGTGGCTCGTCATCTCGGTGACGAGCCACTTGGCATTTCTGGGCTGCTGAGAAGGACTGGGGCGGGGTTGGGGCGACCCACCGCAGTGCGTAAGCGTCACAGCACAAGGGGGTCGTCCCAACCCCGCCCCAAGCACATGTCATGCCCCACCGGGTGGTTCGTGGCCGGGCGTGGTACTACCATGGTGAGGCGCCGCAAGGCGTATGCGCCCATGGCTTAATGGATAGAGCACCTGACTACGGATCAGGAGGTTGGGGGTTCGAGTCCCTCTGGGCGCGCCAGTGAAGATGGCTCCGCGAAAGCGGGGCCTCCTTTGTTTCTGTCTGGCGAAGCGTGGCTACCAGCCTTGGGCCAACCCAGGGCGCTGTCATGAGTCCGTCGCCCGCTCATTACAGTGAAGTCATGGCTGAGCGCAGAACTGTCCTCATCACCGGCGCAACCCGTGGCATTGGTCGCGCCATCGCCCGCGAGCTTGCCGACGATTGGCACATCCTGGTGGGCGGACGACACACCGACAGGGTGGCCGGGATGGTCGCACAGCTGCCCAGCGCCGAACCCTTCGTGGCCGATCTCACCGATGCCGGCGCCATGCAGGCCGCCGTCACCCAGATCGGCAGCCTTGATGCCGTGGTGCACTCGGCGGGTGGGCTCATCATGGGGCCCATTTCGGAATTGCGCCGTGAGGACTGGATGCGGCTCTATGACACCAACGTGGTGGCGGTGGCAGACCTCACCGCCGAGCTGCTGCCGCGGCTGCGCGAGACGCACGGTCAGGTGATCACGATCAACTCCGGTGCCGGTTTCCATTCAGCCGCCGGACTGGGCTGCTATGCGGCCACCAAACATGCGCTCGTTGCCTTCACCGATGCCCTGCGCGCCGAGGAGCGCGGCGTGGTGCGGGTGAGTTCGGTGCATCCCGGCCAGGTGGACACCGACATGCAGATGGACATGCAGGAACAACTCGGCCACACATACCAACCCGAGCGTTATCTGCAGCCCGCCGACATCGCTGCTGCAGTGCGGCTTGCGCTGACGATGCCGCCCGGCGCAAATGTTGATTCCATCTCGGTGAGGCCGGCGCTGTGACCGCCACCTGGGCCCACCGTGGGGCCAGCAAG